>NZ_JBITGE010000032.1:0-95173 GCF_044456785.1 Micromonospora sp. NPDC050795 | reverse complement strand
GCGGCGCCAGCACAGCCCACTCATGGTTCGTCAGATCGCCTCGTGCCACACAGGCCTAACGAGCGAGATTCATGATCCGCGAGACAGAACCTAGCTGGACGCTGATCATTCCGGTGGCCTGATGCACCTCGGGATGCCGCAGGCCCGACTGCTCGGTCCACTGATTGTCCTGGTCCGGGCGTTTCTCCGGCAGCCCGTCGAGCAGCATCGCGCGCACCGTGTCAGCCATCACCAGAGCGTCGGCCAACTGCTCGTCGTCGAGTTTCCCGGCTCGCAGGCGATAGAGGTCCAGTACGCCGAGACGGATCCCGCCGATTTGCAGCGGCAGCGCGAACACCGCGTGGACCCCGATGGCCATGGCTGCCTTCGCGAATATTGGCCAGCGAGCCTGGCAGTGCGGCGCCGCCAGGTCCGCGACCAACGCGGGAGCGCCACTGATCGCGTCGACGGAAGGGCCCTCGCCCAAAGTGAGGGCCAACTCCTCCAGGTGGGAGGCCACCACGTTACTGGCACCCAGCACCTCCCGCGGGGTGTCGCGCAGTGACACCGCGACGGCGGCGCAATCGACACCGGCCACCGCCACTGCAACGGCGCAGGCGTGCTCGACCGAGACGGTGGCACCCCGCGCTTCGGCGACGACCAGGGCCCACAGCCGGAGCCTGCGTTCGGTGCTCACCGACACTGGGGTACGACCGGGCCGGTTCCGTCGGGCGCGACCGTCCCCGGCGGATCCGGCGACCCTGAACAGGGCCCCGAAGCCCGGAGTCGGGATCTGACCCCGCTGGAAAGCTCATTCACAATTTGCTCCAACCAAATGGTCCTCGACAGACAGATGCCGGTAGCTGACCCAGGGTCCCGGGCGGCCCTCACCGTCTGAGGCCGACGTGCCGAAACCCTCCCTCGACAAGTCCGCACCCGATCAGTCGGCAGGTCCAGGCCGGATGCGACGATCAGCCGGATGGCAACGCACACCTCGGCCTGGAATCTGCTACTCGACCGGTTGGCTGGAGTTGTACCGCCACCTGGAGTCAGGGAGTTGAGCTGCGGCGCGGCGGGCGACGATATCGCTCACCCAGGCGAGCCCGTCGAGGTCGGCGGAAACGGACGTCGGTGCGAGCCGCCACACCTCCACGAAGACCGCCCGCGTCACGGACACAGCGAGCGCCGTGCTGCCCAGGCTGTCGGACAATTGCGTGAAGATGGTGCGGACAAGACAGCGGTAGAAGTGACCGAAGGCGGCCTGGTCGCGATCACCGATCCGCTTGACAAGATCAGTGACCGTCTCGGGGTCCGGCGCGACGCGCATCGACGGAACAAGCATCCAAGGCTCCCGGTGATGTGCCTGGGGCTAGGGGCACCACCGGGGACCAGAGCGGCTGCTTCGGCTGTCAGCGTACGCCTACGGTCAAGCCACGGAGCGCATCGCCGACCGTCGAGCGGGCCGACGGCCTGAGTTGCTATCACCCGCCTCACCGGCTCGCGAGCAGCACGGCTCACGGCCTGATCGGTGGCGCCGATCGGTTGGGTCGCTGCAGGGTGGTGACCGCGTCGGGCTCGGTGAAGATCAACGGCGCGCAGTGTCGCCGCCCCGACACAGCGACTGATGTGCTTCGTTGGCGATGGTGGGACCGTGTCTATGTCGTCGCGGCCCCTTGTTCTTGCGATGCGTCGTGCACGATGGTGACCGGGCAGGCCGCGTGGTGCAGGACGGCGTGGCTGACCGAACCGAGGCGCCGACCACGAAGCCCACCGCGTCCGCGGGCCCCGAGGACGACGAGTTGGGCGCGGTCGCTGGCGGTGACGAGCGCGTGTGCCGCTCGGCCGGTCGCCAGTTGCCGATGCACGACCACCTGTGGGTACTTCTGCGACCAGCCCGACAGCGCTTCGGTCAGAACCTGGTCGTGGTCGACGTGTTCGGACCCGGGGTCGCTCTCGAGCGTTGAAGCGTCGTCGGTGCTAGACGAGTCTTGCCGAGTGTGCAGAGCCCGCAGGTCAGCCTTGCGAAGCACGGCCTCGTGGAATGCGAAACCGATGGCGGCGTGGTTGCCCGGTGAGCCGTCCACACCGATCAGGATCTCACCTCCGGTCGTTGACGTGCCGCGTGTGATCAGGACAGGGCAGGCGGCGTGCGCGGCCACCGTCACCGCGACCGAACCGAGCAGCAACTCGGGAAAGCCGCCCCGGCCGCGGTGTCCCAGTACGAGGAGATCCGCGTCGGCTGACTCGCGGATCAGGACGGTGGTCGGGTTCCCGGCCAGCACCTCGCCGGTCACCGATACCTCGTCGGTGGCCGCTCGGTCGATGGCGGCCCGGATGGCCGCCTGCGGGTCGGACAGCAGACCGCCCGTCAGTTCGCCGGCCGGGTCGCTGTGTGCCCAGGCGGGGTGGTCGGCCCACGGGTCGCAGTAGACGACGCGTACCGGGCGTCCGCGTAGTGCGGCCTCGCGGACTGCGAGGTCGACCGCGACGAGGCTGCAGTCGGACCCGTCGACTCCGACAAGGATGGGTGGGCCGGTCATGGTGTACCTCCGGTGGACACTGATGAATTGTCGGTATGCCCGGCGCCACGGCGGTGGGATGGGCGGTGAGGCGGGCCGGTCATGGGTGCTTGGTAACGGTGAGCAGCACCGCGGTGTCTTCGAGCGCTTCCAGGGTGTGCCGGCGGTCCGGCACGATCAGCAGGTCGCCAGGCGCGCCGTCCCAGGACGTTTCGCCAGCGCCGAGCCGGACCCGGCCGTGCAGGACGTGGACTGTGGCCTCGCCGGGGTTCTCGTGTTCGCTGAGCATCTGACCGGCGGTCAGCGCGATCATCGTCTGCCGGAGTTGGTGCTCGTGACCGCCGTAAACGGTGGAGCTACTACGGCCGCTGGAAGCGGCGTGCGCGAGTGTGAGCTGCTGGTGGGCCAGTGCGGTCAGGGAGAACTTCTGCATGAAGGATCCTGTCAGTCTCGTTTGTAAGCCGCCCGGCCAGCTCAGGTCGACTCCGGAATGGGCCTACCAACCTCCGCTGGTGGTGGCGGGGTCGAGTGGATGCGGCGGTCGAGGCGGATGGCGGCGTAGCCCAGGGCGGACACGGCCGTCACGATCAGCAGGTCGGTGGCGGCGACCGGTTCGGTGCCGAGCAACTCGCGCAGCGGTGGGGCGTAGATGGCGGCGAGTTGCAGCAGCAGAGCGGCGCCGACGGCGGCGAACAGCATGGGGTTGGCCGTGGTGCCGGGGCGGGCGCGTGACCCCAGGGCCACGGCGAGTTGGGTGAGGCCCAGGGCGAGCAACGTCAGGGTCTGCCAGGGCCGGTCCGTGGTGTGCGCCCACACGCCGACGCCGATCGTGACGGCGGCGATGACCGCCGCGACGCGCAGGACCCGTTGCCACAGCCCGGCGCCGAGGACGGTTTCGGCCGGCGGGCGTGGGGGCTGGCGCATGCCGTCGGGGTCGGCGGGTTCGCTGCCCATGGCCAGGCCGGGCAGGCCGTGGGTGAGTAGGTTGATCCAGAGGATCTGGGCCGGGAGCAGCGGCAGGGGCAGGCCGACGAACGGCCCGACGAGCATCACGGCGATCTCGGCGGCGCCGCCGGACAGGGCGTAGAGCAGGAACCGGCGGATGTTGGCATAGACACGCCGGCCCTCCTGCGCAGCGGCGACGACGGTGGCGAGTTCGTCGTCGGCCAGGACCAGGTCGGCGGCTTGGCGGGCGACTTCGGTGCCGCGCTTGCCCATGGCCACTCCGATGTCGGCGCGGTGCAGCGCCGGGCCGTCGTTGACGCCGTCGCCGGTCATCGCGACGACCTCACCGGCGGCACGCAGGGCGTCGATGATGGCGACCTTCTGCTGCGGGGTGGCGCGGGCGAAGACCCGTACGCCGCGGGTGGCTGCCGGGCCGGGATCGGTGGTACGACAGTCGACCGCGGTCTCGCCGGCGTCGATGATGCGTAGTTCGGTGGCGATCGCGGTGGCGGTGGCGGGGTGGTCGCCGGTGATGAGGACCGGGGTGATGCCGGCGTCGCGGCACGCGGCGATGGTGGTTGCGGCGGACGCGCGCGGCGGGTCGAGGATCGCCACTAGGCCCAGTAGTCGCAGGCTGTGCTCGTAGCCTGCGGCGTCGCCGGGCACGGTGTCGCGTTCGGCCTGGGCCACGGCGAGGACCCGGTATCCCTCTCGGGCAAGGGTGTCGGCGCGGTCGGTGGCCTGACGCAGCACGTCGGGGTGGTCGGTGAGGACCGCCGGCTGCAGCAGCGCCTCCGGGGCTCCCTTGCAGATGGTCCATACGCGGCCGGTGGCCAACGGGTGTGCGGTGCTCATCCGTTTGCGGTCGCTGTCGAAGGGCGCCTCAGCATGCCGGGGAAACGCCTGGTGCAGCGCGTCGACGTCGATGCCGAGCTTGCCGCCGGCGGTCAGGAGCGCCGCCTCGGTGGGGTCACCGACGGCCATCCAGTCGTCGTTGTCGGGGCTGGGCGCTCGCAGTGACGCATCGTTGCAGAGCACGGCCGCCCGCATCAGCTCCACGAGGTCGGGGGCCTGGTCGCCGGCTTGGTCGGCGACGATGTTCTGGCCGTCTCGGTGGATCTGCCCGTCCGGGGCGAAGCCGAACCCGCTGACCGAGGCATCCCCGTGGGGGGTCCACAGCTGCCGTACGACCATGGTGCCCTCGGTGAGGGTGCCGGTTTTGTCGGTGGCCAGGATCGTCACCGATCCGAGGGTCTCCACCGCCGGCAGCCTGCGGATCACGGCGTGGCGGGCGGTCATCCGGCGTGCGCCCAGAGCAAGGCTGAGGGTGACCACCGCCGGCAGTGACTCCGGTACGGCGGCCACCACCAGGCTGATCGCGGTGACGATCATCAGCTGGAGCGGTTGTCCGCGCATCAGGCCGAGGGCCAGGACCAGCCCGCAGAGCAACAGCGCGCCGACAGCGAGCTGGCGGCCCACGCCGGCCAGGCGACGCTGCAGGGGCGTCAGGCCTGGGCTGGTGACCATCATGGAGGCGATGCGGCCCATCGCGCTGTCCGCGCCGGTCGCGGTGATGACGGCACGTCCGCGGCCCCGGACGACGACCGTGCCGGCCGATACGACTGCCGACGCGGCCGGCGTCGGATCCGCGTCGGTGGCGGCGAGGTATTTGTCGACGGGCGCGGATTCTCCGGTCAGCGCCGCCTCGTCGACGAGCAGCGCGACCGACTCCACGAGGCGGGCGTCCGCGGGTACGACGTCACCTTCGGCCAGGATCAGCAGGTCGTCCGTGACCAGGTCAGCCGCGGGAACTTCGCGTTGCCTGCCGTCGCGGACCACCCGGGCCGCCGGGGCGGTCAGGGCGGACAGGGCGGTGATGGCCCGCTCCGCCTTGATCTCCTGGAGCACGCCGACGGCGGTGTTGACGGCGATGACCAGCAGGATGACGGCCGCGTCGGTGAAGTCGGCGGTCGCCAGGGTGAACCCTGCCGCGGCGAGCAGGACCAGCACCAGCGGGTCGCGCAACTGCGTGAAAATCCGTCGCCACAGCGGTGTGGGTCGCGGCGTCGGCAGGACGTTGCCGCCGTCACGCGCCAACCGCGCCGCGGCGTCGCCCGACGACAGGCCACCGGCATCGGCCGAGGCGGTGCGCAGATCGCCGGTCAGCCGGGGCTCCGAGCCCGCATCCGGTGCGACCTGCGTCTTCGATTCGATCATTGTGGTTCGCCGCCTTTTCGATCGTGGTGACAGCCGCGCGGGGCCGGTGGTGCGCGACGGCTGGTCAGGCCCGCTCGATGACCTGTTCGGCGGGGATTCGCGGGGTGTGCGGAGCGGCGGTGCCGGCCGGGTCCGCGGTAGTGAAGCGCAGCACGAGCTGCGGGTGACCGAGGTCGGCCAGCAGGCGCCGCAGATGCTCACGGGTGACGGCCACTTCGATCGTGGCGCTCAACGGCAGGACGGACACACCAAGTTCGGTGGCGCAGAGCCAGGCGGCGGAGAGCCCCTCGCCGGCACGGAGCCAATCGAGTTTGCCGTCCTCAGGCCCGTAGAGGATCGCGAAGGTGGCGGCGTTCTCGTGGGCCTCGGAGATGGGCAGGTCGCCGTAGTGGCCGAAGTCGCGACCGGGAACGGTCGTCTGCGGGGCACGATCACCGATGGCGGAATCCGGAATGCCGGTGCCGAGCGGCCGGGTGCCGCCGGTCCAGTAGGCGAGCTCGGCCTGCCAGGCGACCTCGTCGGCCTCGGTGCGCTGGGCGTGATCGACGGCGGTGGCCAGGTCGTACACCTGGTCGGGCTGGAGCAGGTGTAGGTGAGCGCCGGCGGATTCGACGGCCGTGACGATGGAGTGCAGCTTGTCGGCGGCGACCGGGTCACTCACGACGGGCCTGCGGTCGGTGTGCCGTAGAGCGATGGTTTGCTGGTGGCGTACCGCAGCCGGGGTGACCGGGATTCGCTGGTCGAGGCGCACCCGCGCCAGGTAGTCGGGGTGCGCGGGGTCCGGCATTCGGGCGACGAGCGTGTGCCAGCCGGCGGCGGCGAGGCTGACCAGCGCGTGGTGCAGCGCGGCACCGCAGCTCAGGACGGCGAGGCGGGAGTCGGGGTCGGTGATCTCGAGGCCCCGGCTGTGATCGAGGTAGAGGTGCAGCTCGTTGCTGCTTAGACGCCACCGCCAGGGTTGCGTGTTGTGAATCGACGGGGCGTGGCCAGCCGCTGCTGCGGCGGCGGACAGCGCCCGGGCCTCGGCGCGGGTGTCGGCGGCCCGGATGGAAGCGTCAGTGCTCATGGTCGGATCTCCTCTTGCATCGATGGACGTGAGGCCGGTCAGGGCGTGTGCGGCCACACCCAGTCGCGGATCTCGGGCAGGTCCTCGCCGGTACGCCGCACGTAGGCGCGGTGCTCGGCGCGTTTGTCGACCATCTGCTGGCGCAGGACGGCTGCCTTGCGGCCGAGGCCGGGAACCCGGTCGATGACGTCCATGACGAGGTGGAAACGATCCATGTCGTTGACGACGAGCATGTCGAACGGTGTCGTCGTGGTGCCTTCCTCCTTGTAGCCGCGAACGTGCAGGTTGTGGTGGTTGGTGCGCCGGTAGGTCAGCCGGTGGATCAGCCACGGGTAGCCGTGGTAGGCCAATATGACCGGCCGGTCGGTGGTGAAGATGGCGTCGAACTCCGGGTCCGGCAAGCCGTGCGGGTGCTCGGAGTCGGGCTGTAGGCGCATCAGGTCGACGACATTGACCACCCGCACCCTGAGGTCGGGCAGGTGGTGGCGAAGCAGGTCGGTCGCGGCGAGGATCTCGCCGGTCGGTACGTCTCCGGCGGCGGCGAGCACCACGTCGGGGTCGCCGTTGTCGTTGCTCGCCCAGTCCCAGATGCCGAGGCCGCGGGCACAGTGCAGGGCGGCCTCGTTCATGTCGAGCCAGGTTGGGGCGGGTTGCTTCCCGGCGACGATGACGTTGACGTAGTCGCGGCTGCGCAGGCAGTGATCGGCCACCGAGAGCAGGGTGTTGGCGTCCGGTGGCAGGTAGACCCGGACGACTTCGGCCTTCTTGTTGACGACATGGTCGATGAAGCCGGGGTCCTGGTGGGAGGTGCCGTTGTGGTCCTGGCGCCAGACGTGCGAGGTGAGCAGGTAGTTCAGCGACGGCACGGGTCTGCGCCAGCCAAGGTGCCGGGTCGTCTTGAGCCACTTCGCGTGCTGGTTGAACATCGAGTCGACGATGTGGATGAACGCCTCGTAGCAGGAGAACAGCCCGTGCCGGCCGGTCAGCAGGTAACCCTCCAGCCAGCCCTGGCAGGTCGTCTCGGAAAGGATCTCCATGACCCGGCCGTGCCGATCCAGGTGCTGATCCACCTCGTCGACTCGGGCCTGCCACGCCTTGCCGGTGGTGTCCAGGACCGCGCCGAGCCGGTTCGATTCGGTCTCGTCCGGGCCGACGAGCCGGAAGTTGCGGTACTGGACGTTGGCTGCCAGGACGTCGCGCAACCAACCGCCCAGCACCCGCGTCGCCTCGGCGATCTCACCGGCCTTGACCGCGTAGTCACGGAAGTCGGGCAACTCCAGGTCCCGGGGAAACCGGCCGCCGTTGGTGTGCGGGTTCGCCGACATGCGCAACTCGCCTCGGGGCAGCCAGTCGACGACCCAGGACTGCGGTGCGCCGTCGGCGTCGAACAATTCCTCCGGCCGGTAGGAACGCATCCACGTCTGGAGGGAGTCGAGGTGAGCGGCGTCGTCGCGGGCCGCCGTCAGCGGGACCTGGTGGGCACGCCACGTCCCCTCCACCTGCAGCCCGTCGACGACCCCCGGGCCGGTCCACCCCTTGGGGGTACGCAGCACGATCATCGGCCAGAGCGGCCGGTCGGTCACCCCATCCTCGCGGGCTGCCCGCTGAATCTCGGCGATCTCGTCGAAGACGACGTCGAGGGTGGCGGCGAGGAGCTGGTGGACGGTGGTGGGATCGTCGCCGGCGACGAGATAGGGCTTGTGGCCGTACCCCTCGAGAAGTTTGCTCAGTTCGTCGTCACCGATGCGGGCCAGGACGGTCGGGTTGGCGATCTTGTAACCGTTGAGATGCAGGATCGGCAGCACCGCACCGTCACCGACCGGGTCCAGGAACTTATTCGAGTGCCACGACGCGGCCAGCGGCCCGGTCTCAGCCTCACCGTCACCGATGACACACGCCACGACCAGGTCAGGATTGTCCAGGGCCGCGCCGTAGGCATGCGACAGCGAGTAGCCCAACTCACCGCCCTCGTGAATCGACCCAGGCGTCTCCGGCGCGACATGCGACGGAACGCCGCCGGGGAAGGAGAACTGAGTGAACAACCGCTGCATACCGACCGCGTCCTGCGATATCCGCGGGTATATCTCCGAGTAGGTGCCCTCCAACCAGGTGTTCGCGACCAGGCCGGGACCACCATGACCCGGGCCGGTCACGTAGATGACCTCCCGGCCACGCGCAGCGATGATCCGCGACAGGTGGGCGTAGAGCAGGTTCAGACCGGGAGTGGTGCCCCAGTGCCCCAGCAGCCGCGGCTTGACCTGCGCCGGTTGCAGCGGCTCGCGCAGCAACGGGTCACCCATCAGGTAGATCTGCCCGACCGACAGGTAGTTCGCCGCCCGCCAGTACGCGTCGATGCGTGACAGCTCGTCGGAACCCAACGGCTCCCCCGCCGCCACATGGAAAGCGGAAGCGGTGTCCAGAGGTGCGGTGCGGGTCGCGGTCATCAGGACCGCCGCCTTTCCTACCGGTAGTGGAAATAGTGCCGTACACGCTTATATGACGACGGTCTGCCGAGGCAGCGAGGCGGTCATGCGGACAATCGTCAGCAGCCCGTCGCGGCCAACGGTCTGCTGCGGCGGCCGCGACTGATCATCTGAGCGGGAACG
This sequence comes from Micromonospora sp. NPDC050795, assembly GCF_044456785.1. NCBI lineage: Bacteria > Bacillati > Actinomycetota > Actinomycetes > Micromonosporales > Micromonosporaceae > Micromonospora > Micromonospora sp. NPDC050795. The sequence goes on along the minus strand of NZ_JBITGE010000032.1, from coordinate 85,841 downwards.
TGAGCGCCGCGCTGCTCTCCGGGGCGACCAATGCGCCACGTCCCGACGATGTGCTCCGTCTGCGCTCGCCACCGGCAGATGGTCAGGGCCATCAGGGCCAGAAGACCCCTCAAGTCCGGCCTGTCTGCTCCGGCTGCTACCGAGGTTCCGATCAGATGACGGACGTGTCGCTTCGGCGGCGTATGGCGGGCGCGAATACAGGCGCGCATCGGACGCTCCTCGATCATTTCAGCGCGGGTCCGGGGATCCCGGCTTCACCGTCACCGACAAACTGTTTCCCGACTGGCTTGGCTGGAACCTGTCGGACCGATGTAATTTGCGAGCCGGGTATCACCGAACAGCGTTCGATGGCCCGGTCGTTGCGGTTCCTACGATCACCGACCCCGCGTGGCGTCGCTGTGCACGCAGCACGGCCTTGCGAATCTCGTCCGCAGCCAGCAGCAGAACACCGCAGGCCACGAGCTGGCATCGCAGCACAGGGCAGGTGCGCGCAGCGTCTCCGGATCCTCGACGTCACCGACCGGTTCGTAACCCGCCCCGGACACCGCCTGGATCTGGTTGGGCACCCAGACCGCCTGCACCGTCATCTCGGCCTTCGTCAACGTGCCGGTCTAGTCGGTGCAGATCACCGTGGTCGATCCCAGGGTCTCCATCGCGACCAGCTTCTTGATCAGCGCCTTGTGGTGCGCCATCCGCCGGACGCCGACCGCCAGGGCGACCGACATCGTCGCCGGAAGCCCTTCCGGCACCAGGGCGACCATCACGCCGAGCGCGAAGACGAACGACGTCACCACCGGACCACTTGAGGGCAGCCGGATCGCGAACACCAGGGCCCCGATGCAGAACGCGCCGGCGCCCACCACCGCACCGGGCACGGTCGCGGGCGGAGGTGGGCGACCAGCTCACCGTGACCGCGAGCGTCGAGCGGGTCATCAACGAACGCGCGTTCGTCGTCCGCGACGTGGACCTGACCGACGGGACCCTGCTCGTGCTGTCGACGGGCTCGTCGGTGCCCGCCGCGCCGCGGTTGGTGACCGTCGAGGGCACAGTGAATCGGTTCTCCCACCGCGACCTCACCGACCGCTACCACCTCGGGCCACCGGGACCGTACCGGGCCTTCGAGGGCGGGCGGGCGCTCGTCGCCCGGAAGCTAACCGTTTGGTGATGATCGCCCTCGTGCCGCGGAGAGGGGCACCGTCGCATACCCCGAGCCGAGGGCATCCGACCGACTCAGCCCGCTTCCCGCAGCGCGACTTCGGTGATGATCATCACGGCAGCCCAACTCTACCCTCACCGGACGGTAGAGTTCGGTGCAGGTCATCGAGGTGCGACTCCTGCCCCTCGCGGCAATTCCCGGGCGACAGTGCTCGGAAGCGGTCCGAAAAGTCCGACCGGTACTCGTACGTGTGAAGCGCCGTTTCCCCTGACGGGGCACGGCGGCGCGTGTGCGCCCGGCGCGTACACCCCGAACGGAAACGGCTCCATGTCTTCTCCGCTGTCCGCGGTCGCCCGGCCGCGCCTGTCCCGTCCGTCCTGGCTGTCGCCGAAGGTGTTCCGCACCGAGGTGCTCGCCGGCCTGGTCGTCGCCCTGGCGCTGATCCCCGAGGCGATCAGCTTCTCGATCCTTGCCGGGGTCGACCCCCGCGTCGGACTGTTCGCCTCGTTCACCATGGCCGTCGTCATATCGATCTGCGGCGGCCGGCCAGCGATGATCAGCGCCGCGACCGGCGCAATCGCCCTGGTCGTTGCGCCGCTGGTGCAGGAGCACGGTCTCGGCTACCTGTTCGCGGCAGTGATCCTCGGCGGCGTCATCCAGGTGGTTCTCGCGGTGCTCGGCGTGGCGAAGCTGATGCGGTTCATCCCCCGCAGCGTCATGGTCGGCTTCGTCAACGCCCTGGCCATCCTGATCTTCGCCGCCCAGGTCCCCTACCTGCTCGGCGTGCCATGGCTGGTCTACCCGCTTGTCGGGGTCGCGTTGGTGATCATGGTCGGGCTACCTCGGCTCACCAAGGCGGTGCCCGCGCCGCTGGTCGCCATCATCGTGCTGACCGTGGTCACCGTCGCCGCCCACGTGATGGTGCCGACCGTCGGTGACCAGGGCGCCCTCCCGGACAGCCTGCCCGTGTTCGGGCTACCCGACGTGCCCTACACCCTCGACACCCTGACCTTGATCGCCCCCTACGCCCTCGGCGTGGCGCTGGTTGGGCTGATGGAGTCACTGATGACCGCCAAGCTGGTTGACGACATCACCGACACCCGCTCCAACAAGACCCGCGAGTCCTGGGGACAGGGTGTCGCCAACATTGTCACCGGGTTCTTCGGCGGCATGGGCGGCTGCGCTATGATCGGCCAGACGATGATCAACGTCAAGGCGTCCGGTGCCCGGACGCGACTGTCGACGTTCCTTTCCGGTGTGTTCCTGCTCATCCTCGTCGTCGCGCTCGGCGACGTCGTCGCCACCATCCCGATGGCCGCCCTCGTCGCCGTGATGATCATCGTCGCCGTCGGCACGTTCGACTGGCACTCCGTCGCCCCGACCACACTCAAGCGGATGCCACTCGGCGAAACCCTGGTCATGGTCACTACCGTCGGCGCAGTGCTCGCCACCCACAATTTGGCCATCGGCGTGATCGCCGGCGTCCTCACCGCCATGGTCATCTTCGCCCGGCGGGTCGCCCACCTGGTGGAGGTCACCAGCGTGCTGGACCCCGACGAGAGCACCCGCATCTACTTCGTACGAGGTGAGCTGTTCTTCGCCTCCAGTAACGACCTGGTCTTCCAGTTCGATTACGCCAACGACCCGCAGACCGTGGTCATCGACATGACCCACGCCCACGTGTGGGACGCCTCGTCGGTCGCGGCACTGGACGCGATCACCACCAAGTACGCCGCTCGCGGCAAGACCGTCGAGATCATCGCGCTGAACCAGCGCAGCGCCGCCATCCACGGCACCCTCGCCGGCAACCTGAGCGGCGGCCACTGATGCCGGAAACAGTGCGGAACGTCGGGCCGCAGGACAACAGTGGCCTGGCCGCCGGCCGGCTCATGCAGATCGGCGAAGCAGCCGACCGGGTAGGACTGAGCATTCGCACCATCCGACACTACGAGGACGCCGGCCTCATCGTCCCGTCGGCACGCAGCGAGGGCGGCTTCCGCCTCTACACCGAGCCGGACCTCGACCGCCTCGCCGTGGTCAAGCGAATGAAACCGCTCGGGTTCACCCTCGACGAGATGCGCGATTTCCTCAGCGTCCTGGACGCCCTGTGCACCGCCGACGAGGACGACCGGCCAGCCCTGCTCGACCGGCTCGGCATGTTCCACACCGTCGCGACGGCCCGGGTCGACAGCCTACGAGAGCAACTGGCCACCGCCGAGGGCTTCGCCGACACCCTGCGCCACCAACTCGACCAACACCGGCCCGCCCACTGACCGAAGCAGGTCCACGCCGCCGGCAGTCAGGTGCACGTCTGACGGGGCGAAGCTCAACCGGGCCGGACGCGCTACGACGTTGCCGCCACGGGGATCGGAACCCCTGACGTTGGCGCGCCGCCGCTGCGCCGCGCCAAGGTCTCGATCCCTCGTCAACCCCCAGCTGCCCACAGGGCAACCGAGAGCGGCTGTATGTCAGTAACGAGCCACCTCGCCGGGCGCGGGGGCAAGCAGGGAGTCGGCCGGGCCGTGGCTCCCGGCCGGGTACTCCTGTAACGGCACTGCCCCCGCTCGCCAGACTTCGAGCACCGGCGCGACGATGCGCCAGCACTCCTCAGCGGTGTCGCCCCGCACTGACAGAGTCGGGTCGCCGTCGAAGGCGCCGCGCAGCACCTCCCCGTACGGCGGCAGGCCGCCCGGGCCGAAATCGGCGACCAGATGCACCTGATCGATCTCCAACGGGTCGCCTGGGCCGTTGATGTTGACGTCGAGGCCCAGCCGGTCCGGGCCGAAGCCGATCCGCAGCCGGTCTGGTTGCTCGTACCCGGTGAGCCCGGTGGGCACCCGGGGCGGCTGCCGGAAGGTGATCACGGCTTCCTTACGCCGTCCGGCCAGCGCCTTGCCGGAGCGCAGCCGAAACGGCACACCCGCCCACCGCCAGGTGTCCACAGCCAGCACCACCTCCGCCAGGGTCTCGGTCCCCCGGGTCGGGTCGATGCCGGGCTCGTCGGCGTACGCGGGCAGTCGCCGCCCGTCCACCTCCCCCGCCGTGTATCGGGCCCGCCGGCTCCATCGCACCGGATCGCCGTCCCACACCCTGGTGGCGCGCAGCACCTGTGCCTTGCGGCCCCGCACTTCACGGGCGTCGAGGGTGGGCGGCGCGTCCATCGCCATCAGCGCGAGGACCTGCAGCAGGTGACTCTGCACCATGTCGACGAGCGCGCCGGCGCCGTCGTAGTAGCCGGCCCGGCCCTCCAGGCCCAGCGCCTCGTCGAACACGATGTCCACGCAGGCCACGTGCGCGGAGTTGAGCACCGGTTCGAAGATCCGGTTGGCGAAACGCAGACCGAGGATGTTCACCACAGTGGACTTGCCCAGGAAGTGGTCGATGCGGTGCACCTGGTCCTCTGGCACCAGCCCGGCCAGGAGGTCGTTGAGCGACCTCGCCGAAGCGGTGTCCGTGCCGAATGGTTTCTCCAGCATCAACCGGGTGCCGGGCGGCAGGCCGATGCGGGCCAACGTGGCGGCGGCACGAGCGGTGACCGCCGGCGGCAGGGCGAAGAAGATCACCGTCTGCCCCTGGCAAGCCGCCAGCAACCGCCGCAGGTCCTCCTCCGCCGTCACGTCGGCCGCCAGGTAGCGGGCGGAGCGCACCACCTCGGCCTCCCGAGGCCCGCCCGCCCCCACCGTCGCGAAGGATCCGGCTATCCGGCCACGCCACCGCTCGTCGTCCCAGTCGTCCCTGCCGCTGCCAACCAGCCGCAGGTCAGGCACAGCGCCGCTGGCCACCAGCCGACCCAGCCCCGGCAGCAGCAGACGCGCGGCCAGGTCACCGCTGGCGCCGAGCAACAGCAACGTCTGGGGTACGGCCTCGGAGAGGGCGGGACGATCGGCCACGCAAGGGGCCGCGCTCGGGGTCGATGTGGTCATGCACGCTCCATGCCCCGCCGGTCGGGCGGGTACGCATCGGTCTGCCCAACATGCCTGCGCTCCGCCCAGCGGAGGTCGGACGACAGGCGTGGCGGTGTATGAACGTTTTGGCGGGGGTACTGCCAGGTCACGACGAACCACTTCGCCGGCAGAAGGGCACGCTTGTGGCTGACCATCCTGACGAGGAGCGTGCCTCACCGCCGCGGTTGTTCCGGCTGTCGTCGTGGCGCGAGGCGAAGTTCCTCGCCGAGGCGCTGCGGATGGAGACGGTCGGCGGTGCCCTGCTGCTGCTCGGCGCGGTGCTGGCTCTGATCTGGGCGAACACACCGTGGACAGACGCCTACGAGGGCGTCCGAGGTTTCGTGCCCTGGCCGGGCGGTGAGGCCCTGTACCTCAATCTCGACCTGGCGCACTGGGCCGGTGACGGGCTGCTGGCCATCTTCTTCTTCGTCGTGGGCTTGGAACTCAAACGTGAGTTCGTCGCCGGAAGTCTGCGTGATCCGCGGCAGGCCGCGCTGCCCATCGTTGCCGCGATCGGCGGGATGGCCGTACCCGCGCTGATCTTCGTCCTGTTCAACCTGAGCGACAGCGCCGCGCTGCAGGGCTGGGCGGTGCCCACTGCCACCGACATCGCGTTCGCGCTGGCCGTGCTCGCGGTGATCGGCTCGCATCTGCCACTGGGGCTGCGGGCGTTCCTGTTGACCTTGGCCGTCGTGGACGATCTGTTCGCGATCACCATCATCGCGGTCTTCTACACCGACGACTTCAACCTGCTGCTCCTGTTCTGCTCGCTGCTGCCGATCGTGGTGTTCGCCCTGCTGGTGCAGCGTGGCAAGACCTGGTGGTGGGCGCTGATCCCGCTGGCCGTCACGTCGTGGGCGCTGATGCACGCCTCCGGTGTGCACGCCACCATCGCCGGGGTGCTGCTCGGTTTCGTCGTTCCGGTGCTGGCCCGCGACGGCTCCGAACACGGCATGGCGGAGCATTTCGAGCACCTGTGGCGGCCGATCTCCGCCGGGATCGCGGTACCGGTCTTCGCGTTCTTCGCCGCCGGGGTCTCGCTGCGCGGGACCGACCTGGGGGCGATCGCGACCGATCCGATCGTTCTGGGCATCGTCGCCGGTCTGGTGCTGGGCAAGGTGATCGGCATCTTCGGCTCGTCGTACCTGATGGCCCGCTTCACTCGCGCGGAACTCGACGAGGAACTGAGCTGGACCGACCTGCTCGGGGTGTCCCTGCTCGCCGGGATCGGCTTCACCGTCAGCCTGCTGATCGGCGAACTCGCCTTCGGCACCGGCACCGAACGCGACGGTGCCGCCAAGGTCGCCGTCGTGGCCGGCTCGGTCATCGCCGCCGTGCTGGCCGCGATCGTGCTCAGCCGCCGCAACACCGTCTACCGGCGCCTGCACGAACGCGCGAACCGCGACTCCGACGCTGACGGGGTGCCCGACATCTACCAACCCTCGCCACTAGCGGAGACCAGACCGACATGACGCTTGACCAGGGCACGAACCCCTTCACCCAGCCAATTCAGACGGTCGACGGGTATCCCCGGATCGCCGATCATGCGCTGGTCGGCGACGGGGCCACGGCGGCGCTGGTCGGCATGGACGCCACCATCCGATGGCTGTGTCTGCCCCGCTTCGACGGACCGGCTCTGTTCGCGTCCCTGCTGGACGCGGAGCAGGGCGGCGCCTGGACGGTACAGCCGGCAGGGCTTCGGGAGGTGCGGCAGCACTATCTGGCCGACACCGCCGTGGTGGTCACCGATCTGCGGTGCGACACCGGCACCGTGCAGGTCACCGACGCCATGGTGGTCGACGGAACCCTCGGCACCGGCCGCCCCAGCGGGCCCGGGGAACTGGCCCGCCTGGTCACCGTTCTGCAGGGGGAGGTCGACCTGCGGATCCACCTCACCGGCCGGGGTGGGCTGACCCCTTCGGCGGGCACCGGCGAGGTCACGCTCGGGTGGCCCGATGCTCCTGACCCGGTCAAGCTGACCAGCACTCGCACTGTGGACGGGCTCGACCGGCTCGACGGGTCGGTGCGGCTACGGGCGGGTGATCGCCTGGGCCTGGTGCTGCGCTGGGCCGACGGGCCCACCCGGCTACGCACGGCGGACGAGGTGGAAGCCGCCCTGGACTCCACGGCCGCCGCCTGGCGCACCTGGACCACGAGCATCACCTACACCGGACCGTACGAGGACCTGGTACGACGCAGCGCCATCACGCTCAAGTTGTGCGACCACCACGCCAGCGGCGCCATCGTCGCCGCCCCGACGTCGTCACTTCCCGAGGCCATCGGAGGTGAACGCAACTGGGACTACCGGTTCACCTGGGTCCGCGACGCCGCCTACACCGTGTACGCGCTGCGCTGCATCGGCCTGGCCGACGAGAGCGAAGGCTTCCTCACCTGGATCCTGGACGCCTGCCTGCGCGACGGCCGGCCGCACATCCTGTACACCCTCGACGGCACTCAGCCGGGAGCTGAACACATCGACCCCGACCTGGAGGGTTACCGCGGGTCCGCGCCGGTCCGGTGGGGCAACGCCGCCGCCGATCAGGTCCAACACGACGTGTACGGCGAGATCCTCGACTGCGCCTGGCAGTGGGTTCGCGGTGGCGGCACCGTCGACGACCTCCGGTGGGCCAAGCTGGTCGAGCTCGGGGCCGCGGCGGAGGACAACTGGCGTACCCCGGATCACGGAATCTGGGAGATCCGGGACGCGGGACGCCCGTTCACCTACTCGGTGGCAATGTGCCAGGTGGCCGCGGACCGCATGGCGCGCATTGCCGCCTCGACCGGCCGCAGCGACGAGGAGGGCCGGTGGCGCAAGCTGGCCGACACGATCCACGCGCACCTGCTCGAACAGGCGTGGGATCCCGACGCCGGCCACCTCACCGAACACCTCGGCCAGCCCGGCACCGTCGACGCGAGCCTGCTGGCGTTGCCCCTGCGACGGGTCCTCGACGCGGGCGACCCGCGGATGACGGCGACGGTCGACGCCGTCGTCGAGCGGCTCGGCGCCGGCAACGACCTGCTCTATCGGTACCTTCCCGCCGAATCCCCCGACGGTCTGCGCGGGGAGGAGGGCGCCTTCCTGCTCTGTTCATTCTGGTGGGTGGACAACCTCGCGCAGAGCGGCCGGGTCGACGAGGCGCGGGAACGCTTCGAACGGCTCTGCGCCCGGGTCAACCACGTCGGCCTGCTGCCCGAACAGATCGATCCCACCAACGGACAGTTCCTCGGCAACTTCCCCCAAGCGTTCAGCCACATCGGCCTGATCAGCAGCGCCGTCAACCTCGCCCGGACCGAGCGAGTGCGAGCGGGCAACCGGTAAGGCCATGCCCGGCGGCGCTGTGTGCCCCGTCCTTGCCCATGGACGCCCCCCGCGCAGGTCGAAGGCCGTCAGTCGGGTCCGGCCGGCCACGGACGAAAGCCACGACGGGGATGCCGTCGTGGCTGTTCAGTCGGCCTGCCGTGCCGCGATCCCCTGCACGGGCCAGGTCAGCTCTTGAAGGCGTCCTTGATCTTCTCGCCGGCCTGCTTGGCGTTGGCCTTGGTCTGGTCGCCGCGGCCCTCAGCTTCGAGATTCTCGTCGTCGGTGGCCTTGCCGGCGCCCTCCTTGAGCTTGCCGGTGGCCTTCTCGGAGGCATTGCTGATCTTGTCGTCGGCACCCATGGAGCCTCCCTACGTCGGTGGTCGCGCGCTCTGCGCAGCGGCGTACCCTCGCCGGTCAGCCCCAACCATCGACCTTCTGTGGCGGGTCCGGCGGCACCGGCCCGGCGAGGCGGCAGCAGGCGTTTGACGCCGGCTCCTCCTACGACGCCGGGAACGCACCGCCACCAACTGGTCGCAGCGGGACTATCGTCCGCGCCGGCGGGTAGTCCGCTAGATGCGGCGGTTCGTCAACTGGTCCGGCAGCCTCTCGTTCACCCCTCGGGAGTACGCCGAGCCGGCTGACGAGGACGCTGTCCGGGACCTCGTCATAGGGGCACGACAGGCGGGGCGGACGATCCGTCCCGTCGGTTCGGGCCACTCGTCAAGCCCGCTGGCGCGCACCGACGACATCCTGCTCAGCGTGGACCGGCTCACCGGCGTGATCGACGAGCACGACGGTCAGGTGCGGGTGCGGGCGGGGACCAAACTCAAGACCCTCGGTGAGGGCCTGTACGACGCCGGCCTGGCCATGGACAACCTCGGCGACGTGGACTACCAGTCGATCGCCGGCGCGACCGCCACGGGCACCCACGGCACCGGCATCGGATTCGGCAACCTGTGCACCCAGGTGACCGGCGTCCGTCTGGTCACCGGTACCGGCGACGTGCTGGACATCTCCGCTGACGACAACCCGCATCTGCTGCCGGCTGCCCGGCTGTCGCTGGGCGCGCTCGGCGTGGTCACCCAGGTCACCCTGGACGTGCAACCGCACTACGAGTTGCGCCGTCGGGCGTGGTGCGCGCACATCGACTGGACCCTGGACCACCTCGCCGAGTTGCAGCACACCAACCGCAACATGGACTTCTACTGGTACCCGCGCAGCGACCAGACCCAGATCCGCACCCTGAACCGCGGCGACGGGGGGTCCGACGAGCGGGGGTGGGCCGCGCCGCGGGTGCCGGGCTCCGAACCGTGGGACACACCCCGCGAGATCCGGTCCGGTCCGATCCATCGCACCATCCCGCAGGAGCGGGACCTGCGGTTCGAGGAGATCGAGTACATGCTGCCGTCGGAGGCGTTCCCCGCCTGCTTCGCTGAGGTTCGACGCCGGATCATGCAACGGCACCGCAAGGTGGTCGGATGGCGGGTGCTCGTGCGCAGCATCGCCGCCGACGACATCTGGTTGAGCAACGCGTACGGCCGACCCACCACCACCATCGCCTGCCTGCAGAACACCTCGCTGCCGTACGAGGATTACTTCCGGGACATGGAGGCGGTGTTCCGCCAGTACGGGGGTCGGCCGCACTGGGGCAAGAAGCACTGGTTGACCGCCCGCGACCTGCGGCCCCTCTATCCCCGCTGGGACGACTTCCAGGCGGCGCGTCACCGCCTCGATCCGGACGGCGTGTTCGCCAGTCCGGACCTGACCCGCCTGTTGGAGGAGACCTGATGCCCGACGTCGGCGCCCGCGTCTGGGTCGTGCCAGGTGGGCACATCCCGTTTCCCAGCAACGGTCCGGAGCCGGCGTTCACCAGCTTCGATGAGATCTGCGTGCTCAACGCCAGCGACACCCGCGCCGATGCGCAGCTGTGGTTCTACTACGAGGACGCCGAGCCGGTCGGTCCGTACGCCATCGTCGTCGACGCCCGCAGGGTGCGGCACGTCCGGGTCAACGACCTGATCGACCCGGAGGCGGTGCGCCTGGACCGCCCGTACGGCTGCCTGCTGCGCTCCCCGGTGCCGGTGGTGGTGCAGTTCCTGCGCCAGGACACCCGGCTGCCGGGGGTGGTCGCGCTGGCCGCGACCATGGCCCACCCCGCCTGAGTCGCCAGACAGGTCTCGGGTCGCTGGCCACGACCATGGCACCCGGACTGAGTGGTCAGACAGCGTTCGGGCTCCGGCCGCACCGGGTAGGCGTGGCCATGAGGTTCACGGCCGGGGGATCCGGTAAACATGCCGTTGCAGGCCATGTGCGTGCCCGGATTGCCGAGGCCGGCAGGGCCAGCCACCACCGATTGCGAACCTATCTGATCGTGGGCTTCCAGGCCGGCGTGGCTGCCGCGCTGGCCTGGCTGGTGGCCCGCGAGGTCCTCGGCAACCCGGAGCCGACCTTCGCGCCCGCCGCGGCCGTCGGTGTGATCGCGGCGTCCCTCGGCACCCGCGCCCGCCGCACGCTGGAACTGGTCGGCGGGGTGGTGCTCGGCATTGCGGTGGGTGACCTGCTGATCAGCCTTTTCGGCACCGGGCCATGGCAGGTCGGCGTGATCGTCTTCCTGGCCATCACCGCAGCAATTGTGGTGCGCGGCTCCGGGGCGCTGTTGGCCCAGACCGGCGGTACGGCAGTGCTCGTCGCCACCCTCACCCCGACCGCACCGGATCTGGAGCTGCCCCGAACGATCAACGCGTTGATCGGCGGGATCGTGGGTCTGTTCGTGGTGCTCGTCCTCCTACCGATCAACCCGCTCCGAACGGTGCGCCGGGCCGCCGACCCCGCGCTGGACCTGTTCGCCCGGCACATGACCGCGTCGGCGCAGGCACTCACCGACGCGGACTGCGAGCGCGCGAAGGAGGTGCTGGAGCAGATGCGCGACGCCGAGCCGCAACTCGAACAGCTCGCCGAGGTGGTGGCCGCCGCCGACGAGGTCGTCCGGTTCTCCCCCGTACGATGGCGCCGACGCAGGGCACTCGGCGCGTACCGCAACGGGGTGATGCACACCGAGCGGGCGTTCCGCAACTGCCGCGGTCTGGTCCGCCGGATCGTCACCACTCTGCACGACGAGGAACCGGTGCCAGCCGGCCTACCGGCGGCGGTGGAGCACCTGGGCGAGGCGGTCCGGCTGCTGCATAGGGAGTTCCTTGCCGCGCAGGAGCCGGTGCAGACCCGCGAGCGGGTGCTACACGCGGTCCGCGAGGCGGGCGCGGCATGCCGGCAGGATCTGGGCTTCTCCGGGACGATCGTGGTCTCGCAACTGCGTACCGCCGCCAGCGACCTGCTCCGGGCCACCGGCGTGTCCCGTGACGAAGCCCGCCGCCTGGTGCGCCAGGCCGCCGCCGGCTGATCGCTGGTGTTCGCGCCCCAACTGCGCTCGGAGCAGGATTTTCGTGGCCGGCGAAGCCCTCCACCGGACGTGGCGGAGGTCAGTCCGCCGCGCGGCTGGGCCACATCATCGTCGATCGCAGGCTGGAAGTTCTCTGCGACGCTGACCTTCCGGGCGATCACCCCGAGCAGCACCCCGTAGATCACCTTCGAGGTGATATCGGCCAGCGTGTAGGTGATCTGCCGGGCCACCACCCCGTCGGCGGAATCCCACATCGCCGGCATGAGGTACGCCCCGGGATAGAGCATCCAGGAGACGAGGAGCAGCCACCACACGGACTTCGCCAGGCCCCGGGCGGCGCTGGGCAGCCGGCGCAGGCTGCCGAAGATCAGACGGGCGACCAGAACGAGCAGGAACAGGAAGAACACCGTGCTGACCAAACCCCAGATCCAGAACGGCCAGGACCGGTCCGACTCGTAGAACTGGCCCGCATAGCCCGTGTAGATCATGGCCAGGCCGGCGGCGACAAACAGCACCCAGGTGCGGTGGAAGGGCCGGCCGGTGACACCCACGCGGCAAGTAGCAGCGCGATGATCACGGCCAGGGACAGCGGAGCGACGGCCAACAGGAGCCTCCCGCTCAGGTAGGCGGTGGCGGCCACCGCCAACAGGCACAACCCGTACAGGGCCGTGACGCGCAGCAGCCACGGCACGGCTTCCCACGGTCTTCTCTGAGCCGGTTTCCGGTAGCCAACGGTCTCCTGTCTGGATCAGTAGCCGAGGGCCGCACCATCGCCGCGCGGGTTCGCGCCCGCAGTAACCACCTCGTCTGCGGCGCCGGTTACCCCGCAGCAGGCTGGGTAGTCACCCAGCATGGTTCCGTCACCGCGAATCGCTACCCGGAGCAAGGTAGGTCACGGGCCCTCCTGACGGTTCCGGTGTCACCCCTGGAACGGGCTCTGGTCGCCCTGCTGGCGCTGACGCCAGCCCGGACCGTGTCGACGACGACGATCGTGGACGCGCTGTGGGGCGACCATCCGCCCCAGTGCGCCCGCACCCGCGTCCAGGCCCTCGTCTCGGGCGTACGCCGCAAACTTGTCAGCTCGGCCGACGCGTTGGCCAACCCGCGCGCCCGGCTACGCGCTCGTGGCGCAGATCGACAACGTCCTGTTCGGCCGCCTGCTCGACGTAGGCCGTGGCTGCGTGGCCGAGCGCGACGCCGAACGGGCGTGCGCCGCGTTCGACGAGGCGATTAACCTCTGGCGGGGCCCCGCGCTCGGCGGCGTCGACGCCCCGTACGCGGGCGTGGCGCGGGCCACGCTGGCCGTTCTCGACGGCGTGTCGCATCCGGTAGCCGTACCGAGGTTCGCGAACTTAGGGATGATTAATCCATCGAACTATTGATACTCTTTCCCGCAAGATCGCCGCCGCCCGTAGCGGGCCGGTGTGCGAGGCGTGAACTTATATACAGGGGAGTAGTGCGGGGGTAATGGGTATCAGATCGAGCAAGTTTGCCCTGATGGCAATTCCAGCGTGCCTGAGCTTGGCGGCAACGTTGGCGTTCAGCGCTCCGGCTCACGCTGCAGAACAGGGGTACGACCCTGCCATTGCGGCCGCGCTTGACCGCGTTGCGGACGGCAGCTGGACTGATGCGGACATCCAGCTGATTCAAGGCGTGCCAGAAGTCGGGCAGGCGGTGCCGGACCCTCGCGACGAGGGCACGGTGAGCGAAGTGAAGATCGACACCTCGCCGAACATTTACCCCCCAGAGAACGCGCCGGGGACCTATCAGCAAGCGGCTGCGGCGACAACGAGGTGCAAAGACCTCACCGTCTCCATCGACAAAAAGGATTTCTTCGGCTCGCGGATCTACCGTTTCAATACGCGCACCGAATGGTGTTACAACGGAAGCAAGGTTACCGGGATTTACCGTAAGGATGGTTGGATTTCCAACAATACCTGGGGTATCTACTTCCGGTCATGGAGCATCGACTCGTCGTCTACCCGGCCAGACGGGAGCGCCTACCACGACAAGCGAGCCAACCTCGACTACTGCGTTGCCTACTACGGCTGCTACACCCAGACCCATCCGTACGTCTACCTGAAGATGTACAAGACGGGCGGTTACGAACATCGCCGGTATGCGGGATAACCATGGAAGAGTTCCGGTCCATCGCCATCAGAGTCGTGCTGGGACTAGCGCTTGTGGTCGCCGCCCTGGCGGTAAGCCGAGTGCTGAACGGCGGCGAGATACCGCCCGCGCCGGTTGTGCTCGGCGTAGTGGTGGCATGCTGCGCCCTGGTCTGGGTCGACCAGTTTGTCCGATGGCTGAGAAACCGTTAACTGCAAGTTGAGGACGCGCTCCGGCTTCGGCAGGGCCGCAGGGATGGTCCCGATCTGCGGCCCTGCCGAAGCTGCACCCAGTGGCGGGCGGCTTGCACCTCAGCCACTGGGTGCGTTCCGGCTGGCATTGCGACCAGAGCGTCTACCGCCCACGGCTAAGGCGTGTTTCAGAAGTCGTGGTGGCCGGTGATGGTCACGGCGTGGCGGTGATCGACAACTGAAGAGGTCTCCGGTATCTGGTTCTGCGACCAAGCAAGAGCTTCATACCGGAGACCTCGTGGCCACCTTAGCGGTGACGAGGCGGCACGACCTCACCGACGCCCAGTGGCAGCGCCTCGCCGCACTGCTGCCTGCCGCGTCGGTGAAGGGCCGTCCGCCGAAGTGGGAGAAACGGCAGCTCATCGACGGGATCAGGTGGCGGATCCGGATCGGGTCGCCCTGGCGTGACGTCCCCGCCGAGTACGGACCCTGGCAGACGCTCTACGGCCTGTTCCGCCGTTGGCAGCGCGATGGAACCTGGGACAAGATCCTGGCCACGTCACAGGCCACCGGCGATGCGCAGGGCCGGATCGGCTGGACGATCAGCGTGGACTCGATGACCAGCCGCGCCCACCAACACGCCGCTGGCGCCCGCAAAGACGGTCACCTGCAGAAAGAGCCACCCGGCGGCGTGCACGACGAACCCGCCGATCACGGCCTCGGACGCTCTCGCGGCGGTCTGACCACCAAGACGCATCTGGCCTGTGAGCAGGGACAGAAAGTCTTATCGATGGTCGTGACCGCCGGGCACCGTGGTGACAGCCCGCAGTTCATCCCGGTCCTGCGCCGGATCAAGGTGACTCGTCTCGGAGTAGGCCGGCCCCGCACCTGCCCCGACCTCGTCCTGGCCGACAAGGCCTACACCAGCCGCGGTAACCGTACTTACCTGCGCAAGCGTGGGATCAAGGCGTGCATCCCGAGCAAGAAAGGCCAGGACGCCCACCGCAAAGCCAAAGGCAGCCGCGGCGGACGCCCACCCAAGTTCGACCGAGACCTCTACCGGATGCGACACGCCGTCGAGAACGGCATCAACAGACTCAAGCGCCACCGCGGCGTGGCCACCCGCTACGACAAGCTGACCGTCCGGTTCCAGGCCATCCTGACCATGACCATCATCTGCGAATGGCTCTGACCGGACTTATGAAACACGCCTTAGTCGCCAGAGGAACCCCAGAGGTAGATTTCGCTGGGGCTGCCGTCAGCGTCATACAAGACCGCTTCGGCTGGGGTGGGCAGTGTCTGCCCACCCCAGCCGGCGTGCCCGGGAATGTCAGGCGGCAGCGTCCCGGTCAGCGGAGCCGTTTCGCCTCGTCACTACATCGCGCAGCGCCCTGAGGAACAACCAGAGTGCGATCAGGAGCACCGGCAGGACGGCCCACGACCGCCAGCTTTTCTCGGCGAGAACGTCGGGCGTGCGAATACCGGCGAGAAGGAGCATCAGGCCGGTGATGAGCAGCCGCACCCACGCGTTGGACTTCTTCACCATGCCCAGTTCCGTCGATATGAGACGCCGCGACACGAGGACCGCGACAGCCCGCGCGTCCGCTGGTTGAGCTTGGTGCACATGCCGTTGTATCCCCTCGCTCCCCAGTCGTGGGGTGCGGTCACGCCAGAATCGGCCTGCCGTCTTGAGATTGTCCCAGTCGCCGCCAATGGTAGCGGTGAAGCCGGACTTCCATGCCTCGCCAAGAACACTCGAGCCGCACTTGCGCCAGTTGCTCCGACATCCCTTCCAGCCGATCCTGGCCGCCCGCTTGCCGACCTTCCAGCCAGCCTTCCCCACGCGGATCCCGTAGCGGCCACCCTTGTAGAAGGAGCCGCCCGGTATGAACCAGGCTGCCAGGGAAATGTGCGCGTGCAGGGCTTCCCGGTAGCTGCCGGACGTACGGCAGGAGGCATTGAGGCATTCCAGGTCCACCTGATGGTCCGGCACCGGCCGTCGAGGTCGAACGAGTTGACCGATCGCCGCACACGTACTCGTAGGCGTTGCAGCTGCCACCGGCCATCGGGTCAGTGCTCAGGAACCGGCCGGTCGACGGAAGGTAGAGCCGGACGCCCATCAGCAGGACGCCGCCAAGCGCGTCCCCTGACCGCTGCTTACCGCCCAGCCAGCCGTAGCGCTGGTCCGCCTGCGCGGAGGCCCGGGGCTGCGGCCGGCCTCCGACGGTGGCTAAACTCGCCACTTGCCAGCGGGCCGGCAGCCGCTGCCGGTTTGGGTAGATCACGATGAGTAGACCGCTGCTGCGCCGCTGGTCGTGGCCCGCGGCTTCCCGACCGGTCGGAGCCAGGCACTGGGATCGACTCGCGTCTCGAACGGCACGGCATGTGCCGGAGGTCAGTCGTAGGTCCTCATGTCAGTTGCAGTTCACCAGTGCAGGCGTTTGGCATCCAAATCAACCCCACGATCAGCGGGACGTTCCCGCTGCGAGCGCCAGCACATCCACGTCACCACCATGGCAACGCCCTGGAGGCCCCACAGGATCAGGTACCAGGGGGAGCCCTCAGCGATGACGAACGCGCGCACCCCTATGGCACCCAAGGCGAAGCAACCCGCCACCCAGGCTATGACGCGCCTGCGCTGTGCCGACAGTCGACGCAGTTTCACGCGCCGACCATACAGCTGGCCGACAGCCGGCCCAAAGGTTGAAGTTCTCGTCCGCAGGCAGTGGAGCCCTGACAGCGCGGAGTGCGGACCCTTCGATCCCCGCAACGTCGGACCGGGCCAGGCCATGACCTGTCGCAGCTGCTCGCCACCCTCACCGCGCAAGGTGCCAGCTAGGGCCGGACGACTAGCCTCTATCTTGTCCGTGCGAAGTGATTCGAGGGCAGCTCGGGCCCAGTTGCCTGGTGCCACCTTCAACCGGACAGCACACGCCGGCGTCGATGTGATCGATGACCAGGGTTCAGGGCTCGGCTCCGGTGAACGCCCAGACGTTGACCAGCAAAGCCGCGCCCGCGACGGCGGCCAACGGGACGGTCGTGCCGCCGCCGATGAACAACACGGCACATATTCCGCCGAAGACTGCTCCTACCAGGGCGAAGACCGCCGCGCGCCACCACCAGGGCCGGGCCCGGGGCAGCAACGCCCCGGCCGGGAGGATGACGAGGTCGTCAAGGGTGTCACGGACGTCGGCTCGTTCCTCCAGCACCACTCGCTTCGGTGGCTGGTGTCGTAGCCGGCCGATGGGCACCAACCGCACCTGGCCGGGCAGTTCGATGACCAGCCGGCGTTTCGACGAGACGTCACCGTGGACCGTGACGGGAATGGTGCCGCTCACCGAGTCCACCGCCGGGTGCCACATGACCCGCTGCCAGCGGTCGGGACCACGGCGTCTGTCCTTCGCGATCGCGATCCAGGTGCTGTTGCCGACCGAGATCGGTGGGCCGTCCGGTCTGTCGCCCGCGAGCACTGACGCCACCATGAGAGAGCTCGACCGGCCTGCGGCACGTCGGAACAGGATGCCGCGTAGCGCCCAGGCCAGCACGACGAGTACGGCCACGAAGCCCGCGATCAGGATCGGAACCAGCAGGTCGTCCTCGGCACTGGTCTCGTCCGGGTCGGCCGGGAAGCCGCGGGGTTCGGGATCAGCCGGGTCGTACGCGACCGGAAACGCCTGGCCCTTCGTGTACCGGTCGATGTCGTAGATCCCGAAGCGCTGCACGTGTTCGCCGCCTGCCTGGTCCACCCATCGGACGCGGATGTCGTCGAGGTCCCCGATGCCATCCTCGACGACGATGCCCTCGACCACCGCAGTGGCTCGTTCCTGCGCGCAGGCGTACCGGTACGCCTGCCAACCGAGGACGGTCCCGAGGACGGCGAACGCGAACATGGCGGCGACGAGCGCCAGCAGCACGACGCGCAGAACCGGCCGTTGTCGATTCAACACACGGCCCCCTCGGTGAAGTGCGGGAGCAGTTCCCTTATCCGGGTCGGGTCACCGCTGGCGATGGCGTGCTCCACCAGTTCCTCGACGTCGAACAGCGCACCGGCGGGGTCGACCAACACGCTTGATGTCCACCGGCTGGCACGTGCCCACCCGGCCCTCAGCAGCGCGCCACCGATCACGCAGTCGAGGTAGCCGACCAGAACGGCGCGTGCGGCAGCGGATCGCAGGGGCCGGGGCAGCCTCCCCGTCTCCCGGTCGAGCGCCCGAGCCAGTTGCATCCAGGTGCCGTCCGCCACCGCATCGGCTGCGGCGGCCATCGCTGTGCGTACCGAATCCTGACCTGTCGCGTGCACGAGACGCGACGCGGCCTCCCGCGTGCTCGCTTCGAAGCGTTCCGGGGCGAGGTCGAGGAGACGGACGGGCCGAGGCTCACCCGGAACATCGTGCGCGGTGACGAGGTCTCGCACGCACCGTCGCTCAAGCGTGTCGGCGTCCCGCAGCGGCACCGGCGAACTCGCGTCCCAGCCGTGGCCGAGGTGCTCGGGTAGCGCGGCGAGACGGACGGCCAGCGGAGGCTCGATCGCGATGGCCATCGGGTCGTCCTCGTCGTCGGCGGCAGCAGCGGCGAGGCGGGGCGCGACGTACGGGTCGGCGAGTGCCGCGTCGAGGGCTTCGTACAGGTCCTCTGGGTAGTCTCCGTCCTCGCCTAGCACCTCCGTCCAGGTGTCGCCGAGCACGTGAAAGGCCGCGTCGACGGTGCCAACCTTGGTGAGGGCACCGCGTACACCAGGCGTGCCGGCAACCGCGGCGGCGTCGGCATCCGCAGCCAAGGCCAGCGGCCAGATGTGAGTCCGGCTCCCCCGCAGCAACCGCTCAGCCAGGGCGGCCGGTGCCCTGAAGCGCTTCTCAAGGCTGTCCACCAGGGATCCTCGCGCCCGACGCAGCAGTTGGGTCCGCCGGCCCCCGGCATGCTGTTCGTCGGCGAACTCGCGCGCCATGACGGCGGCGAGCTCGGCAGCGGCGAGCCGGCGCACCAGCGGCAGACCCAGGAAGAGGGTGAAGGTGCGGAACCCGGACGTCCTGGTGGGCAGGACAGCGACCTCCGGCTCGGCCACAATCCGCACGAGCAGCGGAAAGCGGAAGCCGAGGCCCTCGGCAACCTGCCGCACCAGAGTGGTCAGCTCAGGCTCCTCGGCCGGACGCACGGCGTGACCGGTGAGTCGTGGCCGGTGCGTCACCAGGGGGATCGCCGTGAACGCGAGTACGGGGAGCACGATCCACGCGAACGGCACCCAGGCGCGGAGGGCCACCACAGCGGTGAGCACCGCTGTGCCGATGAGGAGGGCGGCCGGATGCGCGAGGGCGGTCATGGCTGCGATGAGCACCCACTCACGCAGGGCAGACGGGCCAGCGGTGGTCGGGCTCGCGGCTGTTCCCATCTCGCCCCCTGCTTTCATGAGGCGTCGAGAATACGCGGTCTGCCGCCATCGGTGGAAGATCGCTGAGGGGCGCTCTCATCGCCTTCCAAGGCGAACTGGAGGCGGCGTTTTCTGCGCGGACCGAGGTCACCCGCCAAGCCGGCCTCGTTTGTCTGGCCGACCAGCTCAGCGGAGGCCGACGCAGGATGGCGGGGCCCCGGTAAGCACTCGGGCGGTCATGGTGAGGGCCTCGGCGCGGGTGCTCGCCCGTCCGTCCGTCGCATGCCTGCCCGGAGCAGCCGCCTCGATGTGGTGGCGCAGCGCCGCGATCTCCGTCCGCACTGCCGCGATGTCCGCACTCGTCGCCGTGGTCGGCTGGTCGGAGGCTGCGGAGACGCGCTCGCCCGCGGCGCGGGCCTCGACGACCCGGTCGAGATCACCTCACCGGCGCAGGGCGCAACGACGTGGAGCGTCGTGCAGGTCGACAACTCCTGGCCGGTCCGCAGGGACGCCGTCGCCGTCGACACGGCCACCGCCAGTGTCACCGCCCGCGGCGACTTCGCCTCCCGGCCGCTGCTGGCACAGGTGAACGCCTCGGCATTCAGGCCCACATGGGAGTTTTTCGGGCCGGCCGACCAGATCCTGCTCGCCGCCCTGGCCCTCGGCCTGCTATGCGTCACTATCTGGGGCTACCGGATGTGGTGGCAGCGCCCCCTCCCCCATGCCTGCCGGTGAGCCGGCGGCGAGATCGTGCCGTAACGGCGCACCCGTTCGGCGCTGTGGGCGTCGGACGTGGTTCACCGTGGCCGACGAGACCCTCCACCGGACGTGGCGGAGGTCAGTCCGCCGCGCGGCTGCGCCACATCATCGTCGATCGCAGGCTGGAAGTTCTCTGCGACGCTGACCTTCCGGGCGATCACCCCGAGCAGCACCCCGTAGATCACCTTCGAGGTGATATCGGCCAGCGTGTAGGTGATCTGCCGGGCCACCACCCCGTCGGCGGAATCCCACATCGCCGGCATGAGGTACGCCCCGGGATAGAGCATCCAGGAGACGAGGAGCAGCCACCACACGGACTTCGCCAGGCCCCGGGCGGCGCTGGGCAGCCGGCGCAGGCTGCCGAAGATCAGACGGGCGACCAGAACGAGCAGGAACAGGAAGAACACCGTGCTGACCAAACCCCAGATCCAGAACGGCCAGGACCGGTCCGACTCGTAGAACTGGCCCGCATAGCCCGTGTAGATCATGGCCAGGCCGGCGGCGACAAACAGCACCCAGGTGCGGTGGAAGCGCCGGCCGGTGACACCCAGCACCACCAGCAGCTGGATCAGCAGCACGGGCACGTCGATGGACCAGTTCATGTACCGGTAGCCGTTGGAGAACAGGGTGTCGGTGTTGACGAACGCACTCCCGTTCCAGGTGAACGCCTGAGACCAGCGCTGCGACAACACCCAGAGTTCGAGGAATGCGGAGACCATGACCACTGCGGAGAGTACCGAGGCGAGCCGGTACCGCGGGGCGATATTCGACATGGTGGCCAGGAAGTAGACCAGGCCGGCCGCCATGACGGCGTACCCGAGGGTCAGCACATGCGACACCAACGTGTACTGGATGACGTTGTAGCTGAACTCGTTCTCGAAGTTCATCCCGCCGGCCCGCCCTTCTGATCCCCGGGAGAGACCCCGAAAATCCCTAAAAAGATCCTAAGGTTGTGAAAACCGACTTTTCTGTTTTCGGGAAACCCGGCGAATCACGAAGGAGTTGCCGTGGAGTTCTGGCTGTGGTTCTACGTCGCCGCCATGGCGGCCGGCGTCGTACTCTTCGGCTTCTGGCGGGCCAACCCCAAAGGCATCCCGCCAATCGAGTACGCGATCGCTGTGGCCATCCCGCTCTGGTCGGGATTCTGGTACCTCGTCATGGCGCTCGGCGGCGGTCGGGCCGACGTCGGCGACCAGACGACATTCTGGGCCCGCTACGCCGACTGGGTGATCACCACCCCGCTGCTGCTGGTAGCCCTCTCGCTCACCGCGATGCAAGCGTTACCCAACAAGCGTTGGGGACTGGTTCGCGCGCTCGTCGCCGCCGACATCCTCATGATCACCATGGGTTTCCTGGCCGACGTCATGGAGAACCGCGCCGCGCGATACAGCCTCTACGCCGTCGGCGTGGTGGCGCTACTGGTGGTCTTCGGGCTGATCTGGGGACCACTGCGCGCCACGGCAGCCCGTCAACCTGCCCCCATGTCACGGACCTTCACCCAGGTGGCGCTCCTGCTCAGCGTGCTGTGGGTCGGCTATCCGCTGATCTGGATCCTCGGGCCGTCCGGGCTCGAACTGTTCGGGAACACCACCGACACAGCCCTGTTCGTGATCCTGCCGATCCTGTCCAAGGTCGGGTGGAGTGCAGTCGACCTGGGCCTGCTACGGCGTCTGTCAGACCGCCGCCTGCTGACCGTCGCGTGACCTCATCCCGTCGGGAGGTCGGCCGAGCGCTTGACCGTCGGCGTGGCACCTGGCGTCCGCCCGACACCTGGCTACTGCGCCGATTCGGCCTGGCCGGCCCCATCGTACTGACCGGTCTCGCCTGTCTGAGCCTGCTGAGTCGCGATACGGCGGCGGATGCCGGGACTCTCCCGCTGCTCATCGGCCTGCTGATCGGCCTGCCGCACGGCGCCGTCGATCACCTCGTGCCGGCCTGGCAATGCGCCACGGTCCGGCCGCTGCGGGCCACCATCGGGCTGCTGCTGGCGTACGCCGGCGCGGCCGCCGCCACGGTTGCGTTGTTTCTCTGGATGCCGGTGCCCGTCCTGGCCGGATTCCTGATCCTCACGGTGCTGCACTTCGGCGCCGGCGACGTTGCCTACCGGGCCGAGCGGGATGGGCAGCCACCGGCCGGTTCCGTGCTCGCCGTCCTCGCATACGGCGGCCCTCCGGTGGTGCTGCCCGCCGCGCTCTGGCCCGGGACGGTCGATCCTTTGCTGGACGCGGTCGCCCCGGGCGCTTCGGCCGCGTTCACCCCCGCCGGGCGGATGGTGGCGTTGTCCGCCGTGCTCCTGGCGGCCGTGGTGACCGGCCTGCGCGAGCTGGCCGCTCACCGTGGCGACGAGGTGGCCGCACTCGGGGTCCTGGTCGCCGCCTTCGCGCTGGTGCCGCCGCCGCTGGCGTTCGGCGCGTACTTCGCAGCCTGGCACTCCGCTCGGCACGTCGCCCGACTGCTGCACGCCGACCCGGGCAACCAGCACCATCTGGCGGCGGGGCGCCTCGATGAGCCGCTGCGCAGGTTCGCCCGACAGGCGGCGTTGCCCACCGTCGGCGCCTGCGCCGGCCTGCTCGCGCTGCTCTACGGCAGCGGCGCAACGTCCACCGCCAGCGCAACGACCGCAGGCCCGTTCGCAGCCGACTCGCTGCAGGTGATCTTCGCGGTGCTCGCCGGGCTCACCGTGCCGCACGCGGCAGTGGTCGCCCGGCTCGACAGACGGACGGCCGCGCGGCCTCAGTGTCCAGCCGCGTGGCCGGGCCGCGGCTCGTAGATGTCCGGCACACCGTCCTGGTCCCGGTCGATCGTCTCCACCTCACGCACCCGCCGGTAAACCCGAGTGCGGGCGCGCAGGATGACCGTCGCGAGCAACGCGGAGAGCAGCGAACCGGCGAGCACCGCCACCTTCACGTGGTCGTCACGCTCGCTGCCCAGGCCGTAGGCCAGCTCGCCGATGAGCAGGGAGACGGTGAACCCGATCCCGCCGAGCAACGCCAGACCCAGCACGTCGAGCCAGTTCAGGCCGTCGTCCAGGTCGGCCCGGGTGAACCGCGACACCAGCCAGGTGGCGGCCATGATCCCGACCGGTTTGCCGACGATCAGGCCGACCACGATGCCGAGCGCCACCCGGTCGGTGAACGCGGCGACCAGGCCAGCCAGACCGCCGACGGTCACCCCGGCGGCGAAGAACGCGAACACCGGCACCGCGACCCCGGCCGAGAGCGGACGAATCCGGTGCTCGAAGTGCTCGGCCAGGCCAGGGCCGGCGTCGGGACCGCCGGCTGCGGCGCTGCGGACCACCGGGACGGTGAACGCGAGCAGCACCCCGGCCACGGTGGCGTGCACCCCGGACTCGTGCATCAGCACCCAGGTCACCGCCGCCAGCGGGAGCAACAGCCACCAGGACCGCACCCGGCGCTGCACCAGCAGACCGAAGACCGCCAACGGCACCAGCGCCCCCACCAGCGGCCCGACCGCCAGGTCCGAGGTGTAGAAGACGGCGATGATGACGATGGCCAGCAGGTCGTCGACGACGGCCAGAGTGAGCAGGAAGGTGCGCAACGCCGAGGGCAGGAGCCGGCCCACCACAGCGAGCACCGCGAGGGCGAAGGCGATGTCAGTGGCGGTCGGGATTGCCCAGCCCCGCGCAGCACCGTCCCCGGCGCCCGCGGCGATCAGCACGAACAGCAGGGCGGGAACCACGACCCCGCCGACCGCGGCCGCCACCGGCACCGCCGCGCGCCGGGGATCGCGCAGGTCACCGGCGACGAACTCGCGCTTGAGTTCCAGCCCGGCGACGAAGAAGAAGATCGCCAGCAGGCCGTCGGCGGCCCACGTGGCGAGACTCAGATCCAGGTGCAGCGCGGCCGGCCCGACCCGCAGGTCTCGCAGCGACTGGTAGCCCTCCGCCCACGGGGAGTTCGACCAGAGCAGCGCCAGCACCGCCCCCACGAACAGCAGTGCGCCGCCCACGGTCTCCTTACGCAGGATGCCGGAGATGCGGCTGGTCTCACCCCACGAGCGGCGGGCGAACAGGCTGGTGTTCCGCCGGTCGGCGTCGGTCACGGACAACTCCTCGTCGGCAGGGTACGGGCCATCGCCTCGCCGACCAGACTTCCCGGCACACCCACGACCCACCCTATCCGCCGCACCGGACGCATCGATCGTCGACAAGCGGGTCGGGTGCGGCCCACCACCAACCACCAATACCCGGCTGCAGCCCACCAAACCGCCCGGCAGGCCTCGTCGCCGGGCACGCCGATGCCATCCTGGCCGAGCAGGGCGGGTACGGGGCCGTCGAGGCCCGGGATCCGGCGACTCTCCGGAATGAAGTCGGGTCGGCACTCGGCACGTCAGGCTCACGCCAAGGACATGCTATGGCTGGTCCGATGGTGGATCCTCGCTCGGTGCCGGCTCGGCGCCCTCGCGCTGCTCGGCCCGGTTCCGCAACAGGACGGAACCGGCCCGGTGCACAACGGCCAGGATCGGCACCGCGATGACGGCACCGGCGATGCCGGCGGTCAGTGTGCCAGCGGTCACCGCAAGAAGCACGGGAGCGGGGTGCAGTTTCAGGGCTCGGCCGACGATCAGTGGCTCCAGCAGGTTGCCTTCGAGCTGTTGCACGGCGATGACCGCGGCGAGCACGAGCAGGGCGTCGGTCGGTCCGTTGGTGACGAGGGCAACGAGGGCGGCGGCGGCACCCGCGACCGTGGCGCCGACGATCGGCACGAAACCGCCGAGGAAGGTCAGCAGCGCCAGCGGGAGGACCAGCGGCACACCGATCACCAGCAGGGCGACACCGATGCCGATGGCGTCGACCGCCGCCACGACCGCCTGGCCGCCGATGTAGCGGCTGACGGCCCACCAGCTGGCGCGCCCGGCCTCGTCGACCGGACCGCGCAGCCGGTCGGGAAACAGCCGCAACAGCCAGCCCCACATCCGGGAGCCGTCCTTGAGGAAGAAGAAGAGCAGGACGAGGGCCAGCAGTATCGCGCCGACCGTCTCCAGGGTGGCGGTCGCGGTCGCGGCGGGTTCGACGTCCGCGGAGGCGTCGCTCAGCCGTTGCTGGAGCACGTCGATGGCGGAGTCAAGTTGTTCCTCGCCCACCGGAAGCGGACCGTCGACGATCGTCTGTTGGACCTCGTCCAGACCACTGGACAGCGTCTCGCCGAGGTCGTCGAACTGATTGGCGACCTGGTTCGCCACCAGGAGACCGGCGAGAGTGAGCACGCCCAGCAGGCTGAACACGCCACCAAGGGCGGCCAACGCAGCCGGTACCCGGAGCCGGCGCAGCAGCCGGCTGACCGGGTTGAGCAGCGCGGCGAGCAGCAGCGCGACGATCACGGCCAGGGACAGCGGAGCGACGGCCAGCAGGAGCCGCCCGATCAGGTAGGCGGTGGCGGCCACCGCCAACAGGCACACCCCGTACAGGGCCGTGACGCGCAGCAGCCACGGCACGGCTTCCCACGGTCTGCGCTGAGCCGGTTTCCGGTAGCCAACGGTCTCCTGCCCGGATCAGTAGCCGAGGCCGCACCGTCGCCGCGCGGGTCCGCGCCCGCAGTAACCACCCCGCCTGCGGCGCCGGTTACCCCGCAGCAGGCTGGGTAGTCACCGGCATGGTTCCGTCACCGCGAAGCGCTACCCGGAGCCGACGATGACTGCCTGGTGGTGGGTGCTCCTGGTCGTCGTGGTGTGGCTGACCGTCGGCCTACTCACCGCCGCCTGGTTCGTTATTCGGGCCGGTCATCGCCACCGGCTGTGGTACGTCGTCGGTGGGCTACTTGGCCCGCTGTTCATCCCGATCGCCATCGAACGGGGACGCGCCAACGCGACAGTGGTCGATGTGGCGAACCGCCCCCCGACCGGGCAGGGCACGGGCCTGCGAGTGGCGGTCGGCGTGGACGGGTCACCCGAGTCCGACCGGGCCCTGCGCGCGATCGCCCGGGCCCTCGGCGGCACCGTCAGTGAACTGGTGCTGGTCACGGTGACGAACCCGGACCGGGTCGGGTTGGATGTCGGAGCCGAGCAGCGGGCCGCCCGCCGCATGCTCGACGAGCGTGCCGAGGCTCTGCCCGGCGAGTTGCCGCCGCCGACCACCGAGGTCGTACGCGGGCATCCGGTGGACGCGCTGCTGGCTGCCGCCGAGGCGCACGACGTCGATCTGCTGGTAGTCGGCCGCCACGGCCACGGGATGCAGAACCGGCTGCTCGGCAGCGTGGCCGAGGAGCTGTCCCGCCGTTCCCCCCGCGCCCTGCTCCTCGGCAGCCCGCGCAGTCGGTGATGCTGCCTCGCGTACTGGAGGCTCGTCGCCTCGTCGGGCGTCGCCGCTTCGTCTCCGAGCTGACGCACCACCGCGACAAGACCGGGCCCGTGGTGCAGCAGGGACTGGCTGACGGGGCCGAGTAACAGGACGCGTGACACCGCAGCGCACCGGCATCGGCGCCCGGGGCTGGGCCGTCCCGGGCGGGCGCGTCCCGCTCCCGAGCACCGGCCCAGAGCCTCAGTTCACCCGCTCCGACCAGCTCTTCGTGCTCAACCCCACGACCAGCAGACCGAAGTGATCCCGGGATCTTCTACAGGACGACGAACCGGCCGGCCCCTACCGACTGGTCGTCGGCGCCCGACGGCCTCGCCCGCCTGTGACGCGGGAACGGTAGCGCTCGAACTGATCACGTCTACCGGATCGGCGGCTCGCCAGGCTGCGCCGAAGGCCGTGGACGCCCTCGCTGTTCGACGGCCAGTGGGTGCGGCTGACCGGTGAGGGCCGCCAAGGCGGTGGCGACGGCGTGCAGGTCAGGCGTGATGTAGGTGGTGGTGGCGGGTTCACGGCGGTCGGTGTGCCCCTCGCAGGCGCGGGCATTGGGCGGATCACGCGACTGGCGTTTGTGTGGTCGGTCAGAAGCCGAGGAGGAACAGGACGCCGGCGGCGACGAGACCGGCCTCGACCAGGGTGACGAACAGCCGGTCGCTGATGCGTCCGACGACCTTCTTGCCGGCCCACGCGCCGAGCAGGGTCGCCGGGGTCAGCGCGGCGCCGTAGAGCAGGACGGTGCGGGTGAGGAGGTTCCCGGCGCCGTAGGCGGCGATCTTGGAGGTGTGCATGACGAGGGCGCTGGCGGCTTCGGTGCCGATGTACGCGGCGCGGGTCAGTCCGTAGGCGAGGAAGAACGGCGCGGTCAGCGGTCCGACGGATCCGAGCAGCGCCGATCCGAGCCCGGATGCCGCACCGACCCCGGCGAAGGTTCGGTCGGCGGGGCGCCGGGGGTGGGGGTTGATGCGGCGCCAGAGGACCACGGCAATGAGGAACCCGCCGAGGAGCCGCTTGAGTGGTCCGAGTGGCGCGTGGGCCAGCAGCAGTCCGCCGGCGACGGCGCAGGGCACGGCTCCGAGGGCGAACCAGCCCACCAGGGGCCAGTTCAGGTCCCGCCGGTTGAACCACACCCGGGCGCCGTTGCTGGCCAGTTGGGTGAGGGTCAGCATCGGCACCGCGGCCCGCAGCCCGAACAGGGCGGTGAACACGGGCAGCAGCAGGACCCCGCCGCCGAACCCGGCCACGGCCGACAGCCACGCCAGCGCGAACGCCGCCGCCGACGCCGCGGCGAGCGTGCCGAGGAGGTCACCGTTCACACAGGCTCCACACGGGTGGGGGTTGGTGCGCCTGCCCCCGGACAACAGGCCGGGAGAGAGAGATCACGGGGCCCACTGCGGAGGCGCTCCCTTCGTCTCGGGCTGGTGCAGGTGCCACGCCGGCGGCGGCAGCCGAGCGGTACGGCGCGACGGTACGCCAGGGTGCCACGGCTTGGCGGGCGGCGGGATTCGGACGGTGCGCGGTGGGTTGCGGTAGCGTCGGGTCGTACGGCTGCGGGTTGGCCGTTCTCGGCGGTGGGGCCCGCCGTCCCGGCCTGAGGGTCGGGAGAACCGCGGTCGACCGCCAACGGTCCCTACCAGTGGACGCCTGTGCTGGTAGGAGTGACTGTGCCTGAGGTGATGGATCCGCTGCCGGTTCGTGGGCTGGCCGCCTCCGTACTGCGGCCCGCCGACGCGGGTGGGCGGACGCGGTGACCGTGTCGGGCGCGTCGGTGACGGCGGGGCCGCGGCTGGCAGTGGTTCTGTTGGTGTTGACGGTGGTGGCCGCTGCGGTGGCTGGGTTCGGCCGGCTCGGTCATGCCCGGCAGATCGGTGTGGCCGCGGTGCGCGCTGCCGGGCAGTTGGCGGCGGTGTCGCTGCTGATCGGTGCGATCGTCGCTTCGGCGTGGTTCACCGCCGGGTTCGTGGTGGTGATGGGTGTGGTCGCGGCGTGGACGTCGGGCCGGCGGATAACCGGCCGGGGCGGTCAGTGGTGGGCGGCGCTGCCGATCGCGGTGGGCAGTGTTCCGGTTGTCGTGGTGGTGGTCGCGGTGGGGCTGGTGCCGGCGCGGGGGATCGCGGTCGTCCCGGTGGCGGGGATCCTGATCGGCGGGGCGATGACCGCGACGTCCCTGGCGGGGCGGCGTGCGGTGGATGAGCTGTCGGCCCGCCGCGGCGAGGTCGAGGCCGCCCTCGCGCTGGGTTTGAGTGATCGGGACGCGGCGCTGGAGATCTGCCGGCCGGCCGCCGGTCAGGCGCTGGTGCCGGCGTTGGACCAGACCCGCACGGTCGGGTTGGTCACCCTGCCCGGCGCCTTTGTCGGGGTGCTGCTCGGCGGGGGTAGTCCGCTGGCCGCCGGAGCGGCCCAGTTGTTCGTGCTCGTCGGTCTGCTCGCCGTGGAGGCGATCGCGGTGGTGGTGACCGTCGAGCTGGCCGCCCGGGGCCGGCTGCGCCGGTCTACCGCCGGACCACCCCGGTCACGGCGACGTTATGCAGGGAGTGTCCAGTGAACGAGTCAGCGGGCCGGCGGGTCGGGGCGGCGGCGGGCGGTGCCGCCCCGTCGTGGCGGTGGGCGGTGGTGGCCGTCGCGGCGTTCACCACGCTGGCGGTCACGTACCCGATGCTGGTGGACGTCGACGGGTACGGGCACGGGTGGGCGCTGGCGCACCGCAGTGGTGTGGTGGCCGCTGTGGCGGCGTCCGTGACCCGGGGTGGGCAGTTCACGCTGCTGCTGCCGGTGGTCCTGGCGGTCGGGTTCGGCGCGGCGTCCGGCGGCGCCCGGCGGCGGCTGCGGGCGGCCGCCGGCCTCGTCGCGGTGTTCACCGCCGGAACACTGCTGCGCTGGGCGGTGGCGGAGATGATCGCCCGGCCGCGACCGCCTCGGGTCGAGTGGATCGGGCCCGCGTCCGGATACGCGTTCCCGTCCGGCCACACCACCATCGCGACGCTCGGCGCCGGGGTGATCGCCTGGGCGTTGACCCGCCGGTGGAGCCAGGCACCCGTTCGGGCGGTGATCTGGGCGGGCGCCGCCGGCTACGCGCTGGCCGTCGGCTGGTCGCGGGTATGGCTGGGCGTGCACTGGCCCACCGACGTGGTGGGCAGTTGGTTGCTGGCGGTGGGGTGGCTGGTGGGCATCCGGTGGGCGCTGCTCACGGCGTCCCGCCGGCGCGGGGGCGGCGCGGCCCGGCACACGTCGGGCCAGGCGCGGACGCCGGCGGCATCGGCCACGGACGAGACGGCGCCACGCCCGTGAGTCGGCGGCGGCGACACCGCGGCACCGGTACGCGGGGGCGACCGTCGGGTCGGCTAGGGTGCGAGGGTGGGACGGTGATCGTTCCCTCCGGCGGTGGGGCCCGCCGGCCCGGATCAGGTCCGGGAAGCCCGTGGCGTCCGGCCACCAACGGTCCCTACCGGTGCGCAGGTCCACTGGTGGGAGACGAGCATGCACATTTTTGACCGTGATGGCTGCGGGAACGGCGCGGCCATGTCGCCGTGTGGCCGGGCTGATGCGCGGGGTGAGCGCCGGTGAGCGTGATCAGCCCGCTCGACGCCGTTCTGCTCGGGGTGGTGGAGGGCGTCACCGAGTTCCTGCCGATCTCCTCCACCGGCCACCTCAAGATCACCGAAGGGTTGCTGGGCGTGCCGGTGGGTGACCCGGCGGTCATCGGTTTCACCGCCGTCATCCAGGTCGGGGCGATCGCCGCGGTACTGGTCTACTTCTTCACCGACATCGTCCGCTTCCTCACCGCGTGGTGGCGAGGGCTGTTCAACCCGGGGCTGCGCGGGTCCCACGACTACCGGTTCGCCTGGTGGATCCTCTACGCCACGTTGCCGGTGGTGGTGGTCGGCCTGCTCGCCAAGCCGCTGATCGACGGTCCACTGGCGTCGTTGTGGGTGGTGGCCGGCTCGCTGGTCGTCGGCAGCGTGGTCATGTGGGTGGCCGACCGCTGGGGCCGGCACTCCCGCGGCGAGGGCGACGTCACGCTGGTCGACGCGATGCTCGTCGGCGCTTCGCAGATCCTGGCGCTGCTGTTCGCCGGGTTCTCCCGCTCCGGGGCGACGATGTCGGTCGGGCTGCTGCGCGACCTGGACCGGGTGGCCGCGACCCGGCTGTCGTTCTTCCTGTCGATCCCGGCGCTGACCGGTGCCGGGATCTACGAGTTGAAGGACGCCGCGGGCGGCACCGTCGGGGTGTGGTCGCTGGTGATCGGCACGGTGGTGTCGTTCGTGGTGGCGTACGCGTCGATCGCGTGGCTGCTGCGGTTCATCGCCCGGCACACGTTCACCACCTTCGTGGTCTACCGTCTCGCGGTCGCGGCCGCACTCTTCGCCCTGCTGGGAACCGGCGTCCTGCACGCCTGATTGCCACCGCGTCCGGACCAGTGGGGCCGGGAAGGGCTTGCGGGCATCCGGGCAGGATGCAGACTGGGTAACGGCCACGACACACACACCGTTGGAGGAATCTCGGATGGGACTGCGGATCGCGTCGGTGCGGGCGGTGGAGATCCTCGACTCGCGGGGCCGACCCACCCTGTCGGTCACTTTGAACACCGCCGACGGGCACAGCGTCTGGGCCGGAGTGCCCTCGGGGGCATCCACCGGCAGCGGCGAGGCCGTGGAGCTGCGCGACGGGGACAAGGACCGCTATGGCGGCAAGGGCGTCCTAACCGCGGTCGGGCACGTCAGTACGGAGATTTCCGACGCGCTCGCGGGGCGGGACTTCACGGACCTGGCGGCGCTGGACGAGGCGCTGGTCGACCTCGACGGCACCGAGAACAAGTCCCGGCTGGGCGCCAACGCGATCGTCGGTGTGTCGATGGCCGCCGCGCGGGCATTCGCGCAGCTGGCCGGGGTGCCGTTGTGGCGTTATCTCACGCCGGACGGGGTGCAGCCGCGGCTGCCGGTGCCGCACTTCAACGTGGTCAACGGCGGCGCGCACGCGCCGAACCGCCTCGATTTCCAGGAGTTCATGATCGCTCCGGTCGGGGCGCCGACTCTCGCCGAGGCGGTCCGCGCCGGGGCGGAGGTGTACGCGGCGCTGCGCGCCCGCCTCGCCGAGGCCGGCTTCGCCACCGGGCTGGGTGACGAGGGTGGTTTCGCCCCCGACATCGTGCAGCCCGAGCAGGTGCTGGACACCCTCGTCGCGGCGATCGGCGACGCCGGCTACACCGCCGGCCGCGACGCGGTGGCGATCGCGCTGGACCCGGCGGCAAGCGAGTTTCACCGCGACGGCCGCTATCACGTCGCCGGGGAGGCCCTGTCGGCTGAGGAGATGATCGACAGGTACGCCGCGATCGTCGACCGGTACCCGGTGTGGAGCATCGAGGACGGCCTGGCCGAGGACGACTGGGACGGCTGGGTGCGACTCACCGACAGGCTCGGCGACCGGGTGCAAATCGTCGGAGATGACCTGTTGGTCACCAATCCGGTCGTCGTGTCCCGGGCGATCGAACGGCGGGCCGGCACCGCCGCCCTGATCAAGGTCAACCAGATCGGCACGGTCACCGAGACCCTCGACACCATGCGGATCTGCCGGCAGGCCGGCTGGGCGCAGATGGTGTCACACCGCTCCGGGGAGACCGCCGACGCGTTCATCGCCGACCTGGCCACCGGCGCCGGCTGCGGTCAGCTCAAGACCGGCGCCCCCGCTCGGGGTGAGCGGGTGGCCAAGTACAACCGGCTCATCGAGATTGAAGCCGACAGCTCGCTGGCGTACGGCCTGTGAGCCGCCCACGCGGGGCAGACAGCGCATACTGAACCCACCGGCGACCCGGTGGATCGGGGTGGGGACGATGAGTCGCACCAGCGTGCACGAGGCAGCCGTCCTGCGCCAAGGCGGCCATTGTCACCCTCGGCAGGGGGCGTGCCTGGTAGAGATCGCCGCGACCCTCTCCGGCGGGCGGTGGACCGACCACCCCACCACCATCGACCCGGCTCTGGCTGCCGTGGCCCGGGCCGTCAACGACCGC
The DNA here is from genome assembly GCF_044456785.1 of Micromonospora sp. NPDC050795. NCBI lineage: Bacteria > Bacillati > Actinomycetota > Actinomycetes > Micromonosporales > Micromonosporaceae > Micromonospora > Micromonospora sp. NPDC050795. Next base: position 53,308 of record NZ_JBITGE010000032.1, on the reverse strand, counting down.
AGCAGCGACGCGGGCCGGCCCGACCTGCTCGCCCTCGCGCCCTGGCTGCCCCGACCAGCAGCCACCACCAGCTCGGCGGCCACCGCGAGGATCGTGACGGTAGTGGGTCGGCGAGGACTGGCTGTCGCTGATGCCGGCACCGCCGCCCGCCTGGCCCCGGACCTCGCCACCATCGCCACCGCCGACAGCACGGCCTCGGGCTGGGCTGCGTACCAGCGGCGCCGCCGCGCCGCCCGCGTAATCCGCCTCGCGGTCCGGGCCGTGGCCCGCACCGGCGACCCAGCGCTATGGTCGCTGCTGCGCGAGGCGATCACTATCGCCCGCGCCGCCGACGGCCTGGCCGCGCTACCCGAGCGCGGTGACCTGGCGCGGCTGGGCGGGTGGCCGGAGCGGCTGCCGATCCACGTGCAGATCCGGGTTCCCGACGGTGGGGAATCCACCTACTACCACTGCACACCGGTGCTGGACCGCTGGCCCGCGACCCTGGTGCGGGACTGGGCCGTGCGCCGCGCCGAGCTGGACCTCATCACCGCGGAAGGCGGGGGCCGGGTGACGCGCTGAGCACACCGCGGCGCTATCCTCGGCGGGAGGCACCACCCGTGCCCGCGGCGGTGGGGCCCGCCGCCCCCGCCGATAGCGGGGACAACCGCGGCGCACCGCCGCCAACGGTCCCTACCAGAGCCACGCTGACTGGTAGGAGTAGACCCGTGCGGCCCGATCAGCTGCCCACCAACCCCGACGTCGACCTGCGCGTCGCCCGGCAACGCGCCGAGCTGCGCCGCGGCACCGCCAGCCTGCTCGCCACCATCGCCGCCGGCGGCGTGATCGGCGCAGTCGTCCGCTACGCACTCAGCGTGGCCTGGCCCCACGCCCCCGGCGAGTTCCCGTGGTCCACCTTCGTCACCAACGTCACCGGCTGCCTCCTCATCGGCGTGCTCATGGTCCTGATCACCGAAGCCTGGGCCGCGCCCCGCCTGGTCCGCCCGTTCCTCGGCGTCGGCGTCCTCGGCGGCTACACCACCTTCTCCACCTACGCCGTGGACATCCAACAGGCCGTCGCCGCCGGGCACCCCCGCACCGCGCTGGTCTACCTCGCCGGCACCCTCACCGCCGCCCTCGCCGCGGTCTACACCGGCATCATCCTCACCCGCCTGGCCACCCGCCAGCACCCCCGGCGAAAGGAGCACCGATGACCCTCCAAGGCCCCGCCACCCGCCTCACCATCTTCATCGGCGAGGACGACACCTGGCAGCACAAGCCGCTGTACCACGAGATCGTGCACCGCGCCCACGCCGCCGGGCTCGCCGGCGCCAGCGTGCTGCGCGGCATCGAAGGGTACGGCGCCTCCTCCCGGGTGCACACCACCCGCATCCTTTCCCTGTCGGAGGACCTGCCCATCGCCGTGATCATCGTCGACGCTGAGGACAGCATCCGCGCGTTCCTGCCCCAACTCGACGAACTGATCACCGAAGGGCTGGTGATCCTCGACCCCGTCGAGGTCATCCGCTACACCGGGCGGAGCCCGCAATGACCGTCGTCCTCGTCGCGCTCGGCGCCGCGTTCGGCGCACCTCTGCGCTACATGGTCGACCGCGCCGTGCAGGCCCGCCACGACTCCGTGTTCCCCTGGGGCACCTTCGCGGTCAACATCACCGGCTCACTCATCCTCGGCGTGCTCATCGGCGGCGCCGCGAACGGTGCCGTGCCCAGTTCCCTGATGGCCCTGCTGGGCATCGGCCTGTGCGGGGCGTTGAGCACCTACTCAACCTTCGGCTACGAGACCATCCGGCTGTTCGAGGAGGGCGCCCGCTTCTACGCGCTGCTCAACGCCACCGTCAGCATCATCGCCGGACTCGGCGCCGCGTTCGTCGGAGTCAGCCTCGCCGAGGCGATCTGGCCCTGACAGGCACTCACCGACAGCCGAGCAACCCGGCGGAGTCGAGTTGGCTGCTGGCGCAGCCCGTGTCCGCGCTGCCCCGCGCCCGCGACGACGAGCACCAGTCCAGCGATGACCAGGCGTGGGTGCCCGAGGCGTGCACGTTGCCGACCGTGGAACGGCCGCTGCGGCTTAGCGAGTTCGATGACCTGTTTGCGACCGCCTCACGCGATCAGCAGCGGCTGTCGCCGACCGCGCTGCGGTTGCGCCTGGATCGGACAGCCGAGACAACGGCGCGTGAGCTGACCGGCGGGGAGAGCTCGTGCTGCTCGTTCTTCTCGTTCGCCTTCACCGAAGACGGCAACGGGCTTCGCCTCGACGTGCAGGTTCCGGCCGCGCACGTCGAGGTCCTCGACGCGCTCGCGCAGCGGGCCGCCGCCAGGATGGCGGCGTGAGCGGCTTGCGCAGCTGTCAGGTCGCCGGGGCGGCCGGAGTGAATCTGCAGACGCTGCGCTACGACGAGCGCAGGGGCTATCAACTTTTACCGGATCAGGATGAGCCCGGTCAGCGTGGCTGGCCGCAAGCGCCCCGAGTGGCTGGCGGTCACTCGGCGGCGGAGTGGCGCCACACCTTGATCGAGGACAGGACCAGCAGGACGGCCAGGCCGGGCACGAGAACCGCGTCGGGGACGACACCGAGCAGCAGACCGCCGACGATGGTGCCGGTGATCGAACCGGCCGCGAGGACCCCGGTGAGGCGGGCGTGACGGCGCAGCACGATGAAGCTGCCGTCGCGGCTGTAGCGGGCGAACGCGACCAGCATGGTCGGCAGCGACACGGCCAGGGACAAGCTCCCGGCGACCTTGATGTCCGTGCCGAACAGCAACACGATCGTCGGGATGAGCAGTTCCCCGCCGGCCACGCCCATGATCGCGGCGACGACACCAATCAGAAATCCGGCGACCACGCCGACGACGAGCACCACGGCCGGGGCGAGAACGACATGGTGCAGGGTCCCGGTGTGGTTGCCGATCAGTGCCAGGGCGATGACAACCAGGAGCACGGCCAGGACCCGGAAGAGGGTGGCCGAACGCATCCGGGTGGCCCACGACGCGCCGGCCCAGGCGCCGGCCAGGCTGCCGAGCAGCAGGTTGGCAACCACGCTCCAGTGCGGGGTGAGGTCGGACAACGGGACCGCAGCGAACCGGGCGGGTATCGCGGTGAGGACCACGACCAGGCTCAGCGCCTTGTTGAGGATGACGGCCTGCAGGGCGGCGAACCCGAACAGCATGATCAGCAGTGGGAGCCGGAATTCGGCACCACCGAGGCCGATCATTCCGCCGAGCACGCCGACGGCCGCGCCGGCGGCGAACGCCAGGGGCAGCCAGGTTCGGGTGTTACGACGCTCGGGCGTCTGCGAGGCCTGCACGCCTGGACCCTACGAGGGCGGCGACGGCCAGCAGAAGATCACGTTCGCTCCGGCCGCCACTCGGCCGTCCTGCCGCACCACACGCGGCGGGCACCAGGAACGGAACGTCAACACTTCGCTGACGGCTACTCGTTCTCCATGCAGCGATCGAACGGTGCCAGCAGAACTGCGCGCTCGCGCGAGGCGGATTGGTGGCTGTCACCCCTCGCCCAGATGGGCCTGCCGTTTTGGTGCGACCGCCAGTGGGTGGGGTTGGCCGGTGAGGGCGGTCAGGGCGGCGGCGACGGCGTGCAGGTCAGCCTTGATGTAGGTGGTGGTGGCGGGTCCGCGGCGGTCGGTGTGCCCGGCGTAGGCGCGGGCGATGCCGTAGCCGAAGTGCCGCTCCGCCCAGGTGAGGGTGGTGTGGCGCAGCCAGTGGGTGGTGACCCCCTGGGCGGCAACCCACGGTAGCTGCCGGCCGACGCGTTTCCACAGCAGGTCGTAGCGTCGGTAAGTGGCGGGTTGGCCGTTGCGGTAGCGCAGCAGCGCATCGGTCGGTGCGACGGCGCCGCGGGCCCGGGCGTGATCGTTTAGTCGGCTGGCGAGCATCGGTGTGATGGGCTGCCAGCGTTGCGTGCCGCCCTTCTCAGACAGGCGGATCAGCGCATGGTCGGTGTCGAGGTCGATCAGGCGCAGCGCGAGAGCGCCGCCGCGTCGGCAGGCGGTCTCGGTGTGCAGGCGCAGCAGCAGCGCGTCGAGGATGGTGTCGTTGCCGCCGCTGCGGGCGGCGGCGTTGATGGCGGACAGTTCGTCGGCGGTGAGGGCGCGGCGGGTGTTGGGCAGCCGGCGGGGTTTGCGAACCCGGTGGGCCGGGCTGTCCACGGCGGTCAGGTAGCCGTCGGCGATGGCCCGGTTGTAGAAGGCGCGGGCGGCGGCGATCAGGTGCTCGCCGGCGTGCCGGCCGTGTCGGGAGTTGCGGCGGGATCGGGCGCCTGCGGCGGCCTGTCGCATGAGGGCTTCGATGTCGCTGGCCCGTACCGCGTCGATGCGCCGATCGCCGAGGGCTGCGTCCATTCGTCTCCAGGAGCTGCTGTAGGTGCGTCGGGTGCCCGGGCTCGCCGCGGCGACCACAGCTGGAAGGTACTCGGCGACTGTCGGCACGGTGGGCCGGTTACTGTCGGTGAGGTCGGCGGCGGTGAGGCCGAGGTGCTCGAGCATCGCTCGGGCGGTGGCGACACGATCGGGATCCGTGGTCATGAGGGCTCTGCGAGGATGCGGGCGTGCAGGTCGGCCAGGACCGCCGTGATGGTGTTTGAGGGGTGCACGACAATGCGGTTCTGGCGGGGCAGGGCGGCCAGGAGGACGGGTTCGCCGGGGGCGATGCCGCACAGGTGTCGGGCGGCGGCGGGTAAGGGCAGCTCTTCGCGGGTGCCCACGACGTGCGCGCCATCGGCGGCCGGGGTGATCAGGATTGCGGCGGTCACGACGTCGATGTGCAGCGTGAGGCCCGGTGTCCAGCCCAACGCCCGCAGCAGCGCCCGAGCGGTGACCCGGCCGGCGGCGTCGGGTCGGCCCACGTCGAACAGCACGCCATCACCCGTGCGGGCGGCGGGCGCGGGCAATGTCGGCAGCGGCAGCCGCTCCGGCGACGCGACCGGCAGTGGGGTGGGTATGAGCGCCTCGACGAGCTGCTCGTCGGGCCGGCGAGGGCGCGGCCTGCCGGGGCTCACCTAGGCCCCCGCCAGCACGAGGGCGAGGGTGTCAGCGCAGGTGGCGCCGGCTCCCTGGGGTCGGTGCGCACATATGAGACGTCGCGGCTCGCGTCCCCACGCGAGAGGAAATTGATCTCGCGTGGAAATCCACGAACTGTGGTGTCCGAGGGGGGACTTGAACCCCCACACCCTATACGGGTACTAGCACCTCAAGCTAGCGCGTCTGCCATTCCGCCACCCGGACCTACACGTTCAGCCTACCTTGCCGACCAGATGATCTTTCATCCGGTGGTCAGCACAGCGGGCCGCACGGGGAGTTACTGTACACGCCACTCGTGGATCATGCACATCGCCTTCCGTTGCCTCTCCCCTGGCGCTTCCGGCGCTGCTCAAGCCGCCTCAAAACGGCCGCACCGACACACCGTCGGGGCGTGTCCGGGTAGCGTCCGGCGGCCCTGTGACGGCAGCATTGCCACGTGTCCCATCCCTCCCCTCTGGCAGCCGCCCAGCACCGAGCCCTCGCCCTGCGCGCCGCGGGCGACCTCAGCGCCGCCCGGCAACTGCTCGCGGAGGTCGTCGAATCCGCTCCCCCGCCGTACGGTGACGACCATCCCGAGGTGCTGCACACCGCGCACCTGCTGGCACGGCTGCACCGGGAGGGGGACGATCCGCTCGCCGCCCGCCGGGTGTTGGAGGAGGCGTTCGCGGCGGGCGAGCGGCGCTGGGAGCACTCCGACCCGCTGATGCTCGCCCTCGCCTTCGAACTCGCCGAGGTGGCCGAGGAACTCGGCAACCGGCACGAGGCCCGCCGCAACTACACCCGCGTCGCCACCGCCGGGCCCGCCGCGCTGGGAGAGAACCACCCGGCGGTACGCGCAGCCCGCGACTACCTCGGCCCACCCCCGCCACCCCCGGGCGAGCAACACCCCGCCCCGGTGACCGAGCCGGGCGCCCGGTCGGCGCTGTCCGGCCCGACCCTGTCGCTGGCGACCCTCGCCGCGATGCGGCCAACCGCCGACGGCCCGCCGCCCGCCGTCTCACCCTGGGCGCCGCAACCGCCGGCCGCACCCCCACAAACCCCTCCGGCGGTACGCGCACCCGCCACACCCACGTCGCCCGGCAACGCCACCCCGGCACCGGTGCCAGCCCCTCGGGCGACGCCCGTTCAGCCGGCAGTCCCCTCGATGCCCGTTCAGCCGGCAGTCCCCTCGATCGCGCCAGCGCCGCCCGACCCGTCGACGGCCGCACCCCGACCTGCGACGCCGCCCGACCCGTCGACGGCCGCACCCCGACCTGCGACGCCGCCCGACCCGTCGACGGCCCCAACCCGACCTGCGACGCCGCCCCGCCCGCGCACCGAAGCGCCACCGCGGGCGAGCGTGACGCCGCCCCGTCAACGCCCCAACGAGCAACCGTCCGGACCGTCCCGCCCAGCGGCCGGCCCGATGCCCCGGCCGAGGGCTGAAGACCAGCCGGCGACGCCGGCCGAGCAGCGGTCACCAGACCGACCGCCGTCCGGGCCGACCGTGGCACCACGCCAACGAGTGGGCGGTCACGCGACCCCGCCGGTGGCCGACGTGCCACCCGCGACGTCGACCCCAACCGCCCCGGCGTCGACCGCCCCGCCGGCGACACCGGCGGTGCCGGCACCTCGCTGGGACAACCCCACCATCCAGGTACGGCAGATCGAACCGCTGCTCGCCGAGGAAGCCGCCCGAGCCGCCGACCGGCCAACCTCGCCGAGCGAATCGCACAACGTGTCCGGCTCGGAGGCGACATCATCGGGCAGCCCCTCCCCGACCGTCGGCCAACCAGGGCCGGCGTATCCGGTGAGCGGGCCACCGGCCCAGCCCATCAGCGCACCGCCGGTGACTCCGTCTCCGATCTCCGCGCCCCCCAGCCAGCCGTACCCGGTCTCGGGACCGCCGGCCCACACCTACCCCGTGTCCGCACCACCCGGCTACGCCCAACCCGTATCCGCACCACCCGGGCACACCTACCCCGTGTCCGCACCGCCCGGTTTCGGGCCGCCCGTCTCGGGGCCGCCCTACGGGCCGCCCGTCTCCGCGCCTCCGGTGAGCGCACCACCCGTACCGCCCTGGGGGTTGACCGCACCGCCCTGGAGCAGCAGCGCCCCACCGCAGCCCCTGCCAACTCCAGGTGCCGACTCCCCCACCCAGACCACTACGGCTGCGCAGACAGCCACCGCCGGGCAGGCCCCGGCGGCTGGGCAGACCATGATGGACGCGGGCGGTACCGGCGCGGACGTCGACTCTGGCCTGGGCATCCTCGACGCCCCGGTGACGCCGACTCAGCGGGCCCCTGGCGCGCTGTCCGACCAGACCGTGGTGTTGCCGTCCGTTCCGGCGCAGCGCGGCCCGGCCGGGGTCGACACCAGTCCGGGCTGGCCCGCCGTCCAGCCCGCCCCGACGGCCCCGCAGACGCACCTCACCGCCGCGCACACGCACCCCACCGCCGCGCAGGCGCACCTCACGGCCGCCCAGGCGAACCCGGGCATCGCTGAGGCGGGACCCATCGCGCAGCCGAGCCCCGCTGCGCAGCCGGCCTGGCCCCCGTCCGTCGGCGCTGACCCGGCGCTGGCACCGCCAGCCGCACCGCCGCCGGTGCAGCAGTACCACCACCAGCCACCCCAGGGGTCGTACCCGGCCCAGGACCAGCACCAGCACCAGCACCAGGCGCCGTACCCGGGTCAGGAGTACCGCCCGGTGCCGGACGCGTACCGGCCGGCGTACGCCGATGGTGGTGGGTCGACGGGCCGCAACCGGGCGGCGCTGGTCGGCGCGGTCGTGGCGGCCGGGGTGGCCGTCGTGGCGGTGGCGGGCCTGGGTGCGGTGATGCTGACCCGCGACGATCCGCCGCCGGCCGGGACCGCGCCGACGGCGGCGGCACCGACGGTGGCTGGGCTTCCGCCGGGCGATCTCACGCTGCGGGACGATTCGACCACGATCACGTTGACCTGGACGGACCCGACCGGCGGCGCGGTGCCGTTCATGGTGGCCGCGGGTCGGGCCGGGCAGGCCCTGGGCGTGATGGCCACCGTGGACCCGGGCCGGACCAGCTACACGGTCAACGGGTTGAACTCCCGAGTGGATCACTGTTTCACCGTGTTGGCGGTCTACTCGACTGACAGCTTTGCGACTTCTGGACAGGTGTGCACCGCGCGGGAGCGCGACGCCACGTCGAGCGGGGAGCCGTCCGGCCGGGCGTCGCCGCGCTGAGTCGCGCCGAAACCGCGCCGAGTCGAGCGGGAACCGGGCTGAGCTGGACGTCCACAACGCACACTCTCGGTATCCACAGGGGTGACGGTGCGGGTTCCCCCGCCACCACCAGCGCCATATGATGGCACCCGGCTCAGGGGAGGGGTTGCCGGAAGGCGCGCCACCTGCCACGACTCAGGGGAGGCAGCCGGCTGTGGCCAGCATCGACGACGCCGTACAGTCCGAGGCCCCCCGCTCCCGGTCCCGGCTGCGCGGTGGGCTGGTGACCGTCGGCACGGTGGCCGCGCTGTTGGCCGCCATGGGGCTGACCGTTCTCGGGTTGGGCGCGGCGGACAACGCGGTGGCCAACTACGACGCGAGCTCCTGGCTGTGGAGCGCGGCGCGCAGCGAGCTGGCCCGGGTCAACGGGGTCACCGCCCGGGTGGACACCCGCACGGAGATCCCCGGTGCCCGGCAGCATCCGATGCAGATCACCCAGACCGATCGGCTGCTGATCCTGCGCGACCTCCAGAGCGGGCAGGTCAGCTCCCTGGATCTGGCCACCCTCCAGCTCAGCGCGACCACCCGGACCACCCCCGGCCTGGGCGTCAGTGTGGCCCTGCACGAGGACGCGGCGTTCGTCGTCGACGCCGTGCAGGGCATCGTCCGCCAACTCGACCCGCGGTCGTTGACCCCGGTCGGCGAGCCGGTGCGCTATCCGCCGGGCATCACCGGTGGCACCTTCGACGGTAAGGGTCGACTCTGGATCGCGGTGCCCAGCCAGGGCACAGTCTCGGCGATCACCGCGGCCAAGCTGCCGTCCGCGCCGGCGACAGCCAGCGCCGGGCTCAGCCCGCAGCGGGTCGAGTCGTACGACGTCGCCGACGCCAGCCACGAGCTGGTGGTCTCCACGCTCGACGACGGGGTGGCGGTGCTCGACCGGACGGCAGGGAAGCTGGTGCGGGTGCAGCGCGGTGAGGTGCACCCGACAGCGCTGACGCTGTCCGGCCCGGCGGCGCTGCCCGCGCGTACCAGCGGCCCACGGGTGCCGGTCACGGTGACCGCCGACCGGCGGGTGCTGCTGGTGGGTGACGGTGGGCAGGAGAGCGCGTTCACCGTGCCGGGTGAGGGGGACCGACTCAGCCCGGCGGTGGCCTGGGCGAACCGGGTCTACTGCGCCGACGAGGCCACCGGCACCATCTACTCCTTCGACGCGGCGGGTCAGCTGGTCGAGACCATCCGTGGGCGGGCCAACGGGCCGCTGGAGCTGGAGGTCCGGGAGAACCACCTGTTCATCAACTCCCCCGACTCGTCGACCGCCCGGGTGGTGGACGACAAGCACCAGGTGCGCGAGGTCAACAAGTACGCCAACGACGTGCTCGGCGGTGACCCGCCGCCGGTTCCCCCGCCGCCGCCTCCGCCGAAGAAGCCGCGGGTGGGCAAGCCGAGCGCGCCGCGCAGCGTCACCGCCGCCGCCGGCAACGCCCAGGCGCGGGTGAGTTGGCGCCCGGCCGCCGCCAACGGTGCAGAGATCATCAAGTACGTGGTGCAGGGCGCCGGGCAGCGCCTGGAGGTGGGCGCGAACCAGCGGGCGGTGGAGGTCAAGGGTCTGACCAACGGCGAGACGTACCGGTTCGCTGTGCACGCCGTCAACGCCAAGGGCGACGGCCCGCCGCGCAACAGCAACCCGGTGACGCCGACGGCGGCGGTGCCCGACCCACCCGCGAGCGTCACGGCGCAGGAACGGCCGGACGGCACGGTCCTCGTCAAGTGGCCGGCGGCGAACGGGCAGGGCAACACCATCGCGAGGTACGCGGTGACGGCCAGTTCGGCGGGGACGAACGCGCCGGCCGGTGAGTCGACCAAGACGGAGCTGGTGGTGCCCGCCGGTGAGCTGGAGTTCGGCACCCAGTACGCGTTCACGGTGGTGGCGGTCAACAGCAAGGGCGCCGGGTCGGCGGCGTCACCGGTCAGCAACACCGTGGTGCCGTTCGCCGCGCCCGGTCGGCCGCTCGACCTGCGCGCCGGCACGGTCGCCAACCAGCCGGGCGCGGTGACGGTGCAGTGGGCGCCGGCCGAGGCCAACGGTCGGCCGGTGACGAAGTATTTGGTGGACGTCGGCGGGCGGGTCAGCGAGGTGACCGACACCCGCACGACCGTCACCGGGCTGGGCAACGGCCAGAACGTCACGGTGAAGGTGAAGGCGGTCAACGAGGCGGGGCCCGGCCCGGAGGCTACCGCCACGGCCCGCACGGTGGCCGAGCCACGGGTCACGGTCACCGGGTCGTCGTCGACAGCCACCGGGGCGACTGTCACGTTCACAGTGGACGCCGGTGGCGGTCAGGCCACCTGCACGCTGACCACGACGGGCGAACCGGCGAAGACCGGGGCGTGCTCCAGCATCACGATGACGGGCCTGACGCCGGGCACCACGTACACGTTCACGGTGACGGCGAGCAACGCCGCCGGCAAGGGCACCGCCACGAAGGCGCAGGCCACCCAGTCGCTGTACGGGATCGCGACCTGCCGCAACGGCGCGTCCGGGCCCGAGTCGACCTACTGTGACCGGGACCGGGAAGGCCGCAACGGCAACGAGGTCTTCAAGGTCACCCGGCAGGACAACGACCAGCAGGCCGGCTGGGCCAAGCCCGGCACCCGACTCCAGGCGTACTGCAAGAAGTCGGGCGAAGAGGTCTACGCCTACATCTACAACAACGAGAAGCGCAGCACCTGGTGGGTGCAGGTCAACTACAAGGGAAAGAACTACATCCCGTGGGCCTGGCTCAACCTGGAGGGCGGCGATGACATCAAGGTCCTGCCCACCTGCTGAACCACCAGGCGAGGAGCACCACCGACCGTGAACACCCACGAGCCGCTCACCCAGCCGGAGGTACAGGGCTTCGCCGCCCTGGCCGCCCGGCTGGCCGAGAACGTCAACGCCGTGGTGCTCGGCAAACCGCAGGTGGTGCGGCTAGCGCTGACCGCGCTCTTCGCCCAGGGTCACGTGCTGCTGGAGGACGTACCCGGGGTCGGCAAGACGACCCTGGCACGGGCCATCGCCGCCACGGTCAAGGGCGAGTGGCGGCGCATCCAGTTCACGCCCGACCTGCTCCCCTCGGACGTGTCCGGCGTGACGATCTTCAACCAGGCGACCCGGGACTTCGAGTTCCATCCGGGGCCGGTCTTCGCCAACATCGTCATCGCCGACGAGATCAACCGGGCGTCGCCGAAGACCCAGTCGGCGCTGCTGGAGGTGATGGAGGAACGGACGGTCACTGTGGACGGGGTCCGGCACCCGGTGCCGTCGCCGTTCCTGGTGGTCGCCACTCAGAACCCGGTGGAGATGGACGGCACCTACCGGCTGCCCGAGGCGCAGTTGGACCGTTTCCTGGTGAAACTCTCCGTGGGTTACCCGGACGAGGCCGTCGAGGTCGAGGTGCTGCGCGGCGCGACGGTGCGGTCCCCCGAGGCGCTCGCCCCGGTCACCGACACCGCCACCGTCGGCGAGATGGTCCGGATGGCCCGCCGGGTGCACATCGCCGAGCCGCTCTACGCGTACGCGGTCCGGTTGGCCGCTGCCACCCGCACCCACCCGCAGGTGCGCGTCGGCGTCAGCCCTCGGGGTGTGATCGCGTTGACCCGGGCGGCGTGCGCGTACGCGCTGATCGACGGGCGGGGCTGGATCATGCCGGAGGACCTGAAGGCGCTCGCCGAGGCGGTCTTCGCCCACCGGCTGCTGCTCACCCCGGACGCCCAAGTGCGCGGGATGACCCCCGCGGAGGTGCTGCGCCAGGCCGTCGCCTCGGTGCCGGTGCCGCTGCCGTCGGGGCAACCCGCTCCGGTGCAGGGCTGACCGGCAGCAGCGCGATGGGAATCACCGCCCGTGGGGTCGGGCTGCTCGTCGCCGCCGTGGTGCTGCTGGGGGCGGGTTTCCGGTTCGCGTACCCCGAGTTGACGGTGCTCGGTGCGGCGGCCGGCGCGGCCGTCGGCTACGCCGCGCTGGTCGCGGCCTGGCGGCCCCGCCTGACGGTGACCCGCCGTGCGGACCCGGACCGGGTGGCGCGCGGCGAGCCGGCGAGCATGGCGTTGACAGTGCGCAACACCGGGCGGCTGCGATCGGCGAACCTGCTGGCCGAGGACAGGTGCGGCCAGCGGACCGTGCCGGTGCCGGTGCTGCGCCTGCGACCCGGCCGGGACACCGAGGTCCGCTACGACGTGCCGACCGACCGTCGTGGGGTGGTGCCGGTTGGGCCGCTGCGGGTGACCCGCCGGGACCCGCTGGGGTTGGTGGCGCTGGCCCGCCCGTACGGTGCGGCGGTGCCGGTCTGGGTACACCCCCGGATCCATCCGCTGACGGCGGTGCCCAGAGGCACGGGGCGTAGCCTCGACGGCCGGGTGGACGGGGTCCCGCACGGGTCGATCACGTTCGACTCGCTGCGGGAGTACGTGGTCGGCGACGAGCTGCGCCGCGTGCACTGGCGCACCAGCGCCCGGGTGGGTGAGCTGATGGTGCGGGAGAACGTGGACACCAGCCTGCCGCGCCTGGTCGTCCTGCTGGACAACCGTTCCGCCGCGCACCCGCAGCGGGTCGGCGGGGTGGCGGAGTCGTTCGAGTCGGCGTGCGAGGCGGCGGCGTCGGTCGTCACCGCCGCGCACCGCGCGGACCTGCCGGTGCTGCTGCTCATGGTCGCCGCGGAACCGGCGGGGACCACGACACCTGACGGCGAGGCCGGCGGCGCGCTCGGGCCGCTGGACCGGCTCGCCGCCGCCGACCTGTCCGACGACGGTGACGCGGTGCGGGCGGCCACCACCCGACTGCGGCAGGACCGGCTCGGCGACACGCTGATCTTCCTGACCGGGCCCGGTGGCCGCGACGAGCTGGGGCACGTCGGCGCGCTGCGCGGGGCGTACCCGTCGGTGGTGGTCGCGGTGTTCGGCGCGGCCGAGCCGACGCCGCCGGGCACCGCGGGTCTCGTGGTCGTCGACGCGGCCGACGGCGCGCAGTTCGCCGCCGAGTGGGACGGGGTACGCCGGTGGTGACGCTCGCCGTGCGGGTGCTGCGGGCGGCAGTCCTGCCGCTGGCCCTGACCGGGCTGACGGCGCTCGCCGGGGTGGTGCTCGGCCGGGTGTACGCGGGCAACCTGCTGACCTGGCTGGTGATCGGCGCGGCGGCGGGTTCGGTGCTGGTCAGCGTGGCCGCCCGGCGGCTGCCGTCCTGGTTGGTGGCACCGGTGTCGGTGGCCGCGATGGCCGGCTGGACACTGTGGTCGCTGCGACTGGCCGCCACCCGCGCCGAGTTGCCGGGCGGCCTGCTGGAGGTCAGCGCGGACGCCGCTCGCAACGGCATCCCCCGGCTGCTCACCGCGATGATCCCGGTGGAGCCCACCCCGGACACCGTGCTGGTGCCGGTCGTCGCCGCCTGGCTGGCCGGGCTGACCGGCGCGGAGGTGGCGCTGCGCACCGGCCGGGTGCTGCTGGGCTACCTGCCGGCGGCCGGGCTCTACGCCGCCGCCCTCTACGTGGTCGGCCCGAACGCCGAACCGGCGGTGGGGTCGACAGTGGTGTTCGTCGCGGTCGCGGCCCTCGGCCTGGCCACCCCCACCGCGGCGGGCGGCGGCGATTCGAGCGCCGAGCTGACCCCCCGGGTACGCGCGGCGGTGCGACTGCGGCTGGCCACCAGCGCGGCGCTCGGGGTGGCACTGGTGGTCGGGCTGGTGGCGTTGCTCGGCCCGGTCGTCGCCGAGCAGGTCGACGGCCGGCCGGTGGACCCGCGCCGGTACGTGGAGCCACCGCAGGTGCAGACACTCGACGAGAACCCGCTGATCCGCATCTCCGGCTGGGCGCTGCACCCGGAGCAGAAACTGCTCGACGTGAGCACGGAACGCCCCGACGCACCGCCCGCCGGCCCTCCGCCGGAGGCCGATCCCGCGGCGGACACCGCGCGCAGTGTGCGGATCCGATTGGCGGTGCTCAGCGACTACGACGGGGTGACCTGGCGCGTCGGCGCGACGTACCGCAACGCCGGGCGGATCCTGCCGGCCGCTGCCGTGGCCCGCGACAGCACCGTGCGGACGGTCCGGCAGCAGATCAGCGTGGCCGAGTTGAGCGGTCGGCTGCTGCCCGCCGTGGCGACACCCCGGGAGGTCAGTGGCGCGCGGGTGGCGTACGACCCGGCGAGCGGGACGCTGATCCGACCGGAGGGGCTGACGCCGGGGCTGCGGTACGCGGTGACCTCCGCCGAGGAACGCCCCGACCAGAATCTGTTGGCCAGCGCGAACGTGCCCGCCGGCGAGGAGGTGGCCCGGGTGCTGCGGGTCGCCGACGGGGTGCCCGACCCGATGCGCCGGCTGGCCACCCAACTCGCCGAGGAGAACGGTGCCCCGTTCGCGCGGGCGTCGGCGATCGAGCAGTTCCTGGCCGAGCACTACCGGGTGGTGGCGGACGCCCCGAGCGGGCACGCGTACCCGAACCTGGGTTTCTTCCTGTTCGGGCCCCGCAACGGCGGCGGGCAGGAGGGCACCTCGGAGCAGTTCGCGGCGGCCTTCGCGGTCCTCGGCCGGCTCTCCGGGCTGCCCACGCGGGTGGTGGTGGGCTTCCGGACCAGCGGGCAGGGGCCGGTGCTGGCCGGTGACGCGTACGCCTGGCCGGAGGTGCTCTTCGACGGGCTGGGCTGGGTGTCGTTCGACCCGCTGCCCCGCCCCGACAACGAGCCGCGACCGGTCGAGGAGGACTTCCGCCCGACGCCGGAGGACCCGCCCCCGTCGGAGGCGCCGGCGCCGACCGCCGAGCCCAGCGCCTCACCGGAACCGGCGACCGCCGTCGACGCCCCGCCCGGCGACGACGGGGTCTCCACGCCGGTGCTGGTCGCCGGCGGCAGCGGCGGCCTGCTGCTGGTGGTGGGTGCGCTCCTGCTCACCCTGCTGGCGATGCGCCGCTCGCTGACCCGCGGCCGGCTCGTGCGGGGCGACCCCGGCCAGCGCATCGCCGGCACCTGGCGGGAGGTCACCGACGCGCTCCGGCTGGCCGGCAGACCGGTCGGCGACGACCTGGCCGCCACCGAGGTCGCCGGCCACGCCCACCAGACCCTCGCCGACGCCCGCCTCGCTCGAAGCGGAAATGACACGGTCGCTGTCACGCCCAGCGGCACGGCGCAGGCAGAAGCGTCCGGGCCGGCCGTCGACGAACTGGCCGACCTGCTCAACCAGGTGGGCTTCGCCCCCGGCGCCGCAACACCCGACCAGGCGGCTCGCGCCGCCGACGTCGCCACCGCCTACGTGACCACCCTGCGCTCCGCCCGCCCCTGGTGGCGCCGCCTGCTCTGGTCCGTGCACCCCACTCCCCTGCGCCACGCCCGGCGCTCCCCGCGCTGATCAAGAGCTTTGCGTCGGCAGCGGGCCTCCTTCTGACGCAAACTTCTTGATCACCGGCGGCAGGGGCGGGGGTAGGAAACACGGTGGCGCGGGGGGTGCCCACCTACGAGCATCAGAGCGTGGATCAGCATTCGAGCGACATCGTCGACTACTACACCCAGCGCTACCGCGAGGACCAGCGGCTCACCGCCCGCCCGCAGGCGCGACTGGAATGGATGCGCACGACGCAGCTCCTGCGGGATCTCCTGCCCGGTCCGGGTGCCCGGGTGCTGGACATCGGTGGGGGCACCGGCGAATACGCCCGCGCCCTCGTACTCGCCGGCTACGAGGTCCGCCTCGTCGACCTGGTGCCCAGCCACGTCGCGCAGGCCCGCGACGGGCACCCCCCGGTCGAGGCACAGGTGGGCGACGCGCGTGCGCTTCCCGACGCCGACGGCGGGTATGACGCCGCGCTCCTGCTGGGCCCGCTCTACCACCTGGTACGCCGTGCCGACCGGCTACAGGCCCTCCGCGAGGCGGCCCGGGTCACCCGCCCCGGCGGTCTCGTCGTGGCCGCCGTCATCTCCCGCTTCGCCGGCCCGTTGGACTTCGCGGCCACCGGACGACTCGACGAGAGGCTGCTCGACGAGGCCAGGGCGCTGCTGAGCGACGGCGTCAACGATCCGCGCATCGGCTTCACCCACGCCTACTTCCACCGGGTCGAGGAGATCACCGACGAGTGCGCCGTCGCGGGGCTGACCGATGTCGTCGTACACGGTGTGGAGGGTCCGGCCTGGACGGCGGCGGAGGCGGCGGCGAACGGACCGGCTCGGGACGTCGTCTTCGCCGCGGCGTTGGACCTGGCCCGGCTCTACAGCAGCGAGCCGGCGCTGATCAGCTCCAGCGCCCACCTCCTGGCCGTCGGGCGCGTTCCCGCGCGGTAGCGGGTCAGGTGGTCAGCCGGCGGATGAGTTTGCGCATGCCGGCCTGCCAGCCGTCCGGGTCCTCGGCGCGACGGCGCGCGTAATCGGCGACCTCGGGGTGCGGCAGGATCAGGAAACGTTCCTCGGCCAGCCCGGCGACGGCCGCGTCGGCGACCTGGTCCGGGGTGAGCACCGCACCGGACGCGGCGACCACCCGGGCGCCCAAATGAGCGTCGGCGAGCCCGTCGGCGAGCATCGGGGTGTCCACCCCCTGTGGGCAGAGTGCGCTGACCCGGATGCCCCGGTCCCGGTAGGTGATGGCCAGCCACTCGGCGAACCCCACCGAGGCGTGCTTCGTCGCGGTGTACGGGGCGTCGCCCACAGCGGTCAGCACACCCGCCGCGGAGCAGGTGTGCAGCAGGTGCCCGCCGCCCCGGGCGAGCATTCCGGGCAGCACCGCGCGGGCCGAGTAGACGTGGGCGAGCACGTTGACCCGCCAGGCGCGGTCCCAACCGGCGTCGTCGACCTCCACTCCCCCGCCGGTGGTCACCCCCGCGTTGGCGCAGAACAGGTCGATCCGGCCGTACCGTTGCTCGGTGTCGGCGACCAGCGCGCGGACCTGCTCCTCGTCGGTGACGTCGAGGGCGCGGGCGTGCGCGACCGGGCCGATGCCCTGAGCCACCGCGCGGGCGGCGTCGGCGTCCAGGTCGGCGACCACCACGGCGGCGGCCCCCTCGGCGGCGAACCGGCGCGACAGCGCCGCGCCGATGCCGCCGGCCCCGCCGGTGACCACCACGATCCGGTCGGTGAGGTTCACGCGGACGCCTCCACAACGTTGGCGCCCAGGCTGGCGATGAGGCTGAGCAGCGCGCTCGCGCCGCCGGCGGTGACCTCGGGGGTGGGCAACAGCGCCATGATCGGCACGTCCACCCCGTTGTCGGCGTAGCGGCGCACCTCGGCGCGGCACCGCTGCGGTGAGCCGTGCAGCACCAGTGCGTCGACCACCTCGTCGGGTACCGCCGCGTTGGCCCCGCGCCGGTCACCGGCGGCCCAGGCCGCCCACATGGGCGCGAGCGTCTCGTCGCGGCCGAGCCAACGGTGGAACTCGGCGTACGCCCCGACGGTGAGGTAGCTGGTGATGAGCCGACGACCCAGCGCCCGGGCGTACGCGGTGTCCTCGGTGGGGCAGACGAAGATCCGGGCGGCGACCTCGAAGCCGGTGCGGCGCTCGCCCAGCTCGGCGAGGGCGCGCGGCACGTCGTCGGCGCCGAGCCAGTTGAGGATGACCCCGTCGGCTTCCGCGCCGGCCAGCCGGAGCATCCCCGGGCGCAGCGCGGCGAGCAGGATCGATGGCGGCACCGCCGGCGGTCGTTCCAGCGTGAACCGGCGGACGGTGAACGTGTCGTAGGCCTCGTCGACGGTTTCGCCGGCCAGCGCGGCGCGCAGGAAGCGCAGCACGTCTCGGGTGCGGCGGAACGGCTCGTCGAACGGCACGGCGTTCCAGTCCCGGACGAGCACGGGTGAGGACGCGCCGATGCCGAGCGAGAACCGGCCCGGCGCGGCCTCGGCCAGCGCCGCCGCGCTCATCGCCAGCAGACCGGGGCCTCGGGTGAAGACCGGTGTGATCGCGGTGCCGAGCCGCAACCCTGGCTGCCAGGCCGCGGCGAGCGCCAGCGGGGTGAACGCGTCGGTCCCGGCGACCTCGGACGACCAGACGTCGGTGAACCCGGCCCGGTCGAGGGCCGCGTAGGCCGCGTCGTGCTGCGCCAGCGCGATCCCGCTCAGCGGCACCGTCATGCCCCATCGATTCGTCACCGGTCGATCGTGCCCGTTGACGCAGGCCCGAGCAAGATCCCCGGGTTGGGCAGAATCGCCGGTTCCGACGGTGCGCTTCAGCGCAGGGTGCTACGACTTCGAGGTGGACCGGACCGACGGCGCAGGCCGCTGACCATGGGTTCCAGGGTAGCGGGACACCTGGAGCCGGTCCCTGCGGCGACCCCGCCCGGCCGGGCCACCTTTCTGGAACTCTTCTTCGATCTGGTGTTCGTCTTCGCGCTGACCCGGATCTCGGCGCGCGCGTTCGAGGATCTCACCGAGGACCCTGGTCGGGAGCACGGCTGGGCGACGGTCACCGGCAGCGGCAAGACGCTGCTGTTGCTGCTCGCGCTCTGGGCGGTCTGGCAGGGCACGGCGTGGACGACGAGCCGGTACGACCCGTACCGGGTGCCGCTGCAGACCGTGGTGATCACCGCGTTGGTGTGCAGCATGTTGATGGGGGTCGCGATCCCCCGGGCGTTCACCGAGACCGCGCTGATGTTCGCGGTGGCCTACGTGGTCGCGCAGGTGACCCGGCCGGTGATCCTGTCGATCGCGCTGGGACCGCACCCGTACCGCCGGCTGAAGGTGCGCATGGCGGTGGTCTTCGCCGTCAGCGGGGTGCTCTGGATCAGCGGTGCCCTGTTGGAGACCAACGCGCAGGTGGTGCTCTGGTCGGCGGCGCTGGCCATCGAGTACCTGGCCGCCCGCTGCGGCTGGCCGGTGCCCGGCCTGGGCCGTTCGACGATCTCAAAGTGGGAGATCGCCGGGGAGCATCTGGCCGAGCGGTACCAGCAGTTCTTCCTCGTCGCGCTGGGCGAGACGATCCTGGTGGCGGGTTTCGCGTACAGCAAGGTGCCGTACGAGATGTCACACGCGTGGGCGTTCGCGCTGGCGTTGGCCACGTCGATCATGCTGTGGCGGATCTACGTGCAGCGGGCCGGGCGGATCCTGGGCGAGGCGGTGATGAAGGCCCGACACCCCGCCACCATCGGCCGGTCGGCGGCCGACACCCACCTGGTGATGGTGATCGGCCTCGCTGCCACCGCGATCGGATACGAGTTGATCATCGAGCATCCGCTGGAGCGGATCCCGGGGCCGTGGTTGGCCATGGTCCTGGGTGGTCCGGCGCTGTTCCTGGCCGGGCGCGCCCGCCTGGAGTACGAGGTGTTCGCGCGGGTCTCCCCGTCCCGGTGGATCGCCGTCACGGTGCTGGTGGCGTCGTCGGTGCCGCTGCTGTTCCTGCCGGGTGTGGTCGCGGCCGCTGTCGGGGCGCTGGTGCTGGCCGCGGTCGCGCTGCTCGACGCCCGTCGGGCCCGGGGCGCCCCACCGGAGCCCGCCGCGCCACCCTTCTGAGCCTCGCGCGTCGATGTCACGCCGGGCCGGCCGGTTACTCTCGGCCGGTGACCTTCTCCCTCGTCGCCCGCTCCGCCGACGGCCGCCTGCACGGCGTCGCCGTCGCCAGCAAGTTCCTCGCCGCCGGGGCGCTGGTCCCGGCCGCCGCCGCCGAGGTCGGCGCGCTGGCCACCCAGGCCCACGTCAACCTCGCCTACCGCCCGCAGGGCCTCACCCTGCTGCGCACCGGGGTGGCCCCCGCCGACGTGGTAGCCGGGCTGATCGCCGCCGACCCCGAGCGGGAGCACCGCCAACTCGGCGTCGTGGGGGCCACCGGTGCGGGTGCCACCTGGACCGGGCCGGCCTGCCATCCGTGGGCCGGCGGGCGGACCGGCGACGGTTGGGCCGCGCAGGGCAACATCCTCACCGGGCCGGAGGTCGTCGACGCTCTCGGGGCGGCCTGGCAGGCGGGAGCGGCGCTGCCGTTCGCCGAGCGGCTGGTCGCCGCGCTGCGGGCCGGCGACGAGGCCGGCGGCGACCGGCGGGGCCGGCAGAGCGCCGGTCTGCTGGTGGTCGAGCGCGGCGGCGGGTACGGCGGCACCAGCGACGTGGTGGTCGACCTGCGCGTGGACGACCACCCGGACCCGGTCGCCGAGCTGGGCCGGCTGCTCACTGTGCACACCATGCTGTTCGGCCGACCCGACCCGGCGACCCTGCTCGACCTGAGCGGCGCGGTCGCCGCCGAGGTGGCGGCGTTGCTCGGCGCGCTGGGCCACCCGGTGCACGCCGACGGCACGGAAGCGGCGTTGATCTCCTGGGCCGGGTTGGAGAACCTGGAGGAGCGGCTGGTGCCGGGCCGCATCGACCCGGTGGTGCTCACCCACCTGCGCGGTGTCGCCCCGCACGTCCCCGCACCCCGCGCCGCGAGCTGACCCCGCCCGGCCGCCCAGGTGGCTACGCTGGCGGGCTCAGCCCTTGACCCGGGGCACCAGCCGGTGCACGACGGTGAGCGCCAGAGCCATCACCACCGCCATCGTGCCGGCGATCCCGGCGGCGCTGCCCGCGTACCCGACGAACAGAGGTCGGCGGGCCAGCTCCTCCGGCCCGACGTCGCGCAGGTCGAGCAACCAGGACAGAGAGAGCCCACAGGCCACCAGGGCAACCACACCACCGAGCCCGAGCACCAGCGCCGCGACCCGGTGCGCGTCGCCGGGGGCGATCTCGGCCTGCTCCCGCTGGGTGACCAGCAGCAGCAACCCGGCCAACGCCGCCCACACACCCACCACCAGGTACGCGGCGACGGCGTCGCTGGGTCGGTGCCAGCCGGCGGAGAGGGTGGCGACTCCGGCGACGGCGGCGTACCCGGCACCGATGAAGGCACCGACGGCTCGCACCTTGCGCGGCAGCACGAGCATCAGCGCGACCGCCACCGAGGCGGCCACCGTGGCGTGCCCGCTCGGGAGGCTGTTGCCCACCGCGGCGCGTTCCGGGTCGACACCGTAGTCGGGCCGGTTCAGCCCGTACTTGAGCAACTGGGTGGTGACGTTCGCTCCCGCGATCAGCAGGGTCGCGGTGATCGCCAGGGCGATCCGCCCCCGGATCAGCGCGATGAACCCGATCGTCGCAGTGACGGCCAGCAGCGAGACCACCGACATCGCGTTGAGGATCTTGTCGACGGGACCGTCGATCGTGTCCTGCCCGATCCGGTTGCCGGTGAGGGCGACCGTGTCCACCCACTGACCTATCTCGGAGTGCACGGCCACCCGCCACACGGCGAGGAAGGCGGCCGCCTGGACGAGGGCCAGTACGACCAACCAGACAGCGGTCCAACCCCGTGCCGTCGCGCGCATCCGCACACCGTAGCGGCAGGTGTCAGCGGTCCGACCGGTGGCCCGCCACCATCTGCCGGTTAAGTTGTGCCGGAGGCGAGGAGGCGGTGGTGAGCGGAGTACCGGAGCGCGACAGCGGCCCGACCGAGACCGGCCCGGAGCAGGGTGAAGGCGACAAGTTGGGGCCGGCGGGGCCGGTGCCGACGGGCGGCGACACCGGCCCGGGTGGGCCGGCGCGGGCCGAGTCGCTGACGGATCTGCTGGGCGGGCGACGCGGCGCGATCGACGCCACCCTGCCGCCGCTGGCCTTCGCGGTGGGCTGGCTGCTGGGCGGCGAGTCGCTGTGGGGCGGGGTCGGCGCAGCGTTGGCCGTGGGCGCGGTGGTGGCCGGCGTACGGCTGCGCCGGGGTGACCGGCCGCGCTCGGTGCTGATCGGGCTGCTGGCCGTCTGCGTCGCGGCGTTGATCGCGGTGCGCACCGGCCGGGCCGAGAACTTCTTTCTGATCCAGGTGCTGTCGAACGCCGCGAGTGCTCTGGCGTGGACGGTCAGCATCGTGGTGCGGTGGCCACTGCTCGGTGTGCTGGTCGGCGCGGTGCTGGGCCAGCGGGCCCGGTGGCGGCGCGACCCGGCGCTGCTGCGCGGCTACGGCCGGGCCAGTTGGGTGTGGACGGTGACCTACCTGCTGCGGGTGGCCGTGTTCGTGCCGCTCTACCTGGGTGGGCAGGTGCTCGCGCTGGTGGTGGCCCGGGTGGCGCTGACCTGGCCACTGGTCGCGGCGGCATTGGCGCTGAGCTGGCTGGTGCTGCGGCGTTCGCTGCCGGCCGGGCACCCGGGGTTGCGTCACCCGGTCGTGCCGCCGCGCTGACAGCCGGTCCCGCCGGCCGGACTCGGGGCAAAAAAAGTGGAGAGGCCGCCACGGGGGGAGCGGCCTCTCCGGTGACGTACGTTACTCCGTCACAGACCTCGGTGTGATCCCGCGACGGCCCGAATTTCTGGGCTTTTTCGCGGCTGGCTCCAGTCCGGGCGGTGGGGTGGGCCAGCCGATCCGCTGCGTCGGCCAGATGGCCGGCCCACCCCGGCCTGACCGTGGGTGTCAGGCCGTCCCGCCGACCCCGGTCCGTCGTTCCCCGGACCGGGGTCGAATCCCGGGGTGGGCGGTCCACGCCACCCACCCCGGGTCGTCTCAGCCGTTCGGGAACATGCTGCCGTAGTCGGCGTACGCCATGGCGACGTCAGCCTGCGCCCAGAACCGGTGGTAGTTGAAGGTCGGCTCCGGACCACCGTTCAGGTACGCCTGCACCTTGGGCCAGTCCGGGTCGTTCTTGTAGAAGGACCGGATGTCGAGGAAGCTCTTGCCGGCGGCGATGGCGTCGCCGTTCGGCATCTTCCCGGTCCAACCCGACGGGACGTAGAGGCCCTGCCCGGTGGACGCGTTGTACACGTCGTCGAAGCGCCGGTAGTCGCCGCGCGTCTCCGTGGTGGAGACACCCTTGGCGTCGCTGGCGGCCGACAGGGCGTCGAGCAGCCCCTTGGCGGTGGTCTTCGCCGCCGCGTTGCCCGACTTGGCCGCGTACGCGATCAGGATCCGGGCGTAGGCGGCGGTGACACCGACGTCCTGGCCCTTGCTGATGACCTCGACGTGCAGGCCGGTGTTGGGCTGCGGGTTGGACGGGTTCCAGGTGGTCGGCTGACCGGTCCACGCCATGTCCGACGGGATCGACCAGTTGGTGCCGAGGGTGGTGTTGGCGATCGCCCAGGGCACCCACTTGTCCAGCAGCGCCTTGGCCTTCGCGTTGCCGGTCTGCTGGTACAGCTCGGCGATGCGCTGCATCGACCAGGCCTGCATTCCGAACCACTGGTTCGACGGCGGGTCGTTGTAGACCGGGTCGACGTCGTAGAACATGCCGTAGAAGGTGCTGGTGCCGGCCGGCGGCTGGGCGTAGCTACCGTCCCAGCTGTTCGTGGCGCCACCGGCGATGCCACCCTCGGCGGACTGCAGCCAGGTGTAGAACTCCAGCTGCCGCTCGAAGCTCTTGGTCCAGTCGGCGACCGCCGTCGACGACTGCGGCTTGAGCTCCGGGGTGTTGGTCAGCGCCCAGGCCGCGAACGGGTTCTGGTAGCCGAAGTGGTTGTGGCTGGAGCCGATCCGCCAGGACCAGTTCTGGCTGGCGTCGTACGCGCCGCCCCAGGCGTAGTACCAGGACAGCAGGTAGTGCGCCGAGTCCTTGCCGCTGCCGGCGGGGCAGGTGCTGGCCCCGACGCAGTTGCCGATCTTCTTGAAGTACTTGTCGAACATCGCGTACCGCAGGTAGTCGCCCATCTTGGCGGCCTTGGTGATGGTGGCCGCGACGTCGGCCTGCTTGTTCTGCGCCTTGGACCAGGTCAGCGCCCAGTACGCGGCCTGCACGGCGCGGGCGTCGGCGTCCGGGGCGTTGGTGTACTTCCACTGCTTGGCGGGGGCGCCGGTGTCCTTGACGAACAGGTCGAGGTAGCCGTACTGACCGCCGTGCTTGAAGGTGTCGCAGGAGGGCTGCGGGATGGTCTCCCACACCGACTCCTGGGTGCCCCGCTGGAAGGTGTTGATGTAGGCCGGCTTGGTGGTGCCGTCACCGCAGCGGCCGAAGCCGTAGGTGTTGTCGACGTCCATCAGCCAGTGCATGCCGTAGATGTCGCCGGTGCCGTAGGTGGACTGCAACTCCGAGCGGAGCGGGTCCTGGCCGACCGGGACGTTCGGGTTCAGCGCCGACGGGTACTGGCTGGGCAGGTTGTACTCCGCGGCGTACTGCGGCGTCCCCGCGGACCCAGCAGTTGGCTGGTCGGCGTGCGTGGGGATGATGTACTTCTCCATCACCGTCCAGGCGTTGTTGAACGGGGCCCAGTTCTGGGTGACCTTGCCGTAGTAGGCCTCCAGCCAGAGCCAGAAGCTGAACGCCTCCGAGGTGGTCTCGTGGCCGTGGTCGGGCGCCTCGACGATCAGCGTCTCCACCGAGTGGTACGGCACGCCCTCGGGGCTGAAGTAGCCCGAGTTCTTGATCTTGCCGTACTGCTCCAGGAACTTCGCGGTGTAGGCGTTGTCGCCGCCGGGGGTGTCGTTGTCGATCTCGGTGGCGCTGACCGCCAGCGAGGCGAGACCGGTGGCGGACGCGGTGATGGTGGCGGCGCCACCGACGGTGTCGGCGTCCTCCGCCGCGGCGACCGTGACGGTGACCCCGGTGTTCCAGTTGCTCGGGGTCAGCGTGACGGTGGCCGGCGAGACCGTGACGTCGGTGTCACCGG
The DNA here is from genome assembly GCF_044456785.1 of Micromonospora sp. NPDC050795. Classification (NCBI taxonomy): domain Bacteria; kingdom Bacillati; phylum Actinomycetota; class Actinomycetes; order Micromonosporales; family Micromonosporaceae; genus Micromonospora; species Micromonospora sp. NPDC050795. Next base: position 28,568 of record NZ_JBITGE010000032.1, on the reverse strand, counting down.
TGCGGGTGAGGGTGACCGGCACGTTCGCCGTCGGGGCGGCGCTGAGCTTCAGGTTGAAGGTGGCGCTGCCACCCTCGGCGACGCTCACCGCGGACGGGGTGGCGACCAGTGTCGGGCCGGTGGCGGCCCCGACGGTGAACGCCTTCTCGTCGACCCCGATGCCGTTGGCGTTGTCGTAGGCCTTGGCCTGGACGGTGTAGCTGCCGGCCGGCAGGTCCTCCTGCGTGTACGCGTACGGGGCGGAGGTGTCGGTGTTGATCAGCAAGCCGTTGCGGTAGAACTCGACCTTGCTGATCGTCCCGTCCGGGTCGCTGGCGGTGGCCGTCAGCGGCACGTCGGCCGGCGCGGTGAACGGCCCGCTCGGCAGGCCGAGGGAGACCGTCGGCGGCTGGTTGGCCGGGGTGCCGTTGCAGGGGGTGCCGTTGAGCGTGAACGAGGTGGGCTTCGGGTTGCTGCCCGAGTGGGCGCCGTTGAAGCCGATGGTGGTGGAGGCCCCGGTGGCTAGGTTGCCGTTGTACGACTCGTTGGTCGCGGTGACCTCGCTGCCGGTCTGGCTGTATCGGGCCGACCAGCCCTGGGTGACCCGCTGACCGCTGGTCGGGAAGGTCCACTTGAGCGTCCAGTTGCTCACCGGGTCACCCAGGTTCTTGATGGTGACGTTCGCGGTGAAGCCGGTGTTCCAGTCGTTGGTCGCGTAGACCACGTCGCAGGCCGGTGCGGCCTGTGCGGCGCCGGCAGGCAGGGTCACCCCGCCGATGGCGAGCAGCGCGGCGGCGGCGAGCGCCACGCGGCGGCGTATTGCCAGTTGTCTCATGTGCGCGGTGTCTCCTCGGACCAGGCCGGGATGGTCCCCGGCGAGGCGCCTGCCCGCGGCGGTGGTGGTGGTCCGCGGGGATGTCGAGGCGCCGGGAAGGTGGTCTTCCCCGGGCCCGGCCGGGGTAGGGCGGTCGCGGCCCGCACGGGAGGGGGTCCCGCCGGCTGCGCTCGGGTGACCGTGACCGGAGCTGGCGCTGCCGGTTGCCCTCGGTGGACCCGCCTCACGCGATGTGGCTCCTGTCGCGTCGAATCGACAGTGTGCCATGGAAGCGCTCCCACAACAAGCGCGCGGAGCGCTGGATCAGCTCCTTGTTTCGATCTCGTTTTGGGTCTTTCACAAAGGCGTGACGGGCGTTACAGTCGCAACATCGGTCGATGGGAGCGCTTCCATCGACAAGGTTCCAACAAGAAGATCACTGGGGTCGTCCTGACGAGCCCAGGGAACCAGACCGAGGGCCGACGACGGGCCAGCCCGGACGCCGTCGTCAGCCATCGTCCCGCCACAGGGAGGGAGGTGGAACCAGAGCCACTCGCGTGGCCCGGCTCCCGCGCGACACGCACGGCAGGACCCAAATTCCGCCCGCGTGTGTGCAGTTACGGTGGGGACGGGGGTTGCCCTCCCCCGTCCCCACACTAAACCCCCGTACACGATAGGAAAAGAGGCCGACGGGACAGGCGCGCCGCGCCGCCCGGACGGCCTCGTTCGCTGCTCGGGGCCCACACCCGCCTCCCAACCGTCAGCGCCGGCCGTTCTGACGGCCGGCTGACCGGCCGGCAGCGTCTGCCCTATCATGGGAGCGCTCCCGAATCCTTCGTCGGTGGCCCCGTATCCATGAGGAGAATCCATGTCGATACCTACCGGGCCCGCCGGCCCGCTGCGCTTCCCGGACAACTTCGGCTGGGGCGCGGCCACCTCCGCCTACCAGATCGAGGGCGCCGCCAAGGAGGACGGGCGCGGCGAGTCGGTCTGGGACACCTTCAGCCGCGTCCCAGGTCGCACCCGCAACGGCGACACCGGCGACGTGGCCATCGACCACTACCACCGCTACGCCGAGGACCTCGACCTCATGCGCGACCTCGGGTTGCGCAGCTACCGCTTCTCCATCTCCTGGCCCCGGATCCAGCCCGACGGCACCGGCACGCCCAACCAACGCGGCCTCGACTTCTACCGCCGCCTCCTCGACGGCCTGCACGAGCGCGGAATCACCCCGATGGCCACCCTGTTCCACTGGGACCTCCCGCAGGCGCTCCAGGACACCGGCGGCTGGGAGTCACGCGACACCGCCCACCGCTTCGCCGACTACGCCGACGTGGTCTTCCGCGCCCTCGGCGACCGGGTGCCGGCCTGGCTCACCATCAACGAACCCAAGACCGTGGTGCAGAACGGCTACCTCACCGGCCACCACGCCCCCGGGCGGCAGGACCCGGACGCCGCCTACCTGGTCGCCCACCACCTGCAACTCGCCCACGGGTACGCCGTCGCCGCGCTGCGCGCCACCGGCAGCGACAGCCGCATCGGCCCCGCGCTCAACCTGCACCCCTGCTACCCCGCCGACGACTCCCCGCAGGCTGCCGCGGCCGCCCGCCTCTACGACGCCTACGAGAACCGCCTCTACCTCGACTCCCTGCTCAAGGGCAGCTACCCGGAGGACCTGCTGGCCGACCTGGGCCCGCAGAGCCGGATGGCCCAGGGCATCCGCGACGGCGACCTGGAGACCATCTCCGCGCCGGTCGACCTGCTGGCCGTGCAGTACTACACCCCGATCTACGTCACCGGCGACGGCGGCACCACGCACCGCTGGGAGACCTCCGAGGCCGAATGGCAGCAGATCTACCCCGAGGGGATGTACGACCTGCTGACCCGGATCACCCGCGAGTACGGGCCGATCCCGCTCACCATCACCGAGAACGGGCTGCCCACACCGGACACCCTGGGCGCGGACGACACCGTCCAGGACATCGGGCGGATCAGGTTCCTGCGCGACCACCTCACCGCCGCGCACCGGGCCATCGCCGAGGGAGTGCCGCTGGAGAGCTTCCACGTCTGGTCACTACTCGACAACTTCGAGTGGGACCAGGGCTACGACCAGCGCTGGGGCCTCGTCTACGTGGACTACGCCACCCAGCGTCGGGTGCTCAAGAACTCCGCCACCTGGTACCGCTCGGTCATCGCCGACGGCGGCTTCTGAACGCGCCGCCACCCGGACGCCCGGGCCCGGACGGCTCGGCTCGGGTGAGCCGCGACCGTCCGGGCCTCGGCCGGCTCACTCAGCGGGGCAGCGCCTGCTGCAACTCCGCCCGCAGGGCCGGGGTGAGCATCTCCCCCGCCTGCTTGGCCAACCGGGCCATCTCGTAGCCCACCACGCCGATGTCCGCGTCACCGGCGGCCAGCGTGGCCAGAATCGAACCGTCGCGGATCTGCATCACCAGGAAGTAGCCCCGGCCCATCTCGACCACCGTCTGCTTGACGACATCGCCGTCGAACATCGAGGCCGCGCCCGCGGTGATACTCATCAGCCCGGAGGTCACCGCGGCGAGCTTGTCCGCGTTGTCACGCGGCAGGTGATCGGAGATCGCCACCAGCAGCCCGTCGGAGGAGACCACCACCGCGTGCGCCACACCCGGCACCCGCTCCGCGAACGCGCTCACCAGCCAGCTCAGGTCACGCGCCTCCTGGCTCAACGTCGTCACTGTCGTCGTCCCCCTTCGTCGTGCCCCTGGGACGGTGGCACGTGTATCTCGGTGGTGTCCTCAGCCTCGGCGCGCCGTACTCCGCTGTAGAGCCGCGAGAGCATGCCGCCGACCGCCTCCGGGTCCGGGTCGGTGCGGGTCGGTGCCGTCATCGGTTGTGCCGAACGGGTGACCGCGCTCAACTGCGCCATGGGCACCCGCACCGGCAATCCCCGCTCATTGGTGCCGGCGGTCACCGGGATCGTCGGTGGCGCCGCCGCGGCGGGCACCACCGACGCCGGACCCTGCCGCGAATACCAGCCCCCGCCGGCACCGCGAGCGGCGGCGGGGGTCAACACGTCCTCGGCGCGTACCGGCACCGGGCGGCCCTGACGCGGCACGCCGACGCCCGGCGGGCGACCAGCCACCGGCAGGTCCCGCACCGCGCCGTTCACCAGCGGGGCAGCGGCCGGCCGGGCGGCCCCCGGCTGCGGAACCACCCCTCGTGCCGCGCTCGCCGCCAGCATCCGCGCCGACGGGGGCGCGTCCAGCTCCACGTTGCCCGGCGGCGCCAGCAACTCCGCGGGCAATGCGAGCCGGGCGACCAGGCCGTCCTCGCCGCCCTGCAACCGCACGCGGACGCTCAACCGGGACGCGAGGTGACTGACCACGAAGAGCCCCATCCGCTCCACCGCCGCGACGTCCGCGGCCGGAGGGGTGGCCAGCACCTCGTTCGCCTGCACCAACGCGGTCGGGCTCATACCCAGACCCCGGTCGACGATCTCGATCAGCGCACCGCCCGCCTCGACCCGGGCGGTCACCACCACGACGGTGTCCGGGCGGGAGAAGGCCGTGGCGTTCTCCAGCAGCTCGGCGAGCAGGTGCACCAACTCGCCGACGGCGTGCCCGACCACGTGCACGTCGGCGACCGACTCGATCCGGACCCGCTGGTACTGCTCGATCTCCGCGGCGGCGGCCAGCAGCACCGCACCGAGCCCGACCGGCCGGTTCCACCGGCGGGTGGAGTCGGTGCCGGCGAGCACCAGCAGGCTCTCGTCGTTACGGCGCATCCGGGCGGCCAGGTGATCGAGCTTGAACAGGTTCTCCAGCTGGTCCGGGTCACTCTCCTCGCGCTCCAGGTCGTCCAACAGTTCGAGCTGACGCTCCACCAGCACCTGGCTGCGGCGGGCCAGGTTGACGAACATCGCGTTGACGTTGCGCCGCATCAGCGCCTGCTCGACGGCGACGGTGACCGCGCTGCGGTGCACCGCCACGAACGCCTCGGCCAGCTCGCCGATCTCGTCGAGTGAGCGGACCACCGCCGGCGCGACGTCGATGCGCGGCACCCCACCGGTGACGGTCTTCAGTCGGTCCAGGGCGTCCGGCAACTCGACCTGGGCGATCCGCAACGCCTGGCTGCGCAGCAGCCGCATCGACCGGGCGACCGAGCGACCGATGAGCAACGAGATCAGCAGCGCGGCCAACAGGACCGTGACCACCCCGCCGACGACCAGCAGGGTCGTCCGCAGCTGATCGTCGCTGGCCTCCTCTGCCTGGCGGACAGCGTCGTCGAGCACCCCCGCCTCAAGCTGACGCAGCAGCTCCTGACGCTGCTGGCTGGCCGACCACCACTGCTCCGACGGCAGCACCTGCGGCGACGCACCGCCGGAGGACAGGCTGCGCTCCTCCAACCCGGTGGCGACCAGGAACATCGGCGACACCGAGGTCTCGTCGTAGCGGCGGATCTGCTCACTGGTCGCGGCCACCCGGAACGCGCCGAGCGCGGTGAGTTGCTGACCGCGCAGGTCGGCGAGGATCACCCGGTCCTCGGTGCCGTACGCACCGGCGCGGGCGGCGGCGTAGAGCTGGGCCCGCACCCGGGAGGACAGCTCCTTGACCCGGGCCAACTGGACGTAGCGCAGCACCGCGTCGTTCAACGCCGGCTGGTCCTGCCCCGGCGTCGGTTCGGCGAGCAGGTCGAGCAACGCCCCGACGGCCCGGTGGTAGTTACCCAGGATGGTCTCGGTGCTGAGCACCGCCGGTGGGATCGCCGAGCGGATGTCGACCACCTGGTCGTACGCCTCCAGCGCCTCGGAGAAGGCCACCCGCCAGGACGCGTCCGCGTCGGCCAACGGCTCGGCGGCCCGGCTGAGGTCCACGATGGCCTTGTCGGTGGCCTCCTGCAACGGCTTCAGGTCGTTTGCCGCGGCCTGCCGGTCACCACCTTTACGCAGCTCACCCAGCTCCCCCGCCGAACGGTCACGCTCCTGCTGAAGCTGGTGCACCGCCGCGGTGATCTGCCGGCCGATGCCGACCTGACTGGAGAAGTCGTTCAACGCCGTCGTCCGCCCCACCAGGGTGCTGGTCTGCACCCCGGCGAGCAGGAGGAACGCCATCGACGGCACCAGCAGCACCGTGGCGAGCTTCGTGCTCATCCGCCAGTCGCGCAGCCGGAACGGCGACCGCCGCCGATGCGGAACGACCCGGACATCGAAGCGACGTCGGCGATGGTTCGACACCGCGCCGTTCGCCGGGTCGGGACCTGCCGCCACCCTGCCTCCTCCGTCCTACCGCGTCCACCACGGTCGGGGGAGCGCAGTCCATCCAACCAGGCTCGGTACCGCTGTCAACGGCCCGGGCGAGGCCGAGGTTCAGGAAGGATACTGCGGGTGGGAACGTCCTGCCGTGGTCGGCAAAACCAGCTCGTCCGTCCGGCCGATGTCGGCGAGCTGGATCGCGTCACCGAAGCGCCCCAGCGCCACCAACGCGGCACCGGTGGCGCCGATCTCCGGGTTGCGCTGATGCGACACCGGCCGCGGGGCGAGCGCGGTCGCGAAGGCCTGCCGCCACCACACCGAGGCGGCCACCGCACCGCCGCCCAACACCACGCTGACCGGTTTGTCGATGGTGGACTCCAGCACCCCGAGATCCTCGGCGACCAGCTCACACAACCCCTGCATCAGCCCGGCCAGGATGTCGACCGAGGTGGTGCTGAAACTCAGACCGCGCAGCTCACCACTGCCCGCCGGGGCCAGCCCCGGCGCCCGGTCGCCACCGAAGCGGGGATTCGCCGGCCGGCCACCACCCGTCGGCACCAGCGCCAGCGCCGCGTCCAGCTCAGCGCCCTGCGGCAACCGCAGCTCCCGGTTCGCCCAGGCGAAGAGGTTGCCCCCGTTGGCGTACGCGGCCCCCGTCACCACGTGCTCGTGGTCGACCCGGTAACGCCACAACCGTTCGGGCAGGCGCGGCATCGGCTCGCCGGCCGGGATCCGCTGCATCAGCCGTACGGCGGCGGAGGTGCCCACCGTGACAGCGACCCGGCTCGGGTCGACGCAGCCCGAGCCGACGTTCGACGCCCCACCGTCGCCCACCGGCGGCGACCAGCGGGCCTTCGCCAACTGCGGCCACCGACGAGCCAGGTCGACCCGGAGCCGGCCGTGCCAGTCCAGCTCGCCCAGCGGCGGCAGCTCCGTCGGCCGCGCCTCGGCCAGCGTCAGCGCCTCCTCGTCCCAGCGCAGGGTGCGCAGATCCAGCAGACCGGTCCCGGAGGCCTGGGAGATCGACATCGGTGCCGAGTCGAGCAACTCGCCCAGCACGTACTCGGGCAGACCCACGAACCGGGCGATCGGGGTGCCGGACTGCTCCCGCAACCAGGGCAACCGCATCGACCAGTACGAACGGTGCCACCAGCAGCCGGTGCGCTGGTGGAAGCCGTCCGGGTCGGCCGGCCCCGCGGTGCGCCCTACCGGGGCGGGCCGGGTGTCCAGCCAGGTGACCACCGGGCCCAGGGGAGCGCCGTCGCGGTCCAGCGGGAGCACGGAGTGCCACTGGGCGGAGACCGCCACCAGGCCGACGTCGTGCAGGTGCCCCGAGTCGGCCAACTCGTCCAGGCACTCGACCAGGCTGGCCAGATAGTCCCGACCGGACAGCGTGCCGGTGCCGTCGTCGCCGATGGCGAGGTCGACCTTGCGGCGGGCCAGAGCGCCGGGCAGCGGCTGGGTGTCCGCGTCCAGCACCAGCCCGCGTACCGAGGAGGTGCCCAGGTCGAGCGCGAGAATGTTCATCGCCGGTCAAGTTACCCCGTGCCAGCCGGCCGACGGGCGCGTAGGGTGGATCACATGCTCGCGCAGTTGACCGTGTGGTGGCCCGCCGACCCGGCGGCCATCTCCCGCGCGTAGCTCCATCCACGCGGCCGCCATCGAGGCGGTCGCCGGATCTCCCGGCTTAAGGGCCGCCCGACGGCGGCACCCAGCCCGACGGAGAATCCGATGACCCACCTGACCGACCTGCTCGCCGCCGTCGCCAGCGGCGTCGACCCCGGCCCCTTCGCGCTTCTGCGCCGTGAGGGCGCGGACGACCTGGACCTGTTTGCCGGCCCGGTCGACACCGTCGAAGAGCTCACCGACCTCCCGCTGCCGACCGGCCCGCCCGGGGCGCGGACGCTGGCCCTGGTGCCGTACCGGCAGATCACCGAACGCGGCTTCGCCTGCGTCGACGACGCCGCCCCGCTGGAGTTCCTCCGGATCCGCGAGCACCAACGGATCACGCTGGCCGACGCCCTCGCCGCGCTGCCCGACGAACCGGTGCGCACCACCGACGCGGGCTTCGACGTCAGCGACGACGAGTACGCGCGGACCGTGCAGCGGGTGCTGTCCGAGGAGATCGGCCGCGGTGAGGGCGCGAACTTCGTCATCCACCGTGCCCTGCACGCCACCGTTCAGGGCCCACCGCTGGCGGCCGCGCTGGCCGCGCTACGCCGGCTGCTGATCGCCGAGCGCGGCGCGTACTGGACGTTCGTGGTCCACACCGGCACCCGGACGCTGGTCGGCGCCAGTCCGGAGCGCCACGTCAGCGTCGACGACGGACTGGTGATGATGAACCCGATCAGCGGAACCTTCCGCTGCCCCGGTGGCGTCGCGGACCGGGCGGCACTGCTGCGTTTCCTCGCCGATGAGAAGGAGATCGAAGAGCTCTACATGGTGCTCGACGAGGAGCTGAAGATGATGGCCGCCGTCGCCGAGCAGGGTGGGCAGGTGATCGGACCGCACCTGAAGGAGATGTCGCACCTGGCGCACACCGAGTACCTGCTCGCCGGGCGGGGCACCCGCGACGTGCGGGAGGTGCTGCGCGAGACGATGTTCGCCCCCACCGTCACCGGCAGCCCGATCGAGAACGCCTGCCGGGTGATCGCCCGGCACGAGCGCCGGGGCCGGGGCTACTACGGGGGCGTGCTGGCACTGCTCGGCCACGACGAGACCGGCCGGCAGACGCTCGACGCCCCGATCCTGATCCGAACCGCCGAGATCTCCCCCACCGGCCGACTGCGGGTGCCGGTCGGCGCGACCCTGGTCCGGCACTCGACGGCGGCCGGCGAAGTGGCCGAGACGCACGCCAAGGCCGCCGGGGTGCTGGCCGCGCTCGGCCTCGGGCCGGCGGCGTCCGTCGGCGACCGCGGGCCGGTCGCGCGGCTGGTAGACGACCCGGCGGTACGCGACGCGCTGGCCGCCCGCAACGCACCGCTCGCGCGGTTCTGGCTGGACCAGCGGTCACCGGACGCGCCCGGACTGCCCGGGCTGGTCGGCCGCCGAGCGTTGATCGTGGACGCCGAGGACACCTTCACCAGAATGCTGGCCCACCAACTGAGCGCGTTGGGCCTCGCGGTGACCACCCGTGCCTGGCACGCGAGCGGCCCGGTCGACGACTACGACCTGGTGGTCGTCGGTCCCGGGCCGGGCGACCCGGGCAGCGCGGACGAGCCGAAGATGCTGGCGTTGCGCACGCTGCTGACCGGGCTGCTGACCACCGGCCGTCCCACCCTCGCGGTCTGCCTCGGCCATCAGGTGCTGGCCGGGTTGCTGGGGCTGACGCTGCACCGCCGGGACGCGCCCTACCAGGGGTTGCAGCGGGAGGTGTCGTTGTTCGGCCGCACCCGCCGGGTCGGGTTCTACTCGACGTTCACCGCCCGCTCCGACGCCGACCGGCTGGCCACCGCGTACGGGCCGGTGGAGCTGGCCCGCGACCCGGACGACGGCGCGGTGCACGCCCTGCGGGGCCGCGGCTTCGCCGGGGTGCAGTTCCACGCGGAGTCGGTGCTCAGCCCCGACGGGCTCGCCGTGCTGAGCGAACTGCTGACGGAACTGCTGCCCGTGTCACGCCCGGACGAGCTGTCCGCGATCCGCGAAGGCGCATAGTCGGCCCGGCCCGGGGGTAGGGCTGGATGGACCGGTGGCGCGGCGGGCCGAGAGCCCCCGCCCGCGCCACCGGTCGCCCTCGTCCCACGTTCGGTCAGCCGGCCATACCCGCCTTCAGCGCGGTCCCCAGCAGCACGGAACGCCGGGCGGTCAGCGCGCAGGCCCCGAGGGCCACGGCGTCCGGCGCGATCTCCCCGTTGTTGCTGGTGTGCGAGGGACCGTACGGGTTGCCGGCGATGAACTGACTGGTGTCGGTGTAACCGGGGGTGACCACCACACCGCCCCAGTGGTAGAAGACGTTGAAGAGCGAGGTCAGCGTGGTCTCCTGCCCGCCGTGCGAGGTCGCCGTCGAGGTGAAGGCGGAGTAGACCTTGTTGGCCAGCGCGCCCTGGGCCCAGAGCGGGCCGGTCGTGTCGATGAACTGCTTCAACTGCGCGGCGATCATGCCGTACCGGGTCGGCGCGCCGAGAATCACCACGTCGGCCCAGGCCAGGTCGTCGATCATCGCCTCGGGCACGTCCTGGGTCTCCAGGTGGTGCGCCTGCCACCCGGAGTTGGAGCGGATCGCCTCGTCCGGCGCCAACTCGCGCACCTTGCGCAGGCGTACCTCGGCACCGGCGTCCCCGGCGGCCTCACACACGGCCTGCGCCATCTGGTACGTGATGCCGGTGGCGCTGTAGTAGATCACCGCTACCTTGGTCTGGGCAGCCATCAGAGTGTCCCCTTCTCGTCTCGGATCAGCTCCCGCGACTACCCGCTGCGGACGCGCTCTAACGACAGCCTCCGGGGCCGCCGGCTACCGGCACGGCCGGCTCAAGTTTTCCGCAACTTCCCGGTCGTTCCGGCCCGCCGCCACGCCCGGACGACGATCCTGGTGCCATCGGTGCCGGCGGGATCGAGCCGCCGCCCCGCACCGGGGACCTGAACGGGGGATCGCGCTCCGCCGGCAACGGCGCTGGCGTAGCGCGATCAGGGGACGATCACCGCTCCCCCGCTCCGGCTCAGCGGACCAGGGTCGCCATCAGCCGTTCCAGCTCGGCCGCCGGGTCGACGGTGAGACCGGTGTGCACCGGCCCGGTCTGGATCATCGTGCTGCGCGGCGCGGCCAGCCAGTGGAACCGCTCACCGAGGCGCATCCGGGTCGCCGGCCCGTCACCGGAGCAGGTCCGGTCCCAGGAGTCGAGCACCGCGGCCACCGCCGGCAGGTCGACGTCGGGCGCCAGCGCGCGCACCCGGTCGGCGTCCAGGTGCGTCCGCGCGGCCAGGAAGTCGCGCTGCTGGCAGTAGAGCAACACCCCGACGTTGATCTGCTCACCGCGCTCGATGCGGGGCACGAGCCGGATCAGCGCGTACTCGAAGGGTTGCCTCATGCCCCGCTCCCCGATGGCAGCCAGTCGGCCGTGCGGGCGACCCGGCGGGACAGGTGTTCCAGGTACGCGCCGCGCGCCGCGTCGGCCGTCTCGAAGTCGGCGGCGGTCAACCACTCCCCCGGCACCAGGGCCAGCACTTCGGTGAGCAGCTCCGGGGTGACCTGGGGGGCCAGCTCGGCGTCGGCCTCGGCCAGCCGCGACGCGTACGGCGCCAGCACGTGGTCCTCCGCGCGGTAGGCACGGTGCACGGCGGCCTCGGCGCGCGGCCAGTTGTGGTGGAAGTACAGCGAGGCGCCGTGGTCGATGAGCCACAGCTCCCGGTGCCAGACGAGCAGGTTCGGGTTGCGCCAGCTCCGGTCGACGTTCTCCACGTACGCGTCGAACCAGAGCACCCGGGAGGCCAGCGCCGGGTCGACCGGGTGCGCCACCGGGTCGAAGCCCAACGCCCCGGGCAGGAAGTCCATCCCGAGGTTGGCGCCGCCGCTGCTGCGCAGCAGCTCCTGCACCTCCTGGTCGGGCTCGGCCCGCCCGATCACCGGGTCGACGTCGAGGACCACCAGCGGCGGCACCCGTAACCCCAGCCGTCGCGCCAGCTCACCGCAGATCACCTCGGCGATCAGCGCCTTGGGCCCCTGCCCGGCGCCTCGGAACTTCGCCACGTAGGTGCCCAGGTCGTCGGCCTCCACCACGCCCGGCAGCGACCCACCCTCGCGCAGCGGGGTGACGTAACGGATCGCGGTGACCTGGCGGAGCACGCCGCCCACCCTACTGTGGCCGGCCGGGACGGGTGGCGGGCCTGCCCAGACCGGCCCGCGCGGTCAGTCGATCTTGTCGCGCAGCTTGTCGACCTGGGTCTGCAGGCGGTCCACAGCGTTTTCGTTGTTGACGAACGTGGTGATACCCGCGGCCAGACCGAGCCCGATCAGCACGGCCAGGATGCTGAGCACCAGGCCGCCGATCGACACGCCACGACCGGTGACCCCGGGTCGACTCGCCATCTTGAGGCCGACGATGCCCAGGATGATCCCGATGATGCCGAGCACCAACCCCAGCCAGGCGAGGATCGCCGTCAACACGCTGAACAGAGCGGCCACCCCGAACACCAGGGCGAAGGTCGCCGCGGCGCTCGTCTTCGCGCGGGCGTCCCCCCGATGGCCCCGGGACCCGGCCGTCACGCCGGCGCCCCGCGCCGGCTCGCTTGCGGCAGTCATGAGATTCCCTTCCGTACGCGCGGCGCGCGCACTTCCGGCGAGCCGCATTCCCCCGACGACCGCCGTTACGCCTCCCACCAGCAGGAGTGTCGGTGCCCGGCCCTAGGCTGGCCGCCCGGCCATGAAAAGGAGCGCAGGATGCCTGTCGACCTCAGCGCGGCCGACGCGCTGGCGCTGCGGATGACCAGCCTGCTGCTGCGCCCGCACCCGAGCACCCGCCCCGGCACCGTCGCCGAGGTGGTCGAGTGGTTCGGCGCGATGCAGGCACAGGATCTGGCCAGCGGGCTGTGGTCGCTGGGCGTCCGGCTACCCGGTCACGGCGTGGCCGACGTGCAGGCGGCCCTGGAGCGGCGTGAGGCGCTGCGCACCTGGCCGATGCGGGGCACCGTGCACCTCGTTCCGTCCGCCGATGCCCGCTGGATGCTGGAGGTGACGGGCGTACGGTCCCTGGCCGGCGTGGCGACCCGGCGGGCGCAGCTGGGGCTGAGCGAGGCCGACGCGGACCGGGCGGTGGACGTCCTCGGCACCGCGTTGGCCGGCGGCGGTCGACTCACCCGCGCGCAGTGCCTCGCCACCCTGCGGGCGGCCGGCCTGGGCACCGACGGGCAACGTGGCTACCACCTGCTGTGGTATGCGAGCGTGCGCGGCGTGACCTGCGTGGCGCCGAACGTCGGCACCGAGCAGACCTTCGCCCTGCTCGACGAGTGGGCCCCCACGTCCCACCGGCTGGAGCGGGACGAGGCGTTGGCCCTGCTCGCCCACCGATACGTTCGCGGGCACGGCCCGGTCACCGACCGCGAGTTCGCCGGGTGGAGCGGCCTCACACTGACCGACGCCCGGCGCGGCCTGGCCGCCGCCGACGACGCGCTGAGCACAGTACGCGTCGACGGCACCGCGATGTACGTCGACGCGGCCCTGGCCGACGCGCCACGCACCGCGCCGGACGACGTGTTGGCGCTGCCCGGCTTCGACGAGTACCTGCTCGGCTACCGGGACCGCACGTTGATGCTCGACCCCGCCCACCAGGCGGCCGTCGTGCCGGGCAACAACGGCATCTTCCAGGCCACAGTGGTCCGCTCCGGTCGGGTGGTGGGCGTGTGGAAACGCAAGATCGGCCGCACGGCGGTGACCGTGACGATCCAGCCGCTCATGACGCTCGACGCCGCCGCGCGGGCCCGGGTGGAGCAGGCACTCGGGCGCTACGCGGAATTCCTCGGGCTGCCGGCCCGCTTCGACTGGCTGACCTGACCGCGCGGCGTCACCGCTGCGGCGGTGCTGGGTCGGCCGGTCGTGGGCGGGCGGCGCTGAACAGGTCGACGATCCGGGCCACCCGGGGGTCCGCGCGGATCTGCGCCACGCTGGCCGGCAGCGGCAGCCGCCAGTTCGGATACTCGTCGACAGTGCCCGGCATGTTGGGTTGGCGCACCTCGCCCAGCACGTCGTAGAGGGAGACGCCGAGCAGCCGGGTCGGGCTGGCCGCGAGCGCAGCGTGCATCGCGACCACCACCTCGCCGTCGTCGGGTGCCGAGCTCGCATCGGGCAGCGCCGAATCGGCATCCGTCCTTTGCTCTGCACCCGCGGAGGCGACAGTGTCGGCCGGTGGCCGCGAGGTCGGCTCGGGCAGCAGGTTCTCGGCGCGCAGCATGCCCAACAACCGGTCCCGGTCGGCGGCGGCCCGGGCCCGCTCCACCGCCACGTCGGTGCCGAGCAGCTTCAGCTCGTCGCGCACCCGCACGTGCTCACCGGTCAGGAAGCCCGGCGCGGTGGGCAGGTCGTGGGTGGAGATGGTGGCGAGGGCGTTGCGCGGCCACCGGGCCGGCGGGACGAAGTCACCGGCCTCGTCGCGCGCGAACCACAGCACTGTCGAGCCGAGCATGTTGCGCCCCCGCAACCCTCGGGTCACCGCCGGTTGGACCGTGCCGAGATCCTCACCGACCACCACCGCGCCGGCCCGGTGCGCCTCCAACGCGAGGATGCCCAGCATCGCCTCGGCGTCGTAGCGCACGTAGGTGCCCTCGGCCGCACCGCCGCCCGGCGGCACCCACCACAGTCGCCACAGACCGGCGACGTGGTCGACCCGCAGGCCACCCGCGTGCCGCAGGACGCGGCGCAGCATGTCCCGGTACGCGGCGTACCCGGTTGCGGCGAGGCGGTCCGGGCGCCACGCGGCGAGCCCCCAGTCCTGGCCGAGCTGGTTGAAGTCGTCCGGTGGCGCGCCGACCCGCACTCCCTGGGCCAGCACGTCGGCGAGCTGCCACCCGTCCGCGCCACCCGGGTCGATGCCGACGGCCAGGTCGTGCACGACACCGACCGGCATCCCCGCCGAGCCTGCCGCCGCCGTGACGGCGTCGAGCTGCTCGTCGCAGAGGTGTTGCAGCCAGGCGTGGAAGGCGACCCGGTCGGCGAGACGCCGACGCTGCTCGGCGACCGCCGGAGCGTCCGGGTGGTGCAGTTCCGCCGGCCAGGCCCGCCAGTCGTTGCCGTGCCGCTCGGCGAGCGCGCACCAGGTGGCGAAGCTGGTCAGCGCCGGGTCCGCGCCAAGGTCCACCGGCTGGGCGTACGGGTGCAGCAACTCCAGCGCGCGCAGCTTGGCGGCCCACACCTCGTCGTAGTCGATCAGGGGCCCCCGGTCGGGACGTAGCGCGTCGACCACCGCCCGGGTGGCCGGGTCCGCCGCCCGGTACGCGGCGGTGTCGCTGACCCGCAGGTAGAGCGGGTTGACGAAGCGTCGACTGGCCGGCGAATACGGCGAGGTGGCCACGGGGTGCGCCGGCCCGACCGCGTGCAGCGGGTTGAGCAGCACCAGCCCCGCCCCGTTGGCACCGGCCCATCCGGTGAACTCGGCGAGATCACCGAGGTCTCCCATGCCCCAGGAACGCTCCGACGTGAGCGCGTAGAGCTGGAGCATCCACCCCCAGCTCGACGGCGGCACCGGCAGCCGACGCGGCACCACCACCAGTGTCACCTCGCGGTCGGCGCAGGCCAGCCGGTGCCAACCCAGCGGCAGGTCCGCCGGCAGCTCGCCGTCGACTGCGCGGCGGCCACCGTCCTCCAGGGTCACCATCCCCGGGCCGGGCAGCGCCCGGCCGCGACCGTAAGTGAGCACGACCGTCTCCGGCAGGGCGTTCCGGTCGACCGCGCGGGCGGCGGCGAGCGCGTCGGCGATCGCTGACGGGCTGGTGGCGTCCACGCCGAGCAGCCCCAGCACACCCACCACTGTCCGCGGTGCGACCTCGACGCGGCGGTGCCGCCAATCCTCGTACCAGGTGGAAACACCGTGCGCGTTGGCCAGCGCGGCCAATCGTCGGTCCATGTGCCCCCCGCTCCACGACGCGACCTACGACCACCCTGCCACGCCCACCCGAACCCCGCAGAACACGCACCCCACCCACCCCGCCCCGCGCCCCGCGCCCCACCCCCCGCCGCGCCGATCTTGCACTTTCTGTCGCGACACAAGGGGCATTCCACCTGTATCGACAACCGAAAGTGCAAGATCGGCGGCGAAAGGAGGTCGTCAGTCGGCGAGCGCGCCGGCTGCTCGGCCCTCCTGCAGGGTCAGGTTGCGGCCGTTGGCCGGGTCGAACAGGTGGATCTTTTCCAGGTTGAACCAGACCCGGCGGGACTGGCCCTCGGCGACCGGGGACTCGGCGGACAGGCGGGTGACCAGGTTGCCACCGGCGCCGGCGAAGTCGGCGGCGCCGGCGTCGGCGGCCAACTCCTCCAACTCGGCGGCGCTGGCCTTCTCCCCCTCGACGGTGAAGTAGACGTACTTGTCCGAGCCCATCGACTCGACGATGTCCACCGGCGCCTCGAACTCCAGACCCCGCCGACGGGTGTCGTCGTCGACCAGTTCGGCGTCCTCGAAGTGCTCGGGCCGGATGCCGAGGATCAGCTCGCGGGGCGCGTCGGCCGCCTCCAGCTCACGGCGGATCCGGTCACCGATCGGCACGGTGCCCAGGGCGGTGTGCAGCTCGCCGTCCTGCACGGCGGCGTGTAGGAAGTTCATCGACGGTGAGCCGATGAAGCCGGCCACGAAGAGGTTCTTCGGGTGGTCGTACAGCTCCTGGGGAGGCCCGACCTGCTGCACCGCGCCGCCGCGCATGATCACCACACGGTCGCCGAGAGTCATCGCCTCGGTCTGGTCGTGGGTGACGTAGACGGTGGTGGTGCCGAGCTGCTTCTGCAGGCGGGACACCACTGTGCGCATCTGCACCCGCAGCTTGGCGTCGAGGTTGGACAACGGCTCGTCCATCAGGAATGCCTTCGGCTGGCGGACGATCGCCCGGCCCATCGCCACCCGCTGACGCTGGCCACCGGAGAGGTTGGCCGGCTTGCGGTCCAGCAGCGAGGTCAGCTCCAGCACCTTCGCCGCCTCGTCGACCTTGCGGTCGATGGTCTCCTTGTCGAGCTTCGCCAGTCGCAGCGGGAACGCCATGTTCTCCCGCACCGTCATGTTCGGGTACAGCGCGTACGACTGGAACACCATGGCGATGTCCCGGTCCCGGGGGGCCTTGTCGTTGACCCGCTGCCCGGCGATGCGCAGTTCACCGGAGCTGATGTCCTCCAGCCCGGCGATCATGTTGAGGGTGGTGGACTTGCCGCAGCCCGAGGGCCCGACCAGGATCACGAACTCGCCGTCGGCGATCTCCAGGTCGACGTCCTGCACGGCGACGGTCCCGTCCGGGAAGCTCTTGCTCACCTTGTCCAGCACGATGTCAGCCATGACTACCCACCTATCCCTTGACCGCGCCGGAGGTCAGACCGGACACGATGCGACGCTGGAAGAAGAGAACGAACAGGATGATCGGAACGGTGATCACCACGGCGGCGGCGCAGATCGCCCCGGTGGGGTCCTCGAACTGCGACGCCCCGGTGAAGAACGACAACGCGGCCGGCACCGTGCGGGACCGCTCGGTCGAGGTCAGCGAGATCGCGAACAGGAAGTCGTTCCAGCAGAAGATGAAGACCAGGATCGCCGTGGTGAACAGCCCGGGCGCGGCCAGTGGCGCGATCACCCGCCGGAACGCCTGCCCCTGGGTGGCGCCGTCCATCTTCGCGGCCTTCTCCAGGTCCCACGGGATCTGCTTGAAGAACGCCGACAGCGTGTAGATCGCCAGCGGCAGCGCGAAGGTGATGTACGGCAGGATCAGCCCCAGCCAGGTGTCGAAGATCTTGAGCTGACGCTCGATCTCGAACAGCGGCGACACCAGTGACACCTGCGGGAACATCGCGATCAGCAGGGAGACGCCGACCAGCAGCTTCTTGCCGGGGAAGTCCAGCCGGCTGATCGCGTACGCGGCCATCGCTCCGAGCACGACCGCGACCAGCGTGGCTATCAGCGCGACGCCGATCGAGTTCACCAGCGCCCGGACGAACTGGTCGGTGTCGAAGATGGTCCGGTAGTTGTCCAACGTCCACTCCCGCGGGATGAAGTTCCCGTCGGTGAGGGTCGCCGGCGTCTTGAACGACAACGACGCGATCCACAGCACCGGGACCAGCGCGAAGACGACCACGAGGACGTCGAGCAGACCCCAGCGCAGCTTTGCCCTGGTAGTGGTTTCGACAGCCATGTCAGCGCCTCTCCCCGTCGTCGCTGCCGGGAGCAGCGGTGCCGAACAGCTTCACGAAGACGAAGGCGATGATCGCCACGGTGATGAAGATCAGCACCGACATCGTCGAGCCGATGCCGAGGTTGAGACCCCGGATCAGGTTGTTGTAGGCGAGCATCGACACCGACGACGTCTCGTTGCCTCCGGCGGTCAACACGAAGATGTTGTCGAAGACCCGGAACGCGTCCAGGGTGCGGAACAGCAACGCGACCAGGATCGCCGGCTTCATCACCGGCAGCATCACCTTGGTGAACTTCTGCCAGGCGGTCGCGCCGTCGGTGGAGGCCGCCTTGAGCAGGTCCTCCGGGACCAGCGCCAGTCCGGCCATCAGCAGCAGCGCCATGAACGGGGTGGTCTTCCAGATCTCCGCCAGCATGATGATCGCCAGGGAGCTGGCCCGCTCGGTGAGTGGCGCGCCGTCGCTGAACAGGTCGGCCAGGTAGCCGGTGCCGGGCGTCCAGGCGTACCGCCAGGAGAACGCGGCGACCACTGTGACGATCCCGTACGGGATCAGCGCCGAGGTCCGGACCAGGCCGCGCCCGACGATGGTGCGGTGCATGATGATCGCCAGGCCCATGCCGAGCACCAACTCGACGGCGACGGTGACCACCGTGATCAGCATGGTCACCCCGAACGCGGTCCACCAGAACTCGTTGGTGAGCACGGTGACGTAGTTCTCCAGCCCGATGAACTCACGCTGGTCGGGAAAGCGCAGGTCGAAGCGCTGCAACGACAACCAGACCGAGTAGATGATCGGGTACGCGGTCACCGCGATCATGACCAGCGCGGCCGGCGCGCAGAGCAGCAGACCGAGCCGGCGTTCGGCCTTCTTGTTCTCGCTCAACGGGGGCTTGCGACGGCTGCCGCGTTGGGTGGGCACTGTGGCGCGCGGGCCGTCGGTCTGGTCCGGCGTTTCGGTGGTGGCGGGCCGGGTCACGGCAGGACCCCCTTGGACTGGAGGGCGTCGGCGATGGCGTCGCGCAGCTCGTCGGCGGTCTGCTGCGGACGGATGCCGGACGGCGGCGACAGGATCGCCGACATCACTGTGGAGATGCTCTGGTAGGCGGGGGTCAGCGGACGCGTCGCCGGTTCCTTCAGCTCCTCCAGGATGGTGTCCTTCATCGGGTACGCCTCGGTCATCTCCGGGTCGTCGAAGACCGCCTCGATGGTCGGCGGCACACCGTCGTTGATGGCGGAGAACTTCTGGTGCTCGGCGCTGCGGATGCACCGGGCCGCCTCGAAGGACTGCTCCGGGTGCTTGGAGTAGGAGCTGACCGCCAGGTTGACCCCACCGATGGTGACCTTGCTGGGGGTGCCCTCGTCGATGCCCGGGATCCGAGCCCAGCCGACCTGCTTGGCCAGGTCCGGGTTCGCCTCCTGGAGAGCCGGGTAGACGAACGGCCAGTTCACCTGGAACGCGCCCTCGCCGGACTGGAACTCCAGCCGAACGGGGTCCTCGGTGGCGTTGCTGAACGACGGCGAGGTCACGCCCGACGTGGCGAACTTCTTCAGCTGCTCCAACGCCCGGACGGTGCCCTCGTCCATCACGGCCTTCGTACCGTCGTCGTTGAGGATCTTCCCGCCGGCGCTTTCGGCGAGGGTGTTGTAGAGGACGACCAGGCCCTCGTACTGCGCGCCCATGGTGAGCACCTGGTACGGCTTGCCCTGGTCCTTGAGCTGCTGGGCCGCGCTGATCATCTGGTCCCAGGTGGTCGGCGGCTGCGGCACCAGGTCCTTGCGGTACCAGAGCAGCTGGACATTGGTGTTCTTCGGCGCCGCGTACACCTTGTCCTTGTAGCGGGCGGTGTCCAACGGCCCGGCGAGGGTGCCCTGCTCGACCTCGGCCTTGTCCTGGCCGGTCCACTCGCGGATCCAGTCGGCGCTGGCGAACTCCTGGGTCCAGGTGACGTCCAGCCCGAGCAGATCCATCCCGCTGTCCTCGGCGGCCAGCCGGCGCACCATCTGCACCCGCTGGTCGTCGGCCTGCCGGGGCAGCACCCGGTAGGCGATCTCGTACCGTCCCTGGGCCTGCGCGTTGCAGTCGTCGACGACCTTCTGCAGGTTCTGCTCGGGCGGGTAGTACAGGTTGATCGTCGGTGGGCCACCAGCGTCGTCCGCGCCGCACGCGGCCAGCGGTGCCACGAGTGCCAGCGCGGCGGCCGCCGCGCCCAGCCGTGCTACCGGCCGGCGTCGCTGTCGAGCCGTTTCGGGGTCCGTCATCGCCCTTCCCCTCTCCTCGGCGAAAGACCGGGGAGGGCATCCGTGCCCCGGCGCACGGCGAGCCGATTCCGAGTCGGCAAGCTGCGGAAACACCGGCCCAGATGCTCTGTAGCGGGTACTCTGCCCCACCCGTGAAGCCACGAAACCTGGCTGTTACAACGGAAGTTCACGCCCGGACCGCCGCCAACGCCCGCACCCGAATGCCACCAGAGTCAAACCCGCTTGACGGTACGAGCAGCGCCAGCCTGGCCGGCATCCACGTCAGCGAGCAGGGTGTGGCCGAGGCGCGGGCCCGTCGCCTGACTTTCCGGGCTGAACGACGGCACGCCGACCGTCAGCGCCGGGCCCTGGCCCAGGAGAGGAAGCGTTCGGTCATCCGGGCCGGCGGATGATCCGGGTGGAGTTGGGTGAGCTGGCTCGTCGCCTCGTGCATGAGAGTGCCGAGATAGATCAACAGTGCGGTCCGGTTGGCCCGGTACTCCGTCAGCAGGGCCAGCTTGGCCGGTTGACACGGCCACTCGGTGCCACAGTTGCGGCACCGCCAGAGCGGGCGCATGGCGACGTGCGGGACGGGCGGCCGGACCACAACCATCACCGCCACCGCACCAAAGGGCTCAGCACATCGTCCTCCTGAAGGTGGGTGAAGGGGCCGCTCCCGCAAGGGGAAGACGGGAGCGACCCCGGGTGCAGAGCCTGCCGCCGCCATTCCGGCCACCAGCGGACCCGCCACTGGTGACAGTCTGGTGATGACGCGACTACCTTCGATACGTGCTCGCGCCGTCCGTGCAGCTCAGCGGTCCAGGTGAGCACCCATGAGGGACACGCCGAGCCAGACTGAGCGAAGGTTGGGGAATCGATGGGGACCGTCACCGACTACGTGCTGGAGGAGTTGCGCCTGCTCCGGGCGGAAACAGGGCTCAGTCAGGACGACTTCGGCCGAGGCATCGGCTATTCGGGTTCACACGTCAGCTCGGTGGAGACCGGCGGGCGACCGCCCACGAAGGAGTACATGAGGGCGGTCGACACCCGCCACCAGACCGGCGGACGCTTCCTCCGCATGCTCGACGGGTTGGCCCGGCTCGACGCCGAGCCGGCCTGGCTTCGCGAGTGGATCGAGTTCGAGCGGGAGGCGACCACGCTGCGCTGGTTCGAATTGGCGTACGTGCCGGGCCTGCTCCAGACCGAGCGCTACGCTCGCGCGACGCTGGCCGGTGGCCGGTTCGACCCCGAGGATGTGGACCGGATCGTCGCCTCCCGGCTGGAACGCCAGGCGATCCTGCAACGCCCGCGCCCGCCGCAACTCATCGCCGTGCTGGACGAGGCGGTGCTCCGCCGGCCGGTGCTCGACCAGCCGGGCCTCATGGTCGAGCAGTGCGAGCACCTGGCCCAGTTGGCGGTGGCGGAGCATATCCAGGTGCACATCGTCCCGACGGATGCTGGGATGTATCTGGGGCTGGCCGGTCAGTTCATCATCGCCGAGATGCCGGACGGCGAGCGGGTGGCCCACGCCGACAACCAGCTCACCGCGCAGTTCGTCGATGCGCCAACCGACGTCGCTAAGCTGGCGAA
Organism: Micromonospora sp. NPDC050795; assembly: GCF_044456785.1. Classification (NCBI taxonomy): domain Bacteria; kingdom Bacillati; phylum Actinomycetota; class Actinomycetes; order Micromonosporales; family Micromonosporaceae; genus Micromonospora; species Micromonospora sp. NPDC050795. The sequence goes on along the minus strand of NZ_JBITGE010000032.1, from coordinate 6,912 downwards.
GACGTGGGAGATCGTGCGGAGCGAGGCGCTCCCCCGCCGGCAGTCAACCGAGCTGATCAAGGAAGTGGCGAAGTCATGGGCATGCTGACCCCACAGTGGCGAAAGTCGACCCGGTCCGGCGGCAACGGCGGCTCCTGCGTCGAGGTCGCCGACAACCTGCCGAGCGTGGTGCTGGTGCGCGACACCAAGGACCGTGACGGCGGCACCCTGCACGTCGACCCCACAGCCTGGAAGGCCTTCATCACGTACGCCAAGCAGCACTAACCCGCCCCGGCCCCGCCAACCCCGCCGATCTTGCAGTTTCGGTCGTCGAAAAGCGTGGAATGCCGCCTACGTCGGGACAGTAAGTGCAAGATCGCGGCCCAGCCCCGCCCGGCTCGGCTCGGCTCGGCTCGGTCGCGGCGTCGTGCGGGGACTCCCCTCTCAACGCGCGCGGGCACCCCTTGGGACCAGGCATGCTGACACGATGATCGCGCGCTTCAAGGACCTCTGCCTGGACGCCAACGACCCGCTCGCACTGGGTGCCTTCTGGGCCCGGATGCTCGACGGGGACGTGGCCGACGCCGGTGACGACGACACCCGGGTGGACCCGCGCTCCGCGCGCTCACCCGCGGAGTCGATCTGGGTGAACAAGGTGCCGGAGCCTCGGGTCGGCAGGACCCGCGTACACCTGGATCTGCGGTTGCCCGGCGCGGACCCGGCGCCGCTGCTCGCGGACGGCGCCCGACTGGTCCGCGAGCCGAACGACGACGGCCGGTGGGTGCTGGCCGACCCGGACGGCAACGAGTTCTGCGCGCTCGCGGCCGACGCCCACAGCCGACCGGGGCCGTTTCAGCTCGTGGTGGACGCGCTCGACCCGGCCGCCCAGGCGACCTGGTGGGCCGGCGTGCTCGGCGGCACCGCCGAACACGGAACGATCGACGCGATGGTGCTCGGGTCCGCCGGCCTGCCCTGGGACCAGTGGGTCTTCGACGGGGTGAGCGAGCCCAAGACGGTCAAGAACCGGATGCACTGGGATGTCGAGCTGGCCGAGCCGGAGCCGATGGCGCTGATCGCGGCGGGCGCGACGCTGCTGCGGGAGCCGATCGACGAGGCGCACTGGTGGTGGGTGCTGGCCGACCCCGAGGGCAACGAGTTCTGCGCCTTCGCACCACGCCCCACCGGGTGAACGACCGACTACCCAGCGCGGGCGTCGTCGGCTAGCGTTTTCCTAGCGCCGTAGCTGGCGCGTTCGCCGCCGCCGTCGACACGCCTCCGGCCTACCCATGCCTGCCCGATCGGTTGGTAATCGCGGGAACGTCCCACCGCCGCTCCCCCGTTTCGGCAGGATCGTCCCAACGAGGAGGTGCCGTCGTGCAGGACACCCGCGCTCTCGCCCTGACGTTCGAGGTGAGCGGCCTGCCACCGGTCAAGACCGAAGCGTTGTCCATCTTCGCCGCCGGGCACCGGCAGGCGACGAGGGTCCGCACCCTGCTCCAGGCCGCCCTCGCCGCGGCCCAGCGCACCGGCTGGACGCCGTTGCCCGGGCCGATCGAGGTGGACCTGGTGTTGCGCTGCCCGCCCGGGCACCGTACGTCCGACGCCAGCACCCTTCTCGGCGGCGTCTGCGCGGTGTTGCAGGACAAGAAGCGGGTGTCGAGCATCGGCCTCACCCATCTCGGTGTGCTGGTGGATGTCGCCCTCTACGACGACGACCGGCAGATCCGCCGGCTGTCGTACCACGAGGAGCCGGCCGAGGAGTTCTCGTACCAGGTGCGGGTCGCCGCCGTACCGACAGGGGTTTGACCGACGTCCGCGGTGGGGTATCGCGGACGCCGACGAAGGGAGCACCGATGTCGGAGCCACATGTCACGCTCGACCCCCGCGGGCTCGATCCTGTGCAGCAGAAGCTGCGCGGCCCGCTGGAGGAGCAGCTGACCTCGGCGCTTCAGGCGGCCACCGAGCGGGTCCGCTCCGGCTATGCCGGCGAACCGGTCGAGCAGGTCTGTCAGCGGCTGTTGGAGGAGACCCGCTCCGGGTTGCATCCCGACATCGCTGCCGGCTTCAACCCGGACATGGACGAGTTCTGCCGGGTGGCGGTGGCGATCGTCCGGCGCGAGGCGGGCTGAGCCGCAGCGGCTCTCAGTATCGGCTGAGCTGGGCGTACGGGCTGAGCACGATGCGTGGTGACAGCGCCGGGTCCAGCCAGTTGAGCACGTCGACCAGGTGATCGTGGGCGAGGGAGACACAACCGGCGGTGGCGTTGCCGGCGCTGGTGCTGAACTGGTGCAGGAAGATCCCGCTGCCCGCGTTCGGCACCGGCTTCGGCACGTTCGGCGGCATGTTGTAGGTGATCACCGCGAAGTGCGTGTACGCGGGGACCTCCTTCCAGAGTGCCTCGCTGGCCCCACCCGGGTTGGTCGAACTGTGCTGGAAGGTGTTGTAGAGCGCCGACGACGGGTTCTCGTTCCACCAGTCACCGCTGACCAGCCGGTGGTAGGGGAACCGCACGCCCGGGTCGGCGGCGATGCCGTACATGGTGGGGCCGATCGAGTAGACGCCGGTCGGCGTGGTCGGCACACCCTCCACGTGGTTGTCACTGAAGCCCTTCGAGCCGATCCGGGCGGGCAACGACGCCGAGGCCGGCTGCCAGGTGCTCCGCACCCGCACGAACGCCTCCAGCGTGGCGTAGGTGGTGGTGTAGCTGCTGGCGCCGACGACGATCACCTGCTTCGTCTCCGCCGGCAGCGTGGTCAGCGCGCTGGCCCGGTTCTGGGGCTGCCACTTCGGCAGGGGTCGCTGCGGCGGTGCCGTGGCTGCGCCCGCCCGCAGGGGGCCGCTCGCCGCGAGTGCGGGCGCGGCCGGGGCGAGCACGGCCGGGGCGACCAGACCCGCCGCCGCGCCGAAAAGGAGAGATCTGCGCTTCATGCCGCCATCCTGACAGTCGCACCGGCGCGCGGTCTGCCCCGCTCGAACGATTCGCGGGCCGGGTCAGGACCGGGTCCGCAACTACCCGGCCCTGACCCTCGGCCGTCCGGCAGGGAAGCGGACAGCTCCAGCACCCCGCCGCGCGGGCGTGACACGACGCCACGCGCCGGAACGGGGCGAGCCAGCCACTTTCGCACTCAGCTCCACGGTGCTCACCCGCCGAACGCCGACGCGCCCCGACACACCCCGAAGGGCCGGCAGCGCCGAGCCAGGTTAGGCGCGCTCCGACCGGCCGGACAAGCCGCGTCGGACGACCGGCGGCAGGACTGATCCCACGCTGAAAATCGGGCAGATTCGCGTAACGCGACCATGATCGCCGACGCTGTTGGGCTTCGGTACGGTCAGAAGTGGCGCAGCAGGTCCCGGAACGCGGCGAGCCGCAGCACCCCGCCGTCGGTCGGGTCCAGTTCGTCGTCCTCCAGGACCCAGGTGTTCTCGTTCGGAATGAACACCGCGTTCAACCCGGCGGCCCGCGCCGGCAGGATGTCGGACTTCGGGGAGTTCCCGATCATCCACGCCCCGTCCGGCGCGAAGCCGTGCTCCCGAGTGAGCCACCGGTACGTGTCGACGTTCTTCTCGGCGACGATGTGCGCCGCCCCGAAGTGGTGCAGCAGACCGCAGGCGTCCAGCTTGCGCTGCTGCTCCTCGCGGTCGCCCTTGGTGAGCAGCAGCAACTCGTGCCGGCCGGCCAACTCGTCGAGCGCGTCGGCCACCCCGGGCATCAGCTCCACCTGGTGCTCGACGAGGGCCACCGCCAGCCGGTCGATCTCCTGACGTTCGGAGTCGGTGGCCGGCCGTTCGCGCAGCCGCTCCAGGCACTCCGCCAGGCTGCGCAGGAAGACCTTGCTGCCGTACCCGTGCGCCACCGCGTTGGCCCGCTCGATGTCGTCGAGGACGGCCCGCAGCGCGGCCCGGTCCAGGGTGGGGTGGTCCAGCCAGCCCAGGAAGTCGTCGATCACCCGCTCGAAGACGACGTTGTTCTCCCACAACGTGTCGTCCGCATCGAAGATCAACACCTGCGCCTGTCGTCGCGCCGCCACGCCGACCGTCATGCCATGCCCTCCCCGTGCCACCGCCCGCCAGGCCGAGAGACAGGATAGGCGGGAGATGGATGTGAGATCTTCCGGATTTTCGTGAACCGTTGCGGCACAGCCGCCGTCATGTGGACGCGACATCCATGATGATTCCCGCCCAGGTTCGGGACTGCTGTTGAGGAGTACGACATGGTCACCATGAAGTGGGTCACCGGCGCGGCGGTGCTGGCCTGCACCAGCGTGCTGGTGGCGTGCCAGGGCGGCGCCGACCCGACGCCGGGTACCGCGGCGGGCACGCCGACGCCGTCGGGTGCCGTGACAGGCACGCCGACGCCCACGGCAGCGACGCCGACCCCGTCGGCGGCGGCGGCGGCGACCGACCCGCTGCTGTCCGGCAAGCGGGAGATCACGATCACCCGGGTGCGGGGGTCGGGGGAACCGTTGGAGATCAGCGGGCGGCTCGAGGAGGGCGGCGACACCGGCGGTCGCATCCTGTTCGTGCCGACACCGATCGGCGGCGACCGGTACGTCATCAGGGCATTCGGCACCAAGGACGGCCACCCCGCGAACGACGATCCGTCCTGCTGGCAGGTCAACGGCCTGGACATCGAGCCCGAACTGACCATCGGCGTCGCCGTCTGCGACCAGGACGACCCGATCCAGCGGTTCACCATCATCGCCAAGGGCGACGGCACGTACGCGATCGGCAGCGAGACCCGATTCCTCCAGCACCTCCCCGGCAACGGCCTCATCCTCAAGGAGGTGGGCAACGCCAAGCTGAACACCACGTTCCGGTTCGCCGACAAGGGCCCGGCCGACCGCGAGCCCCTCAACTGACCACGATCGAGTGTGGGCCGTGCCGTGGTCACGGCCACCGCAGCAACCGCTGCGCGATCAGTGCCTCGCGGTCCTCCTGCCCCTCGGGTCGCAGCCGACCGCCGCGGGTGAGCATCACCACGCCGTGCAGCAGGCTCCAACCCACCTCGGCGAGGGTGTCCGGGTCCCGCCCCTCGGCCAGCGGGGTCAGGGCCGCCCGCAGTTCGGCGAAGACCGCCCGCGGCGCGGCCGGCACCCCGTCCACGCCGAGGGCCAGGTCGGGGGTCAGCGCGAGCATCGCGTCATAGACCTCGGGATTCGTGTACGCGAAGTCGAGGTACGCGGTCGCGACCGCCGGCCATACCCCCTCCGGGCTGCCGGTGGTCTCCGCGTGCGCCTCGGCGAGGTCGGCCGCCAGATCGGCGAAGGCGCACACCGCGACCGCGGCGATCAGCGCCTCCAGATCGGCGAAGTGCCGATAGATGTCGCCCATGTCGATCTCGGTGCGTTCGGCGAGACGCCGGGTGGTCACACCCGCCCAGCCCTCCGTCTCGGCCAACTCTCGCGCGACAGTGACGATGAGGTCACGCCGGTCCTGTTCAGCGGCCTTCTCGGCAGGTCCGGGCACGCCCACGAGCGTAAGCGCGCACACCTGCCGTAGCGGTCGGGTGACAGATTGGCGACTGTTGTGGTGGGGCAGCGCCTTCGCTCCACGTGCCACAGCCGCCCCTGGCTCGTTAGGCGAGGAGATCACCGCGACAGGAGGGCACGTGATCGCTCGGCGACATCGGCCCGCGGCGAGCCGATGAGGAACACCCCCGACGGGTTGTTGCGCAGCGAGACCACCCGCCAGCGGGCCACCTTCCTGGAGCTCTTCCTCGACCTGGTCTTCGTCTTCGCCCTGACCAGGATCTCCGCGCGGCTGATCACCGACTTCACCGACGGCCAACGCGGCGTGTACGCGGGCCTCGGCCAGGCTCTGCTGCTGTTCCTGGCGCTGTGGGCGGTCTGGGCGGTGACGGTGTGGTCGACCAGTTGGCTGGACCCGGACACCCCGATCGTCCAAACCGTCATCATCATGACGTTGGTCAATTCCATGACGATGGCCGTCGCCGTGCCGGACGGCTTCGGCGCACGGGCCCCCCTCTTCGCCATCACCCTGGTGACCCTCCAGATCGGCCGGGTGGTGTTCTTCCGCGTCGTCGGGCACGGCCGGCCGGACCCGCAACAGTCCATCCGGATCCTGTTCTGGTTCGGCGTGAGCGCACCGTTCTGGGTCGTCGGCGGGCTGGTCGACGACGGCAGGGCTCGCGGGGTGCTCTGGACCCTCGCCGTCCTGATCGACTACACCGGACTGTTCCTCGGCTGGCCGACCCCCCGACTCGGCGCACGACGGCTCGGCGTCCAGACGATCGCAGCCGAGCACCTGGCCGAGCGGTACCAGCAGTTCCTCCTCATCGCTCTCGGCGAGGCGATCTTCGTCATCGGCCTCGCCTTCAGCGGCAGCGAGTTCCACACCGACCAGACGGGTGGTTTCGTCCTGGCGCTGGCGAGCACCGTCCTGCTCTGGCGGATCTACTTCCACGTGGCCGGGGGGATGCTGGGCACTGCGGTCGACCGTTCCCGTAACCCGGCCCGGCTCGCGACCGACATGGCGTTCGCCCACATGACCATGATCGCGGGGATCGTGCTGACCGGCGTCGGCTTCGAACTGTTCATCACCGAGCCGCGCGGTCACCTCCCGGCGACCTGGCTCATCGCCATCCTCGGGGGCCCCGCGCTCTTCCTCGCCGGGCGATCGACGCTCGAATACCAGGTATTCGGCCGGGTCTCCCGAAGCCGGATCGCCGGCCTGCTGACCCTCGGCCTGCTGAGCCCGGCAGCACCGCACCTCCGGCCGCTCACCGCCGGCGCGGTTGCCGCCGTGGTGCTGCTCGGCATCGTCGCAGCGGACACGCGACGTTCCCGTCGACAACCACCGGAGACACCCACTCCCCCGTACTAGACGAGTAAGTCCGAAGTTGGTTCAGTGGTCGTAGGCGATCAGGGATCTCGTCACGGGCTGGCCGGTGGTCCGGTTGTGCCAGATCGCGGC
>NZ_JBITGE010000031.1:52533-97956 GCF_044456785.1 Micromonospora sp. NPDC050795 | reverse complement strand
GCCGCGATCTGGCACAACCGGACCACCGGCCAGCCCGTGACGAGATCCCTGATCGCCTACGACCACTGAACCAACTTCGGACTTACTCGTCTAGTGGTCTCGCGCTGACGTCCGGTGGGTGATCCATGAGCGACGTCAGGTAACCGGCGTGCTCGGCCCCAGGTCGCGGCGGCGCAACAGGATGGTCAACGCCACGAGGACGACCAGCAGGGCCGCCATCGCGTACACCGGGGCCGGACCGAGCGGTGCGAGCAGTGCCAGCAGCGCGACCACCGGAAAGGCGACGACCACCGTGCCGTGCTGCTGCCGACGTACGTGCAGCATCCAGACCGTGAGCAGGAAGACGGCGATCGGGACGGCCACCGCGTACCCGGCGACCCTTTCCGAGATGGGCGCGACGTGCCGCTCGTGGTCCACCGACACGCTCAGACCGGCGCCGACGGCGGCGACCGCCGAGAAGATCAGGTAGTGGCCGTAACCCCAGACCAGCGTGTACGGCATGCGGTCGGGCGCGTCGATGGGCCGGTCGAAGTAGAGCCACCACAGGGCGAACACGATCACGGCGGCCGCCGCCGCCAGCGACCAGAGGCGGCGGTCGCCGGCGTCCACTCCGGTCTGGATGGCCACCGACGTGGCCAGCACCACGTCACCGAGCACGATCAGGGTGAACAGCCCGTACCGCTCGGTGATGTGTCGCGGATGCCAGGGGGTCATGCCCGGGCGCTCGGCCACCGCCGGCACCAGCAGGTCGGCCACGACCAGCAGCAGCAACGCCGCGGTCCCCCAACCCTGCGGCAGGGCCAGCCGGAGCAGCCAGCCAAGTTGGACGACGGTGACGCCGATCGCGTACCGCCGGGCCGCCGGGCGGTGCGCCGGGTCACCGGCGGCGGCCCGGCACCACTGCACGACGAGCGCGATCCGCATCACCACGTAGCCGTACGTGATGACGCTGAAATCGCCGTCGTTGAACGCGCGAGGCACGCCGGCGGCGATGATCAACGCGCCGGCGATCTGCACCAGCGTCGCGATCCGGTAGAGGTCGTCGTCAGTGTCGTAGGCCGAGGCGAACCAGGTGAAGTTCATCCACGACCACCAGATCGCGAAGAAGACCAACAGGTATCTGGTCAGCGCGTGGCCGAGCTGATCCTCGGAGACGGCGTGGTGCAGGCTGGCGGCGGCCTGCGACACCGCCACCACGAAACACAGGTCGAAGAAGAGCTCCAGCGGGGTGGCCGCGCGGTGCGGCTCGTCGCGACGACGCGGCCGCATCGGCCGGTAGAACGGCCGCACCGACCGGGGCTGGGTCACCGAAACTCCTCAGACCACCCGTCGGGTCAGCCGCGCCGACGGCCGTGGGTCAGCCCCTCCAACACCAGGGTCAGCCCCGCGCCGACCAGCCAGACGTCCTTGGCCAACCCCGCGCCCTGCTGGGTCGGGCGGATACTGCCGGGTTCGCGCATCCCCGGCGTCTTCAGGTAGAGCTGCACCAGGCCCGCGCCGAACGCGGTCAGGCCGAGCCCGGCCAGGGGCGCCGGGACGAACGGCGCGATCAGCGCGGCCCCCAGGGCGATCTCCGAGTACGACAGCAGCTTGGCGAACCGCGCCGGCTCGAACTGGCCGAGCTGGGGCATGGCGGCGACCGCCATCCCGTGCAGGCCCTCCGCGGCGGTCCCCTCCAGAGTGCGCTTGCCCAGACCCGAGTTGAGGAAGTACGCGCCGATGCTGACCCGTAGCGGCAGGTGCGCGAATTTCATTGTCACTCCCGTTGGCCGTGGTCGAATGCGGGCCGCGTACCCCGCACCGCCCGCGATAACCCGCCGGGCCGGCTGGGCTGGCCGTGGTGGTCGCGGTAGGTTCGCCGGGGGCCCACCGCCGAGCCCGTGGCACACTCGCCCACCCCGGCGCGCGGCCCCGCCGCAGACCACCAGCAGGAGGCGAAGTGAGCCAGGAAGTCCGGGGAGTCATCTCCCGTAGCAAGGGCGCGCCGGTCGAGGTCGCCACCATCGTGGTGCCCGATCCCGGGCCCGGTGAGGCGATCGTCCGGATTCAGTCGTGCGGGGTCTGCCACACCGATCTGCACTACCGCGAGGGTGGCATCAACGACGACTACCCGTTCCTGCTCGGTCACGAGGCGGCGGGCATCGTGGAGCAGGTCGGCGAGGGCGTCACCGACGTCGCCCCGGGCGATTTCGTGGTGCTCAACTGGCGGGCGGTCTGCGGCGTGTGCCGCGCCTGCCGTCGCGGGCGGCCCTGGTACTGCTTCAACACCCACAACGCCACCCAGCGGATGACCCTCACCGACGGCACCGAACTCGCACCGGCGCTGGGCATCGGGGCATTCGCCGAGAAGACCCTGGTGCACGCCGGGCAGTGCACCAAGGTCGACCCCGCGGCCCGACCCGCCGCCGTGGGCCTGCTGGGTTGCGGGGTGATGGCCGGGCTGGGTGCGGCGATGAACACCGGAAACGTCACCAGGGGCGACTCGGTCGCGGTGATCGGCTGCGGCGGCGTCGGGGACGCGGCGGTCGCCGGTGCGGTCCTCGCCGGCGCCACCACGATCGTCGCTGTGGACACCGACAGCCGCAAGCTCGACTGGGCCCGCAAGTTCGGTGCCACGCACACAGTGAACGCGTCCGAGACCGACCCGGTCGAGGCGATCCGTGCCGCGACCGGTGGCTTCGGCGCCGACGTGGTGATCGACGCGGTGGGCCGACCGGAGACGTGGAAGCAGGCGTTCTACGCCCGCGACCTGGCCGGCACCGTGGTGCTGGTGGGCGTACCGACCCCGCAGATGCAGATCGAACTGCCGCTGCTGGACGTCTTCGGACGTGGCGGCGCGCTCAAGTCCAGTTGGTACGGCGACTGCCTGCCCAGCCGGGACTTCCCGATGCTCACCGAGCTGTACCTGCAGGGCCGGCTCGACCTGGACGCGTTCGTCACCGAGGAGATCTCGCTCGACCAGGTCGAGAACGCCTTCGACCGGATGCACCACGGCGACGTGCTCCGCTCGGTGGTGGTGTTCCCGTGACCGCCCGCGTCGACCACGCGGTCACCTCGGGCACGTTCTCCCTCGACGGGCAGACCTTCGACGTGGACAACAACGTCTGGGTGATCGGTGACGACCGCGAGTGCGTCGTCCTGGACGCGCCCCACGACGTGGCGGCGATCCTCGCCCTGGTGGGCGACCGGCAGGTCCGGGCGATCCTGGCCACCCACGCCCACGACGATCACGTACGGGTGGCGCCCGAGCTGGCCCAGGCCACGGGCGCGCCGGTACTGCTGCACGCCGCCGACCGGGTCCTCTGGGACATGGTCCACCCGCACCTGCCGCCCAACGGCGACGTGCACGACGGGCAGATCATTGAGGTGGGCGGCACCACGCTGCAGGTGCTGCACACTCCCGGGCACAGCCCCGGGGCGTGCAGCTTCCACGCGCCGGAGTTGGGCGCGGTGTTCACCGGCGACACGCTCTTCGCCGGTGGGCCCGGCGCGACGGGCCGCTCGTACAGCGACTTCGACACCATCGTCCGGTCGATCCGCACCCGTCTGCTGACACTTCCCGCGGAGACGGTCGTGCACACCGGCCACGGCGACGACACGACGATCGGCGCGGAGGCACCGCACCTGCGGGCGTGGCTGGACCGCGGCCACTGAGCCCAGCACCGGTTTGACGTCCAGGATCGGGGTGCCCTGGACCATCGACGCCCCCTCCTGGACGTTCCAACCTAACCCGTCCGCGACGCTAGGATCCGGCCATGGCAGCCGACTCGCCCGTCCCCGCCGTCCGTCAGTTGCGCCTCGTGGTGGAGGCCACCGACCACGAGGCCGCCGTCGCGTTCTTCCGCGACGCGCTGGGCCTGCCGGAGGAGGCGGCGTTCAGCGGCGAGGGGGATGCGCGGGTGGTGATCCTGGACGCCGGCCGCGCCACGCTGGAGATCGCCAACCCCGCGCAGAAACGCCTGATCGACGAGGTCGAGGTGGGCCGGCAGGTCGCGCCGCGCATCCGGGTGGCCTTCGAGGTGGACGACACGGAGGCGACGACCGCCCGGCTGGTGGCCGCCGGGGCCAGCGAGGTCGCTCCGCCCACCCGCACGCCGTGGCAGTCGCTGAACTCCCGCCTCGACGCGCCCGCCGGGCTTCAGATCACCATCTTCCAGGAACTCCTCGGGCCGAACGAGGGCGTCGGGACGCGCGATGCGGGGCCCGCAGGTGACGGCGACGACTGACTCCGGCGGCGGGCGGACCGGGGTCCTGAACCGATCGGGACCCTCCAGCGCCCCACCACCACGGCGCCTTCTCGTCCGCTGGGGCGAGCCGCACGGCCACCCGACCTACTGCGCTGGCCTGGGCACTCACTCACGGTAGCGAAAACACCGCCAGCTGCCTGCCTCCACAACACCCCGCACGAACCTTTGCTCTGCTTACCTATCTGCACCACGTCCCGTCAGGTGCGCATACGCCCTTTCCGCCAGCTATCACGGTCCGTCCCCCGTGGTCACGAAACGTAACCGGTGCGTATAGGTAAGCAGAGCAAAGGCTGACGTTCGCAGATCGCCCTCGCGCTCCGAGAACACCCTGTGTGACGCCCGTCCGGCAGTGGCGTCGGCAGGGCCCCGGTGTCCGACTCTGCGTGTGACCAGGGCCGCAGCCCGGCGAGGTTCGGGCAATTCCGGAATGCCCGACACGTGAACCCGGTTGTGTCCCCCGTACCGCCGGAGCCCAAACCCTTTTCCGCGGTCATCTCCCGAGGAGTGTTCACCCCGGAGCGCTCCGCACGATCGAAAGGGCAACCATCGTGAAGGTCGACTTCACTCGATGGCTCCCCGCCATCGCTAAGGATTCGTACCGCAAGACCGCGCTGAGCGTGGCGGGTGTGGCTGCTCTCGGTGGTCTGGCCCTCGCCCCGACCGCGGTCGCCGCACCGGTCACCTCCGGACCGCACCAGGGCGCCGTCGCCGCCATCGACCGCGCCACCGGAAAGGCCGCCACCACGGCCAACCAGGACGACCAGCCCGTCGAGTCGGGCCTGACCACCGGCTCCGCCACCGGCAAGCCGCCAGCCGGCAAGCCGAGCCGTGCCCAGCTGATCCCGCACGGCATCGAGGGCGCACAGTCGCGCGTACCGCTCGACGACGCGCAGTTGGCCAACGCCCGGGCCATCGTCGACGCCGCCAAGAAGACCGGCGTCGGTGACCGGGGCGCGGTGATCGGCGTCGCCACCTCGTTGCAGGAGTCGAAGCTTTACAACCTCGGCCACCTCGGCGCGTACAACGACCACGATTCGCAGGGCCTGTTCCAGCAGCGTCCGTCGTCCGGTTGGGGCACGCCCGACCAGATCACCGACCCGGAGTACGCCGCCACGGCGTTCTTCACCGCACTCAAGAACGTCGGCGGCTGGCAGGACCTGCCGCTGACCGCCGCCGCGCAGACCGTGCAGGTCTCCGCCTTCCCCTACGCGTACGCGCAGTGGGAGGAGCAGGCGGCGGACATCGTCCAGCAGATGTGGTGACACCCGCACACGAGGCCGGCCGGCTCCCTTCGACGGGAGCCGGCCGGTTCTCTGTGTCCGGGTACCTCAGCAGGCCGGGTAGAGGCGGCGCGTGCCGACCCCGGCCGCGTACGCGTCCCGGTCGCTGAACCGGCAGCCGTAGTCGGGTCGGGCCACCACCGCCGGGTCGGTCACGGTGTCGCCGGCCGGGCGCTTGCCGGTGCGTACCCAGGACACCAGGTCGTCCCAGGCGGCGCCGGCCTCCGCCGGGGAGAACTCGCAGTGCTGCGTCGCCCGGATAGCCCGCTGAACCACCAGCCTGCTGCGCCCGTTGCGCGCCACGTCGGTGGCGTACGCCTGCTCCATGCTGAACGGTACGAACAGGTCACCGAGGCCGTGCAGGCTGAGTACCGGCGCGGTCGGGCGGCCGGCGATGCGCGGCACCTCGGTCAGCGTCGGCAGCAGCCGCTGCCGCAGGTTCTCCGGGGCGACCCGCTGCACCGTCGCGTTGATGTTCACCGGGCTGTTCGGGGTGTAGCGGGTCAGCAGGTTGGTGGACAGCTGGCCGGGCCGCTGGGCGGGGGAGTTGCCGCTCCCGGTGGGCACGCTGATCGAGAAGAGGAAGTCCTTCCAGACCGCGAATGCCGCGTCTGCGCCGGGACGCGGCCCGCCGGAACGGTTCACCGTGACCGCCCGCAGCTGCTTGCCCCGGTCCGTTGTGGTGTCCGGCCCGGTGGGGGTCAGCCCGGCCAGGCCGAGCGCCACCTGGATGCGGGGTACCGCGTTGGTCAGATAGTCGGCCGGCGTGGGATGCGCGGGCACCCCGGAAAGTGCCTGCGCGACCAGGTTGTAGTCCAGGTAGAAGTCGAGCAGCGTCTGATCACCGAGCACACCGCACATCGGCAACGCGCCGTCGTAGAAGCCGGGGTACTGCTCCAGTGAACGACCGATGACGCACCCGCCCATCGACACACCGGCGACGTAGGTGTGCTGCGGTCGGCGGACCGTCCGCCCGAAGTGGTCGGCGAGATCCTTCGTCCCCAGCACCCCGGAGCGGATGTCGAAGCCGTTCCGGTCGTACGAGGACGACGCCCACGCGTACCCCTGCTCCAGCAGGCGCTGGCGCAGCCCGAAGGCCGGCGGTTCCGGCGAGAGCACGGTGCCCTGGCCGCGGTAGCCGTGCGCCCACAACACCAGGTCGCCGTTCCACCGGGCGGGGACCTCGATGATGTACCCGGCGTGGCGGTGCACGCCCTGGCGTACGGTCGTCGGCCGGCCGCCCACCACCAGCGGCGCCAACGGCGGATTCTCGATGGTGTAGCCGGGCAGTGGCTCGCCGCCCCTCTCGTCGCGACCAGTGGCGTTGGCCGGCGCCGTACCGGCCAACCCGACCGCGAGGGTGAGCGTCGCGGCGGCGGCGAGCAGACGGCGGAGGTGACGAACGGGTGTGGACAGCATCGATGCTCCCCATCGGGCGGTTGTCGCCCGGGGGCGACCAGCGGGACGGTTGCCTACCGGTCGGTAGCGTCCTGAACCTAGAACCGCCGTCGACCAGTGTCAATGGGTTCGCTGATCCGCCGGTCAACACGACGATCCAGCCCTACCCGGTCGTTCGGGCCGGTGGGCCGATCGGGTTGACTGGTCGCCGTGGACGAGTCGATCTGGGAGGCGGCCAGAGCCTCACGCGGCTGGCTGGACGCGGCGAACGGCACTGGGCAGACCGAACTGACCTGCCGCATCCTCAAGCTCACCGAGGAAGCGGGGGAGGCTTCGGCTGCCTGGATCGGGTTGCTCGGGCAGAATCCGCGCAAGGGTGTGACCCACACCCGCGAGGACGTCGCGGCGGAGTTGGCCGACGTCGCCTTCACCGCGCTGGTGGCCATCGAAAGCCTCGGACTGGACGCGCAGACGGCGCTGGACGTCTGCGCGGCAAAGGTGCGCTCCCGCCTGAGCGGCCAGTAACCGCCCTGACGTCCGGAATGCTCCGACGTCCGCGAGCCTGAGTGGATCACGTGGGTGACCGGTGCTCCGACGCCGCAGGCCCGGTGCCGTGTGGGCGTTGTGTCCGTTTCTGGGGTGTGGGCGGGTGCACTCCCGGGCCGGAATCATGGCCGGGCCGGGGTCGTTACACACTCTGACGATCGCAGCACCACCGACCCGCCGCCCGATCTATGAGGGCTGGTCACGCAGGGCGGAATGACCCCGGCCCCCCGGTCGTTACACAGGGACCCGGCGCCACGAGCCCCCCCGTTCGCCAGGTCGCCGACCCCGACGCCCGACCAGGCGTCACCCCCCAAGACTTTCCCCCTTGTTTGTGCAGCGCCGGACGAGGTGCTCACACCCGCAACCGCCGTTCCCCTTTGGCGGTGCGGGTGTCCTACCCCCGAAGGAGCTACCCCCATGAACACGATCATGCGTAAGAGCGTCCTGTCTGTTGCTGGTCTCGCGTTCGCCGGCGGTATCTTTGCCGGCCCCATCGCGCACGTGGCCAACCCCGTCGACGCCAAGCCCGTCGCGGTTGCGGTGCAGGCCGACAAGCCCGACACCAGCAAGCTGATCCCGCACGGCACCCAGGGCGACCAGTCCCGGATCACCCTCAACGATGAGCAGACCGCCAACGTCAAGGCGATCATCGCCGCCACGAAGAAGGCCGGTCTGCCGGAGCGGGCCGCGGTGATCTCGATCGCGACGAGCCTGCAGGAGTCCAAGCTGGAGAACCTGGGCCACCTGGGCGACATGAACGACCATGACTCGTTGGGCCTGTTCCAGCAGCGTCCGAGCTCGGGTTGGGGTACGCCGGAGCAGATCACTGACCCCGAGTACTCCACGACGGCGTTCCTGAAGGGTCTGAAGCAGGTTGACGGGTGGCAGGACATGCCGCTGACCGACGCCGCGCAGACGGTGCAGGTGTCGGCCTACCCGGACGCCTACGCCCAGTGGGAGCAGCAGGCCGCCGACCTGGTGGGCCAGTACTGGAACAGCTGACCCGCGTCACGGCACACAGCACGACGGCATCGGCCGCTGGCCGGCACCCGCAACCCGGGTGTCGGCCAGCGGCCTTTTCTGCTGCCGCCGGGCGGACGACGTCGACCACGGGCTGGTGAACCCCGCCCGCCCTGGCTGGAAGCGCCGCGGTCGCGAACAGGCGCGCGCGTACAGTCGGGCGGTGGAGCGTACTGAATCGATGCTGGCGCAGACCCGACCGCCTGGCGTGGCCGACGTCGATCCCGGCAGTGTGTTGTTGCCCGGCCACGACGTGCCGTTGGGCCGGTACACCACGGTGCGGCGGCTGCTTCCGCAGCGCGCGCGCCGGATGGTCGGCGCGTGGTGTTTCGTGGATCATTTCGGCCCGGATGATGTGGCGCAGCGGCCCGGTATGGAGGTGCCGCCGCACCCGCACACCGGGCTGCAGACGGTTACCTGGCTGCTCGACGGCGAGATTCTGCACAGGGACAGCCTCGGCAACGTGCAGCCGATCGTGCCCGGCCAACTGAATGTGATGACCTCCGGGAACGGTATCGCCCACTCGGAGCGCTCGCCGGCCACCCATCCGCCGGTGATGCACGGTGTGCAGCTCTGGGTGGCCCTGCCGGACCCGGCGCGGGCCGGAGCGGCCGACTTCGCGCACCACGCCGACCTGCCGCGCTGGCGGGACGGCGATCTGGACGGCACAGTGCTGGTCGGCGAGTTCGCCGGGGAGCGGTCACCGGCGGTGGTACACACCCCGTTGGTGGGGGTGCAGCTGGAGTTGAGCGGTGAGGCGCCGGCGACGATGGCGTTGCGGCCCGATTTTGAGTACGCCGTACTGGCGATGTCCGGCTCCGCGGGGGCGGCCGGGATCGGTTTCGAGCCGGGGGCGCTGCTGTATCTGGGCTCGGGCCGCCGGGAGCTGACAGTGCGGGGCGGGGCCGGGGCCCGGTTGCTGCTGCTGGGCGGTACGCCGTTCGAGGAGCCGTTGGTCATGTGGTGGAACTTCGTGGGTCGGTCCCACGAGGAGATCGCCGCCGCCCGGGAGGACTGGATGGCCGGTGACGGGCGCTTCGGTGTGGTCGCCGACGACTCGGCGCCGCCGCTGCCGGCGCCCGCCCTGCCCACGACCCGCCTGAAGGCCCGCGACCGCACGGGTGGCCTGCACGGCTGACGCCCCCGCATCTCGTCGATCTTGCAGATTCGGTCCCCGGAATGTGAACTCTGCGGGTTTTTGTCGCGACAGAAACTGCAAGATCGCCGGGCCGGGCCCCGGTCGCTGGAGCATCGGTACGCGGCGGTGACCGGTCGGCTGTGACGTGCCCTGGCCCACACTTCCTCAAATTCTGACCAAACGGAGGATGGTCTGCCGTATGGTTGGACCCGGCAGTGCTGGCCGCTCGGTTCGAGCGAGCCTCCACCGCTTGGTGACCGCGACCGGTTCGGATGCGGTTCACCGCCTGGGCAGGCTTGCGTGGCGCCCTGGGTCGCGGTTCGTGACCAGGGGCGCCCGCCTGTCCCGGCCCTTTCGATTGGCCCCGCCCCGTGTCGCGCTCCCGGGGACTGCGCGGCCCGGAGCGTCACCAGCCGTCAGCCCGCCAGACCCGCCAGCAGGTTCACCGTCACGGCGATGATGAACGCGCCGAACAGGTACGACACCATCGAGTGGCGCAGTACCGTACGACGCATCTCGTTGCTGGTCAGGTTGGTGTCGGAGATCTGGAACGTCGTCCCGATGGTGAACGCGACGTACGCGAAGTCGGAGTAGCACGGCGGCTCGGGCTGGTTGAAGTTCACCCCGCCGTCCGGGCCGGTGTAGTAGATCCGGGCGTACCGGGCGGCGAACACGGTGTGGACCACGAACCAGGAGAGCACCACGCTGAGGACGCCCAGGCCGCTGTGCAGCTCCCGGACCGTCCCGGGTGGCGCGCTCTGCGCGCTGGCCACGACCAACCCGACGGCCAGCAGGCTGGCCAGGCAGGCGACGAGCAATAGGGCGTCCCGGATCGCCCGGTTCGGGTCCTCGTGGACGGCCAGTTGGGCGGTCCGCAGGGCGTCCATCGGCCAGATTTTGTGCCAGACCAGCACGAGCCAGCTCAGCGCGCCCACGTCCCAGCCGACCAGCGCGGCGAGCGGCAGGGGGAGCAGCAGCGCGAAGACGCAGCCTGCGACGACGCCGACCACCGCCACGACGGCGAGCTGCTTCGCAGCCGGGAAACGCACGTCCTCTGGCCGGTCGGGGCCGGTCTGGGTCATTCGGGACGCTCCCGGGTCGGGGTGGTGGGCGTCACCGCCGCGTCAGATGCCGCGCAGGTGCTGCGAGACCCGGTTGTGCTTCTTGTCCCGGGCCTGCTCGGCCCGCTGGGCGGGGCCGACCTCGGGCGCAGCCTCGATCCCGGCCGACCGGGCCACCTCGGTCCCGTTGGCGTAGTCGACCGGCGGCAGGGCGCGCAGCGCCTTCAGCACGTCCGGCGGGGCACCCTCCCGCTCGGCCTCGCGGACCACGTCGTTCTTCTCGGCCGGGTAGTCCAGGCTCGACAGGTACTGCAGGACGTCGGCGTAGCTCGCCATGGCGTGGGCTCCCTCGGGCATCGATGTGGTGACGACCGGCGGCGGTTACCCGCCCGCCGGCCGGTCACGCACGCCCGGCGCAGGAAACCGGTGCCGTTTCTCCTCGGCCGCCGCGGGTACCCGCAGGCGCCGACGCGAGCCAAGGGAGTACGCGATGAACTACGACACCTTCATCGACCAGGTTTCCCAGCGCACCGCGACGTCGTCCGAGCGGGCGGTCGAGCTGACCCGGGCGGTGTTGGAGACGTTCGCTGAGCGGTTGACCGGCGGTGAGAATCTGGACCTGGCCGCCCAGCTGCCGCAGCCGTTGCAACTGGTGCTCAAGCCGAGCCCGAGCACCGAGCAGGCGGACCGGTTCGGTGCGGCCGAGTTCGTCGCCCGGGTCGCTCTGCGCGCCGGGGTGGACGAGCCGGCCGCACGGGACGCCAGTCGGGCGGTCTTCACCACCCTGCGGGAGGCGATCACCGGCGGTGAGTTCGACGACGTGGCGACGCAACTCCCGCGTGACTATCGGGGCCTGGTCGAGCAGGCGATGGCCCCGGGGGCGACGCTTCGCCGCGGTTGACAAGTGCTCGTACCGGGCACACACAGCGGTTTACCAGGGCAACCATCGATGTCCCGCTTGGCGCGGCGATTCCGCCTGGCCTAACCTTGTCGTGCGAGGGGAGTACTTCCCACGAACCATTCCGGTCAGTACGGCGCGCCCGGCGCGCCTCGGGTGGTTGCCCACCAGGTGGTGGGTGAAGGAGACCTCGAACATGACGGTGTTCGAGGAGAGCCATGACCGAAGTGTCTTATTTGTCCGCCGCCAGTGACCTGTCGTCGGTGGGCACGCCCACGCTGTGGGCGGTCACCATCGTCGGTGTCCTCCTGCTGTTGGTGCTGGACTTCCTGGTCACCCGTCGCCCGCACGAGGTGTCCATGCGGGAGGCCATCGGCTGGTCGGCCTTCTACATAGCGCTGCCGCTGGCGTTCGGCGCCTGGATCTGGTCCCGCTTCGGCTCCCAGCAGGGCGTCGAATACCTGACCGGTTACCTGGTGGAGAAGTCGCTCTCGGTCGACAACCTCTTCGTCTTCATGTTGCTGTTGGCGGCGTTCGCGGTGCCGGCGGTGCTCGCCCAGCGGGTGCTGCTCTACGGCATCGCCGGTGCGCTGGTCCTGCGGGCCGTCTTCATCGCCCTCGGGGCGGCGGCGTTGCAGACCCTCGACTTCGCCTTCCTGCTCTTCGCGATCATCCTGATCGCCACCGCGGTGAAGCTGCTGCGCGATGCCATGTCCGGGCATCAGCAGGAGGTCGACATCAACAAGATGCGGTCGGTGAAGCTGCTGCGCAAGGTCATGCCGGTGGTCGACGACTACCACGGCACCAAGATGACCGTCCGGCAGGGCGCGAAGCGCGCACTCACGCCGTTCGCCCTTGTGGTGGTGGCGGTCCTGGCCACCGACATCGTCTTCGCTGTCGACTCGGTGCCGGCCGTCTACGGCATCACCGAGGACCCGTACCTGGTGTTCGCCACCAACGCGTTCGCCCTGCTAGGCCTGCGGGCCCTCTACTTCGTCCTGCACGCGGCGCTGAGCCGGCTGGTGCACCTCAGCTACGGCCTGGCCATCATCCTGGCGTTCATCGGCCTCAAGCTGGGTCTGCACTGGGCGCACGGCATCTGGGACAGCGTGCCGCAGATCCCCACCCTGGCCTCGCTCGGCGTGATCATCGGTGTGCTGGTGGTGGTCACGATGACCAGCCTGCGCGCCACCCGGGGTGGCGACCTGCCCGAGGACCGCGAGGTCGTCGCGGAACGGCACTGACCGCGCCGCGCCGGCTGACGACGGGGTACGCGGGAAAGCTCCCGCCCCCACCGGCGCGGGTGGTACGACTGTGCAATGGGAATCGTGTCACCGGGCTTTCAGGGTCGGCCCCGAACGCAGGAGCCGGCCCTGCCACCCGGTCAGTATCTGACCGAGGACTTTCCGGTGCTCTCGGCCGGTCCGACGCCCCGGGTGTCACTGGACACCTGGGAGTTCGTCATCTCCGCCGAGAACGGCAGCGACCACCGGTGGTCGTGGCAGGAGTTGATGGCCCTGCCGCAGGAGACACCGACTGTCGACATCCACTGCGTCACCCGCTGGTCCAAGCTCGGCACCAACTGGAAGGGCGTCTCACTGGACACGCTGCTCGCCGACGTGGACACGGGAGCGCACTTCGCGCTGGCGCACTCCTACGGCGGGTACACCACCAACCTGCCGCTCGACGACCTGCGCGGCGGTCAGGCCTGGGTGGTGCACACCTTCGACGGCGCCCCGCTGCCCGCTGAGCACGGGGGGCCGGCGCGACTGCTGGTGCCGCACCTGTACTTCTGGAAGTCCGCCAAGTGGGTGCGCGGCCTCCGACTCAAGACGATGGACGAGCCAGGGTTCTGGGAGACCGCCGGGTACCACGACTACGGCGACCCGTGGCGCGAACAGCGGTACCAGGGTGACTGAGCGCGCGGTGGCGACGAGCACGCAGCGCCGGACCCCCAACCGTTGGCAGGTTGGCCGGCTGGTGGAGCGCCGGGTGGAGACACCGTCCGCGCAGACCCTGGTGCTGGAGGTGCCGGACTGGCCGGGGCACCTGCCGGGGCAGCACGTCGACCTGCGGCTCACCGCTCCGGACGGTTACCAGGCGGCACGGTCGTACTCGATCGCCGGGCCGGCCGTGGACGGGCCGGGAGGACCGCGCATCGAGGTGACAGTGCAGCGGGTGCACGACGGCGAGGTGTCGCCGTACCTCATTGATGTCTTTGGAGACGGCGACCCGATCGAGGTCCGCGGACCGCTCGGCGGCTGGTTCATCTGGCGACCCGAGGAGACCGCGCCGGTGCAACTGGTCGCCGGCGGCTCCGGCGTCGTGCCGCTGATGGCGATGATCCGGGCACGGCGGGCGGTGGGCAGCAAGGCGCCGTTCCGGCTGATCTACTCGGTGCGCACCCCCGGTGACGTGATCTACGCCGACGAGCTGCGCCGCCGGGTCCGCGACGACTTCGGCCTCGACGTCGCGTACGTCTACACCCGGGAGGCGCCGGAGGGCTGGCGCGGCGAGCCGCACCGGATCGGGCTGGCGGACGTCAACACGCACGGGTGGCCACCGGACCTGGAACCACTCACCTACGTCTGTGGCCCGACCGCGTTCGTGGAGACCGTGGCCGACCTGCTGGTGGGGCTGGGTCACCCATCGCGTCGGGTCAAGACCGAACGGTTCGGCCCCACCGGCTGACCACCGCTCACTCACGCAGTGTCGAGGAGATTCGATGACCGAGATGTCGTACCTGGACGGCAACATGCTCGACGGCCCGATGCGTGAGCTGTTCACCGTCGACCTGAGCAGCGCGATGGGCCGCTGTGCGAACTGCGGGATGACCGGTTCGATGGCCAGCCTGCACGTCTACTCGAACGCCCCGGGCCTCGTCGCCCGCTGCCCGTCCTGCGAGGAGGTGATGGTGCGCCTGGTACGCGGGCCGGACCGGGCCTGGCTGGACATGCGCGGCACCACCTTCCTCCAGGTGCCGATGCCGATGGAGCAGACGTTCCCCGGCCCGCTCTGACGGAACGCTCGCCCGGCAACAGTCGGCCGGACTCCCGGGTCAGCCGGCCACGGTCGACACCAGCGGACACCAGGCTGGACAGCGCGACGACGGGGTCCTGCGACCCGGTATCCATTCGGCCTCCTCGGCACGACGCTGATGATCGACGGTAGATCGGTCAGGTGCACGTGGCCCGGTCACCGGCGGAGGGTCGTAAGCCGTCGTCGGCTCGTTCTCCACCGGCCGATTCTCTCATCGACGACTCACTGGGCGGTGCCCGCGAGCAGCCACCGCCGGACGGGGATCTCCAGCAGCACCCGCTCGCCGTCCGGGCCGACCTGCCGGCCGACGGCCCAGCCGTCGTACTTGCCAGCGAACGCCTCGACGACCGTGCCCGGGAATCCACTTCGGTGCAGGTGCGCGGCGCCCTCCGCCACCACTGGAGCGGTGCCGCTCTCCAGGGCCAGGGACACCCGTGGGTCGGCCAGGACATTGCGGGCCTTGACGCTGCGGCTCCCGCAACCGAGCCAGAACGTCGCGGAGAGGTAGACGAACCAGACCGGCGTGAGGTGCGGGGACCCGTCGCGTCGCACCGTGCACAGCCAGATGTTCAGCTCCCGTGACAGTCGCTCCTCGACGTCGGCTGAAGGGGGCGAGGGGGTTCGATTCATCAGGCAAGTGGATCACAAGCCTGCCCGTGCCGGCGGTGGCCGTCGAATACTCGGGTGCGGCAGGCCCGGCTCGTCCCTAGGCTTTGCGCCCCAAGGACCGTACGGCATCCGGTCGGATCGGAGATGACCAGCGCGATGACGGCTCACCTGTTCGCGATCACGTGTGACGCAGCCCAGCCCGTACGCCTCGGTCGGTTCTGGTCCGGGCTTCTCGGTCGGGACATGGTGGAGGATCCTCGCGACGGCGTCCTGGTCCTGCCGGGGGCCGACCCCGAAATCCGGCTGCGCTTCGTGCCGTCTGACCAGCCGAAGATCGTCCAGAACCGGATGCACGTCGATCTGACCAGCAGTTCGCTGGAGGACCAGCGGCAGACGGTGGCCCGTGCGTTGGAGCTGGGCGCGCGGCACGCCGACATCGGGCAGGGCCCGGAGATCGATCATGTGGTGCTCGCCGATCCCGAGGGCAACGAGTTCGACGTCATCGGGCCGGGCAACAACTTCCTCGACGGCTGCGGCTTCGTCGGTGCGCTGGCCTGCGACGGGTCGCCGGCGGTCGGCTACTTCTGGAGTGCCGCTCTGGGCTGGTCGCTCGTCTGGGACCAGGACGAGGAGACCGCGATCCAGTCGCCGCTGGGCGGCACGAAGATCTCCTGGGGTGGTCCGCCGTACATGCCGAACGGCGGCAGGGATCGGGTGCGGTTCGACCTCGCGCCGGGTGTTGGCGTCGACTGGCAGGTCGAGGTCGACCGTCTGCTGTCGCTCGGGGCCACCCGGGTCGACGCCGACCAGGATGGGACAGGCCGGCTGGTGCTGGCTGACCCCGATGGTCAGGAGTTCAGCCTGCGGACAATCCGCTAGCTCGGTAGACGCCCCGGTCACGCGGCAGCCGGTTGGACAACAGCGGCGCCGGTCGGTCAGAGTGGTCCGCCGTGAGATACCTGCGTACCGGTGGTCCCGCCGCGATCCGGCGACCCCGGCCCACCGACTCGGACGAGTTCGTCGCCGCCGTGCTGCGCAGTCGGGACCTGCACCATCCCTGGTTGGCCGCGCCGGCCAGCCCGCAGGAGTACGAGCTCTATCTGCGCCGGATCCGTCGCCGCGACAGCGCCGGCTACCTGATCTGCGACCGGGCCAGCGGCGAGATCGCCGGCTACGTGAACATCAGCGGGATCGTGCTCGGCGCGCTGCGCGGTGGCTACCTGGGGTACGCGGCGTTCCTGCCGTACAGCGGGACCGGTCACGCCTCGGCGGGCGTCGCCCTGGTGATCGACCACGCGTTCACCTCGGCCGGGTTGCACCGGCTGGAGGCGAACATCCAACCGGGCAACGAACCGTCGCGGCGGGTGGCCCGCAAGCTGGGGTTCCGGTTGGAGGGTTTCTCCCCGGACTACCTGTTCATCGACGGCGCCTGGCGCGACCACGAGCGCTGGGCGATCACGGCACAAACGCCCGCCTGACCGTCGACCGAACCGCGACGGGCCGAAGGAGTAGCGGGCCTTTCACCCGGACCGGGTGATGACGCTCCGTGCCCTGTTTCCTACTGTGGGTGTCATGGCTGCCGTTCGCGCGACTCCTGCCAATCCTATGCCCGGTCTGTCCGTCGGGGAGGCGGACAGCGCCGACCAGCGCGCCATCCCGCCCGAGTTGGGCCCCGACTCGCTCGCGGTGCTCAGCGGCCCCACGTTCCTGTACTCGAACGCGTGCGGTGATGTGCCGACGGGGAGCATCGGCGGCCTCGTCCACCTGGACACCCGCCTGATCAGTGGCTGGAACCTGACCGTCAACGGCGGTGCGCTGTTGTTGTTGCGCGCCGAAACCATCGACCACTATTCCGCGCAGTACGTGCTCACCAACCCGGACTTGCCCGGTCTGCCACCGAACTCGCTGGGCCTGCGGCGGTTGCGCTACGTCGGCGACGGCTTTCACGAGCGCGTGGAACTCGTCTCCTTCCGGCTGGAGCCGGTCCGGGTGGAGCTGCGCCTGGCCGTCGCCGCCGACTTCGCCGACCTGTTCGAGGTCAAGTCGAGGGTCCGGGACCGCTCCGCCGAGATCAGCCGGGACCACGCCGCTGACGCGTCCGAGCTGTGCTTTTCCTACCAGCGCGGTGACTTCTCCGCGCAGACCCGGGTGTGCTGCTCGAAGCCGGCCGACCGCGTCGAGCGCGACGAACTGGTCTGGGAACTGGAGCTGAACCCCCGCGAGGAGTGGCAGGTCGACCTGCACGTGCCCCTGCCGTCCGGGATGGGGGTGGTGGAGCCGGTCCGAGGTGACATCGCCGATGTCTTCCACGGCCGCGCCGACGACCCGCTGGGCCGGTGGTTGGCGGACCGCGCGGTGCTGCGCAGCGACCACGTGCCGCTGGAGCGCACCGTGAACCAGTCCCGTAGGGACCTGTCGGCGCTGCGGCTCGACCTGGAGGTGAAGGGTCAGCGGATTTTGCTACCCGGTGCGGGGCTGCCCTGGTTCCTCACCGTCTTCGGACGGGACACGCTCATCACCGCTTACCAGACGCTGGTCGCCGGACCCACTCTGGCGAAGGGTGCGCTGCTCGCCCTGGCCCGGCTTCAGGGTGAGACGTGCGACGACTTCACCGACGAGGAGCCCGGCAAGATCCTGCACGAGGTGCGCAGCGGCGAGTTGACCCGCAGCGGTGAGAAACCGTTCGGCCCGAACTACGGCAGCGCCGACGCCACCCAACTCTGGCTGATCCTGCTCTCCGAGTACTGGCGGTGGACCGGAGACGACGAGACCGTCCGGCACCTGCGGGACAATGCGGTGGCCGCGCTGCGCTGGATCGACGAGTACGGCGACCGGGACGGCGACGGCTACGTCGAGTACGGCACCCGCTCGCCCGAGGGGCTGGGTAACCAGTGCTGGCGGGACTCCCCGGACGGCGTCTGCTTCGCCGACGGCCGAATCCCCGTGCTCCCGCTGGCCACCAGCGACCTCCAGGGCTACACCTACGACGCCAAGATGCGGCTGGCCGAGTTGTTCGACGGGCCGTTGGGCAACGCCGTGTTGGCTCGTCGCCTACGCGACGAGGCCAACACCCTGCGCGAGCGGTTCAACCAGGACTTCTGGATCGAGGAACGGGGCGGCTTCTACGCGGTCGCCCTGGACGGCGACAAGAACCGCGTCGACTCCAAGACCTCGAACATGGGTCACCTGCTGTGGAGCGGAATCGTGCCACCGGAGCGGGCCGACGCGGTGGTGCGACAACTCATGTCCCCGGACATGTTCTCCGGTTGGGGCATCCGCACCCTGTCCCGGGAGGAACGGCCCTACAACGCCCTCGGCTACCACCTCGGCACGGTCTGGCCGCACGACAACTCGATCGCCGCGCTCGGCCTGGCCCGGTACGGCTACCGGGCCGAGTCGAACCGCATCAGTCTCGCGATGATCGAGGCGGCCGACCAGTTCGGTTACCGGTTGCCGGAGGCGCTCAGCGGGTTCGATCGGGAGCGGCTGCTGTTCGCCGTGCCGTACCCGACCGCGTGCAGCCCGCAGGCGTGGGCGGCCGGCACGCCGCTGGCCCTGATCCGCGCCATGCTCGGCATCAACCCGGTCGGCGGCCGGCTGGTCCTCGATCCGGTCGTCCCGGAGGAAGTGGGCCGGATCGTCGCCGAGCGGGTCCGGGCGTTCGGCCAACTGTGGGAGGTCGAGGCGATCGGTCGCAGCGGCCACGTCCGGCTCCAGCCGAGCTGAGCGCGGCTGGCGCGCCGGACGTTTGTCGCGGGCTTCGACGGGAAACGGCCCGCAATGACGAAACCTCGTGTGGTGATCGTGGGGGCCGGGTTCGCCGGTTACCACGCGGCGAAGACGTTGAGCCGGATCGCCCGGGACCGGGCCGAGATCGTGGTGCTGAACTCCACCGACTACTTCCTGTACCTGCCGCTGCTGCCCGAGGTGGCGGCCGGGGTGGTCGAACCCAGACGGATCGCCGTGCCGCTGACCGGGACGCTCAAGGGCGTACGGGTGGTGATCGGCGAGGCGGACCACGTGGACCTGCAGAACCGCTGGGTCGGCTTCACCCAGGCCGAGGGGGAGAAGAACCGGCTGGCGTACGACCGGCTGGTGCTCGCCGTGGGCAGCGTCAACAAGCTGCTGCCCATCCCCGGGGTGACCGAGTACGCGCACGGTTTCCGTGGCCTGCCCGAGGCCGTCTACCTGCATGATCACATTGTCCGGCAGGTCGAACTGGCCGAGCAGGCCGAGGACCCTGCCGAGCAGCAGGCCCGCTCCACCTTCGTGGTGGTCGGAGCGGGCTACACCGGCACCGAGGTCGCGGCGCACGGGCAGCTGTTCACCGACGCGTTGCACGCGCAACGGCCCCGGCTCACCGTCCGGCCCCGCTGGATGCTGCTCGACGTGGCGTCCCGGGTGCTGCCGGAGTTGGACAAGCGGATGTCGGACACCTCGCACAAGGTGCTCAACCGGCGTGGGGTCGACGTGCGAATGGGCACCTCGGTCGCCGAGGCGACCTGCGACGGGGTGAAGCTCACCGACGGTGAGTACGTGCCGACCTGCACCCTGGTGTGGTGTGTGGGGGTGCGCCCCGACCCGTTCGTCAACGAGCTGGGCCTGCGGACCGACCGGGGTCGGCTGGTCACCGACGAGTTCCTCAACGTCCCCGGCTATCCGGAGGTGTACGCCATCGGCGACGCCGCCGCGGTGCCCGACCTCGTCAACCCGGGCAAGGTCTGCGGGATGACCGCCCAGCACGCGCAGCGGCAGGGCAAGCGCGCGGCGCACAACATCGCCGCGTCGTACGGTTTCGGCCGCCGCAAGCCGTACAAGCACCACGACCTCGGCTGGGTCGTCGACCTGGGTGGCAAGGACGCGGCGGCGAACCCGTTGCAGGTCAACCTGGCCGGTCTGCCGGCCAAGGCGGTCACCCGGGCGTACCACCTGATGGCGATGCCGGGAAACCGCACGCGGGTCAGCGCGGACTGGGCGTTGGACGCCGCGTTGACCCGGTCCGCGGTCCAGTTGGGGCTGGTGCCGGCGAACGCCGTGCCGTTGGAGAGCACGTCTCCCGAGGTGGCGTCCCGGGCCCGCTGACCGGGCGGGTGGCGGCGCCGGCCGTACCCGCAATGGTCAGTCGGTGGAGCCGGCCGGTCGCGCGGACCGCGCGGCCGGACCGGCCGGCGGGGCGGGCCGCAGCCGGCGCGGGCCGTACTCGCGCAGCAGGGTCTGGACGATCCCGGCGGCGGGGATGGCCAGCAGCGCGCCGAGCAGACCGGCCAGCTCCGCCGCGAGCAGCACGCTGACGAGCACCGTCAACGGGTTCAGCCGGACCGCGCGGGACAGGATGAGTGGCTGGAGCAGGTGGTTCTCCACCTGCTGGTAGACCACGAAGAAGACCAGCACCACCACCCCGGCGGTGGGGGAGTGCAGGAACCCGGCACCGGCCGCGATCACCGCGCCGAGGGTCGCCCCGACCAGCGGTATCAGGTCGGCCACCGCCACCAGGAGGGCTATCACCGCCGCGAAGGGCACCCCGGTGAGGGTCAGCACCACGAAGGTCAACGCCCCGCAGATCACGCTGATCAGCAGATTCCCGGTGAGATAGCCGGTCACGGTGCGCGACATCTCCCGGCCCACCCGGCGCAGCCGCTCGCCCTGACCGTCCCCGGCCGCCGCGAGCAGGCCGCTGGTGATCCGCGGCGCCTCCAACACCATGAGGTACGCCAGCACGATGACCGTGACCAGCCCGGCGACCGACTCGACGACGCCGCGCAGCACACCGACAGCGGGTTGGCGCAGGCGAGCTCCGAGGTCGCGCAACTGCTCGGAGTGCTCGCTGACGTAGCGGCGTGCCCCGGTGCGCTCCAGCGCCTGCCCCACCGGGCCCCGTCCGGCGCGGGCCTCCCGCAGCAGCTCGGGCGCCCGGTCGGCGAAGCGGCCCAACTCGCCGAACAACGGCACCAGAATGAGCGCGGCCAGGATCGCCAGCAGGACGAACGCGGCGAGGAACACCAGCAGTGTGGCCAGCGCCCGGCGCCGGACGAAGCGGCGTTGCAGCCGGTCGACGAGGGGCTTGAGCGCGACGGCGAAGAACGCGGCGACCACCGCCCAGACCAGCACCCGCCGGGTCGCGTACACGAACCCCAGCGCGAGGGCGGTCGCCAGCACCAGACCGATCACGATCAGGGTTCGGCGGCCAGTCGCCCGATCGTCGACGTTGCTCATCCGGCGGGCCTTCCCCGCGCAGGCCGTCGGAAACCCGGCAATGGGGGGCACAACGGCGATCAGTGGTGCGAGTTGTCGTCCGCGTCGGTGACGGGGTGTGCGCCGGCGGTGAACGTGTCGAGCGCGCCGGCGTGCAGCAGCCCACCGGGCACCGGGTCGCGCAGGGCGGCCACCGCCAGCCGGGCCACCGGCAGCCCGCCGGGGCGGGAGGTCGCGGCCAGCACCAGGTTGCCGTACCTGCGGCCGCGTAACATCCGCCGGTCGCCGACCACGCAGACGTCGGCGAAGACCGCCCGCAAGGTGGCCACCTGCACCCGGGTGGCGACCAGCGGAGGCAGATCCGTGACGTTCACCAGGTACAACCCGTCGGGGCGCAGGGCGCGGGCCACCTCGGCGGCGAACTCGACGGTGCGCACGTGCCGGGGCATCCGGGCCGCGCGGTAGATGTCAGCGATCACCAGGTCGTAGCGGCCGTCCGGGGTGTCGGCCAGGGCGTCCCGGGCGTCGGCGACCTCCACCCGCACGTCCGGCGGCACCGGCGGCAACTCCCGGGCCACCAGCTCGACCACCGCCGCGTCCCGCTCGACGACCCGTTGCGGGGAGCCGGGCCGGGTGGCGGCCAGCCAACGGGGCAACGTCAACGCGCCGCCGCCCAGGTGCAGGACGTTCAATGGCGCGCCGGCCGGGGCGGCCACCTCCACGGCCGAGGCGATTCGCCGGACGTAATCGAAGTGCAGGTGCCGGGGATCCTCGACATCCACGTACGACTGCTCGACCCCGGCGGACAGCAGTGTCCGCCCGGTCCGGCGGACCGGATCGGCGACCAGTTCCAGCCGGTCGGCGGCGCGGTTCATGCCCGGCACGCTAGCCGAGCCCTCCGTGCACCCGGCACGGCGGACGGGGCGGGGGGGGGGGGGGGGCCCCCCCCCCCCCCCCCCCCCCGGGGGGGGGGGGGGGGGGGCCCCCCCCCCCCCCCCCCCCCCCCCCCCGCGGGGGGGGGGGGGGCGGGGGGGGGGGGCCCCCGGGGGGCGCCCCCCCCCTCCCGCCGGGCGGGGGGGGGGTGCCCCCCGGCCCCGCCCGCGGCGCCCCCCGGGCCCGGGGGGGGGGGGGGCGGGGGGGGGGGGCGCCCCCCCGCCCCCCCGCCCCGACGGTGTCGTGGTGGCCGGTCAGCCGCCGGCCATCCCGGCCCCCACCTCGTCGATCGCGTCGTCGATCTGGCGGGCGAGGTCCACGTCGAGCGCGGTGACCCCGTTGGCCTGGTTGGTTCGCACTGTCAACACGGCGGCGGTGTCGCCCGGACGTCCGATGCTCGGGCCGCGGCCGTTGTCCTGGCGAAGCCGGTCGAGCCGGGCGAGCACCCGGTCCAGGTTGTCGGGCGGCAGGGCGACCACCCGGTAGAGACCCTGGCTGTCGCCGGACCAGTAGGGCAGGTCGTCCAGCGCCGCGCTGATCTCGTCGGCGTCCAGGGTGGGTGTGGTGGTGGAGGCGCCCACCAGGCCGCCGCCAACCTCCGGCGGGTTCAGCAGGTCGCGCAACCCGTCGGGTACGTGCAACGACTCGACCAGGTCGCCGTCCTGCTCGGCGAGCGCGGCGATCGTCGCCTCTGCCTGGTAACGGGCCTGCTCCGGGGTGTTGCCGCTGATCCGGCCCACCTCGGCCAGGAAGCCGGGCAGGTCCTGGTGCCGCTCGATGCCGTCGACCGGCAGCACGTCGTGCAGCGACGCCGGCACCGCGGCGAGCAGCCGCTGCCGCTCGGCGGCCTCCAGGGCGAACGCGAGGACCAGAACGGTCGCCTCGGTGCCCACCTTGGCGGTCTTGAAGTCGACCCCGGCGCGACGCCGAACCTCGTCGACCAGGTCGTGGTAGCCCATGCTGTTCACACCGGCCGCGCCGCTCGGCGGGGACGGCTGCGGTCGCGGGTTGTCGGCGCTACCGACCGGCGGCGGTGCCGGCCCCCCGCGCGTGGTGTCCGACTTGTGCGGTCCGGCCGCTGGTGGGCCCGCCCGCTTACCCGCGTCGAGGCTCGTGAGCTGCTTGGACGCGCTCAGGCTGGCGCCGATCTCGCTGGGCTGGCGATTCTGTTCCCGGGCCTGCCGGGCCAGGGCCCGGCGCCTCTGGTTGTCGCCCTCCATCTGCTTGCGCATGGTGCATCCCTTCCGCTGGGGATCGTGGCTGCGCCAGTCGCCTTCCCGCCGTCCCGGAGAAGGAAACGGAGGCCGCCGGCCGGGTCGGACCGACCTGCGCCACGCTTCATCCGGCGGGGGTGAGGGGTGCTCACCCGCACGGCCCGCACGATCGGGTCAGGACCGGAGTTCTTCCGAGGTACGCGGAAGGAAGGTCGTCATGAAGGAAGTTGTCGAGATCGTCCCCGCTCGACCCGGCTGGTACGCCCGCTGGCAACTCACACCCGAGGTCACCAGGTGTTACCCGGTGAGCCTGTGGGCGCTGGTGGAGGAGGCCGACGGAACGGGCCGCGAGGTGATCGGGATGGACTGCATCGGTCAGTGGCCCGGCGCGGACGACAACGAGGCGGGTGGGCAGTTCGTCCGCTACCTGTACCAGACGCCCGATTCGGGGGAGCCCGAGGACGTCGACCCGGCCCCGATCGGCGAGCTGCGTGAGGACGGTCCCCGGCTCCAGCCGATGACGGCACCCTAGACATTCCTCCGGCCCCCGACCCCAGGTCCCAGGGTCGGGGGCCACCCCGTCCGGTGCGGGGGTGGCCGGTCGGTCAGCCGGTGGCGCGCACGTCGTCGGCGGCGTACGCCTCGGCCAGCAACTCGGTCAGGCCGGTGCGGTCCAGCATCCGCTGAAGCTGAGGACTGACCCCGGTCAGTCGGATCGCGCCGGCGGCGCGGTGCACCACCAGCAAGGCGCTGAGCCCGGAGGAGTCGCAGAGGGTGACCCCGGTCAGGTCGACCAGAACCGGGGCTTCGTCGTCGCGCAGCCCGGCCGCCGCGGCGATCAGCTCGGGTGCGCTGTCGTAGTCGAGTTCGCCGGTCAGCCGGAGTCGGACGTTCCCGGCGGCGAGCCGGATTGTCTCGATGGTCAACAGCTGGTCGGGCATCTCACCATTTTCCTTGTTGAGCCACAAAACGCAAAGCGGGGGCGGTGACGCGCCCCCGTGTCGCTCGTCCGACGCCCCGTCGTGGCGGTGCCGGCCACCGGCCGTGAGATGCCGCTTTCCGGGTTCCGGCGTAGGGTGACGGGAGAGTTTTGACCGTGGACGCCGGTTCCGGCACGGGTTCGGTGAACGACAAAGGAGTGAGGCTCAGCTGGTGACTGCTTCCGACGTCAGGGACTGGGACCCGGGCGACGGACGGCTCTCCACGCCGAGCACGACACGACCCTCGGCGTGGTCCGCCGACGTTCGCCGCCCCACCGCGGCCCTGCCGCCGCTGGCCCCCGACCGGGGGCAGGCCACGCCCGACTGGTTCGAGGTCGTCGAGCACTTCCGGGAGGGCCTGGTGGTCTGCGACGCCGATGGCGTCGTGCGGCACGTCAGCCCGGTGGCCGAGCGGTTGCTGCCCGAGGTGACTCCCGGTGAGCTGCTCGGCGCTGCCGGTGTGCCCGGGTTGAGCGACGGTGTCCCCGGGGGCTTCACCCATCGCGGGCGCCGGCTCACCGCGCGCCAGGTGCCGCTCTCCGGTGACCGCTGCTGCTGGTACGTCGAGGACGTCACCGACAGCGTCAGCCGCGCCGACGCGCTGCTCGCCGAACGGGCTCGCTCGGCGTTCCTGGCCGTGGTCGGCGACAAGCTGGGCAACCCACTGCACCCGGACCGGGCTGCCGCCGCTGTCGTCCGACTCGCCGTGCCGACCCTGGCCGAGGTGGCGGTGCTGGTGCTCGCCCCGAAGGCCGGGCGCGCCCGCTGGTGGCGGGCCTCACGCACCGACGACGAGGTGACGACTGTGGACAGCGGCGTCCTGGCCGGCGGCGAGCTGCCGACCGCCATCGCCGACGGGTTGACCGGGGCCGAGCCGCACGCGGTGGACTGGTTGGTCGAGCAGGCGGTCGACGCCGGTTGGCTACCGGGCCTGGCCGGCACTGACAGCGCCGCCCGGGTCGTTCCGCTGCCGGGCCGCGACGCGCCGGTCGGTGTGCTGCTGGTGGCCCGTCGCGCCACCCGCTGGTACGACGAGGACGACGTGGAGCTGGTCCGCGCGTTCGCGGCCCGCGCGGGCGCGGCGTTGACCACCGCGCTGCTCTACCGCGACCAGGCCGAGGTGGCCGACACCCTCCAGGCCAGCCTCCTGCCGGTCGAGCCGGTCGAGGCGACCGGTGTGCAGTGGGGCACCGCGTACCGGCCCGCGCAGGCGGGACTGCGCATCGGCGGCGACTTCTACGGCTCGCACCGGCTCCCCGACGGGGGTTCGGTGTTCTTCCTCGGCGACGTGTCGGGCAAGGGCGTCGAAGCCGCCGTCTTCACCGGCCAGCTGCGCCAGTGTCTGCAGGCGCTGCACCGGTTGGAGTCGCACCCGGCGCGGCTGCTGCGGCTGCTCAACGACGCGTTGCTGGAGACGACCCAGGCGCACGGCCAGGGCCGCTTCGCCACCATCGTGCTCGGCGTGGCCCGCCCGGAGCGCGACGGCGGCCTCACCCTCACCATGGCCGGCGGCGGGCACCTGCCACCACTGGTGCTGCGCGCCAGCGGTGAGGTGGAGACGGTGCCGTTGCGCGGCATGCTGATCGGGGTGGTGCCCGACCCCCGCGTCGGCGAGGTGACGGTGCGGCTGGCGCCGGGCGAGACCTGCCTGCTCTACAGCGACGGGGTGACCGAGGCCCGGGGCGGCCGGCGCGGGGACGAGCAGTTCGGCCCGGAGCGGCTGATCAGCGCGCTGACCGGTTGCCATCGGATGCCCGCCCCGGCCCTGGCCGAACGGGTCGAGCAGATCACCTGCGACTGGCTGGCACAGGGCGACCACGACGACATCGCCGTGCTGGCGCTGCGGGCGGTCGGCCTGGGCGGGCGCGGTGCACGGCACCTGCACTCGGTGCCCGCCAGCGTCGACCACACGAGGGAGCCTGACGCGTGACCGCCGCCACGGCCACCAACGACCTCGGCGAGGCGTACTCCGGATATCTGGAGCATCTCGCGGACGCCGACGAGTACGCGGCGACCGACCTGGCGATCGGTCTGCTCGACGCGGGCGTCCCAGCGGAGCGGGTGCTGCTCGGCCTGGTCGCGCCCGCGCAGGCGGAGGTGGGTGAGCGGTGGGCCCGCAACGAGTGGAGCGTCGCCCAGGAGCACGCGGCCACCCACATCAGCGAGCAGGTGGTGGCGGCGGTTTCCGCGCACGCCAGACCGCAGCCGATCAACGGCCGGGTCGTGGTCGCCTGCATGGACGGCGAGTGGCACGCGCTGCCGCCCCGGCTGGTGGCCGAGGTGCTGCGGTTACGCGGGTGGCAGGTGACTTTCCTGGGCGCCAGCGTCCCCGCGGCGCACCTCGTGTCGTACCTGCACCGCTACGACGCGCACGCGGTCGCGTTGGCGTGCGCATTGCCGATGCGCCTGCCGTACGCCCACCGCATGATCGAGGCCTGCCGCCGCTCGGACGTCCCGGTGGTGGTTGGCGGGCGTGGGTTCGGCACGGACGGCCGCTGGGCGCGTCGGCTCGGGGTGGCCTGGGCACCGGACGCGCCCTCGGCGGCCGAGCTGATCGCCGACGAGCGGGCGCTGCGCGCGGCGCCGCCGGCGCGGCTGGCCCACCTGGCCGACGACGAGTACGCCAGCCTGGTGCGCCGTCGCGGTGAGCTGATCGACAGCGCGTTGGCGGAGCTGCGGGAGCGGGTGCCGGCGGCACGGGCGTACACCGCCGCGCAGCTCGACTCGACAGTCAGCGACCTGGGCCACATCGTGGATTTCCTGGCCGCGGCGGTCTACGTCGACGACCCCACCCTGTTCACGGAGTTCGTGGAGTGGCTGTCGGAAATTCTGGGAAGTCGTGGGGTGCCAGCCGGGGCGGTCGTCCTGCCGCTGGAGCACTACGCCCTCGCGTTGCGGGACTTTCCCCGGGCGGCGCGGGCGCTGGCGCTGGGATGCGCGGCGCTGCCCGGCACCGCCCGCTGACCGACCCGTCGGGGGCGTCCGGATCGATCACCGCGCTCGGCGGCGGACGAGTCAGCTCTGCGTATACTTGCCGGACTGCAAACGTCCCACCCCCGTGGTGGAGCGAGGGGGAGAACGGTGACGTTCAGCGTCAACTACGTCGAGCGCGACGGGGGTGGCGCCTGCCTGCGGCTCGTGGGCGAGCTGGACCTGGGCACCGCCCCCGAGCTGACCGCCGCGATCGAGCGGCTCAGGGCGGCGGGCGAGACCCGGGTGCTGCTCGACCTGACCGACCTCACGTTCTGCGACTCCACCGGGATGGCCGTGTTCGTCCGGGGCGACAACCAGGCGGCGGCCGACGGGGGGTGGCTGCGCCTCACCGGTGCCCACGGGCGGGTCGAGCGGGTGCTGCGGGTGACCGGCCTCGCCGACGTGTTGCGGTACGAACCGGAGCCGGTCGACCCCGCGTCCCGCAATGCGTCCTGATGGGCTAGATTTCCCCGCCAGCATTTCCCCGCCAACGCGGTGACCGTCAGGGTCCCGTCCCCGTCGACTCCGAGGCAGGTAGTGATGGGCGCAGACAGCGCGCAGCCGGTACGCATCCTGGTGGTCGACGACGACCCAGGTGATGTGCTGATGATCGAGGAGGCGCTGGCGGACTCCGACGTCGACAAGATCATCGACGTGGTGAGTGACGGCGAGGAGGCGATGGAGTTTCTCCGCGCCGAGGGCCGCCACGAAGATGCCCGCCGACCCGACGTGATCCTGCTGGATCTGAACATGCCGCGCATGGACGGTCGCCAGGTGCTCGGGGCGGTCAAGCAGGACGAGGATCTGCGGACCATCCCGATCGTCGTGCTGACCACCTCCAACGCCGACACCGACATCGTCGGCAGCTACACGTTGCAGGCCAACGCGTACGTCACCAAGCCGATCGACCTGGACGACTTCAACGACGTGGTCCGCCGCATCGACGAGTTCTTCGGCCGGGTCGTCGTGCTGCCCAAGCGGGTCTGAGCCCCGCGCCACCTGCGCGCATGCTGAACATTTTCCCCGAACCCCCTCGGCGCGAGCGGTCGCGGCCGAGGATCCAGGTGGGGAAGTAACAGCAGCTGCCTGGGGGCGACAGTATGAGATTCTCCGTCGTTGAGACCGGTTACGACCAGCGACAGGTGGATTACTGCCTGGACGAGTTGGGGGTTCGGTTGTCCCGGCTCGCGGCGCGGGCCGAGGGCGCAGCCGGGGCGGCCGGGGAGTGGGACGAGATTCGGCAGGAGGCAGCCGCGCTCGGCGGCCTCCTGCGACGACTCGACCTGTGCGACGCCGCTGCCACCCGGCCCGCCGGTGACGCGGGGCGGCGCGAGGCAGCCGAGTTGCTGGCCCAGGCCCGCGCCGAGCTGGACGAGGCACGGCGGGTGCGGGAACGGGCGTACGCGGAGGCCGTGCAGGCCCGACGCGACTTCGAGGCGGCGCTGGACGCTCGCCGACGGCGCGAGGTTCGGGTGGACGAGATCCTCAGCCAGGTGACCGTCGAGCAGGTGCCCGCTGACACCCCCACCGCAGCCGCCGGGGTGCCGGGCAGCCGGGTCGGAGTCGGCGGCGTGGAGGAGGGTGCGCAGCCTCCGCCGGGCCGTCGCTGAGACGCGCGGGCGTGGGAGCCCGGCTCAGGCCGTGAGCGCCGCCGCGACGGTGGTCGCCCGATCCTCGTGCTGGGCGTACGCGTCCGGGTAGGCGGAGATCTGCACGGACTGGGCGGCCGCCGTGACGCTCATGTCCTGCCAGCCGGGTATCTCGTTGAGCGCGCTGTAGAAGGCCCGCGCGGCGTACGACGGGCGCATCAGCTGGGCCACCGTGCCCCAACCGCTGCTGGGCCGCTGCTGGAACAGCCCGACCGAGTCGTGGTCGGAGCCGCTGCCCTGGTTCGGGTACTCCGCCGACTCCGGCAGGACGTCGCTGGCCAGGTTGTAGAGGTTGCTCTCCTGCATGGCGGTGGACAGTGCCACCACCAGGGCGCGGCGCGGCATCTTCATCTCCAGGCCGACGTCCACGATGATCTTCGCGTTGTCCATCTGCGCCTGGTCGAGGCCGGCGACCGGCCGGGGGCGGCGGGGTTTGACCGGCTTCTTGGGCGCCTTGCGGACGGCGGTGGGGGTGGGTGTGGGCTTCGCCGTCGGGCTGGGCGGCAGGATCCGGGCGGGGGCGGCGTCGCGGTCCAGCGACCGGGAGGCGCGTTCGTCGGCGATGGCGGCGCGGTCGGCCACCGCCTCGGCGAGCGGCTCGACGGTACGGGGGGCGTCGTCGTTGCCTCGGGCGGTGGCGACCGCGACGAGGCTGAGGCAGCAGGTGACGCCGGTGGCCAGCGCCACCCGCACCGGGGTCGAGCCCAGCAGGGCCCACCGCGGCGCTTCGGCAGCGCGGTGACGGCCGATCGTCCGTTCGGTTGAGGCGGCGTCGTCCGAAGGGGTGGTCGGGCGCGCGTCGGTCAGCTTCTGGGCGGAGGGGTCGTCGGGGTGCACCTGACGAGGCTAAAGAGCTGAATGCCCGATGCCACCAGCCCGTACGGTGGCATGCGCCACAATTTGCCCTGATCATGGCGACTTCAATGGGCAAAGCGGGAGCAGGGTTAACCAACCTCGCGACTCACGCCAGACGGTTATTCCCGACTTGCCGGGCCAATCCGCTCGCCTCGCCCCTCCGCATGCTGCATCTCCAGCCACCGCCAGGGGTCAACCGAACAGTCGAGGCGCACCTCCACCAACCGGCCCCCACCGACCCGCGCGCTCCGTCCGCCCCGCCCCGCCCCGCCCCGCCCCGCCCCAGGATCCCCACCCTGCTCGCCGATCTTGCACTTACTGTCGCGGCAAAGGGGGCATCCCCCCGCATTTCGGCGACTGAAAGTGCAAGATCGGCGCGGTGGGGCGGGCGTGCGCAAGATCGGCGCGGTGGGGCCTGGGTCAGTGGCGGCCGTTTTCGGCTGGGGTGACGGTCAGGCGGTGGCGACTGGCGTCGCTGCTGGAGAACGGCCAGAGCCTGTCGGCGTACTCGACCAGGTCGGCCAGTTGATCCCGGCTCAGCCCGGCTGAGGAGATTTCCGCGTGGACGTCGGCCCGGTACCGGCCGTCGTTGTCCCGCCCCAGCTTCGCCTCCGCCCGGACCTGCACGGTGTGCGCCTCGTCGGTGATCTCCCCGGCCACCTCCACCGCCGCGTGATGCAGGCAGGAGGCGAAGGCCGCGGCCAGCAACTGTTCCGGGGTCAGCCCGGTGCAGTGCGGCGCCAGCGGTGAGGCCAGCGCGGTGGAGAGCCCGCCATCGTCGGTGCGTACGTGACCGCCCTCGGCGGTCGCTGTGGCCTCACGCAGCCAGGAACTCTGATCCGGCATCGCGTTTCTCCCGTCGCTCACCAGGCCGGCTACCCCTTCGCCGCCCGGCGAAACGCCACGGGGTCGCGCCGTCAATCGCCACGGGGTCGCGCTGTCAGCGCCCGGCAGGCTGGTTCGGCTCGTTTACCAGCACGACCGCCTCGGTGGCCTCCGCGGCGGCTCGTTCGGTCCACGGCGACGTCGGGGCGGGCCGGCGGGTCGTCGGGATCGTCATCGGCACGTACACCCGGGCGTCCACGGCCTCGGCCAGCAGTAGCGCGGCGACCAGGCTGGTCGGACGCTGCTCGGGGTCCTCGGCGAGGCAGGAGTGGCACAGCTCGGCGACCTCCGGTGGGAGCCCGGCGATGTCGGGCAGCGGCTCCGGTGGCTGACAGCGGCGTGCGAGGAGCAACTCGCTGGAGGTCGCCGCGCGGTAGGGCAGCCGGGCCGTCAGGCTGTAGTAGAGCAGCACGCCGAGGGCGTACATGTCGGCGGCGGGGGTGGCGGGTGCCTCGTCCAGCTGTTCGGGTGCCAGGTACGCCGGAGTGCCGAGCACCATGCCGGTCGGCATCGGGTCGGGTTCTCCGGCGGCGATGGCGATGCCGAAGTCGAGCACCTTCACCCCGGCCGGGGTGAGGATGACGTTGGCGGGCTTGACGTCACGGTGCACGATGCCCTCGGCGTGCGCGGCGGCCAGCGCGGCGGCGACCTCCGCGCAGACCCGCACCGCGATCTGCCAGTCCAGCGGCCCGGCGCGCAGGTGCACGGCGAGCGTCTCACCCTCGGCCAGCTCCATGACGATGTAGGGCACCGGCCGGCCCGGCCACGTCGTGGAGGTGCCGAAGTCGTGCACGCTGGCCACGTTGGGGTGTTCCAGCCGGGCCGCCGACCGGGCCTCCGCCCGGATCCGGTCCACCGGGCCGTCCCGATCGTCGCGGCCGGGGGCGATGAGCTTCACCGCGACCGGCCGGTCCAGCACCTGGTCGTAGGCCCGCCACACCTCGGACATCCCGCCCACACCGATGCGCTGTTCGAGCCGGTACCGCTCGTCCAGCATCCGCATCGACCGCTCCTCGTCCTCGCCCCGCCGACGGCCGGGTTGCTCCGATCGCGGTACCCGCGCTCCGAACTGGGCAAACCGAGCTTGGTTCGGGGCACATGGGCCCCGCGCACCTCGCTGCGCCGGAGCGGTGGGTGCGGTAGCTTGCGAGCCAGAGCCGGTGTCACCGATTGTGCCGGCACGGTCACCCGAGGGG
Organism: Micromonospora sp. NPDC050795; assembly: GCF_044456785.1. NCBI lineage: Bacteria > Bacillati > Actinomycetota > Actinomycetes > Micromonosporales > Micromonosporaceae > Micromonospora > Micromonospora sp. NPDC050795. Next base: position 65,843 of record NZ_JBITGE010000031.1, on the reverse strand, counting down.
GCGCCGCGATGAGCGAGGTCACCGTACGCTTCGTCGGCGGGCCCGCGGACGGCCTGGTCCGGCTGCTGCCGGCCGGGTCGGACGGCGTCCCACCCCAGCGCTGGATCATGCGACACCCGGACGGCACAGGGTCGGTGCAGCCCGGCCCCGACCACCTCTACGAACGCGACCGGCCCGACGAGGCCGGCGGCTGGAGCATGCGGTTCGTGCGCACCGACGCGTACGGCGTGTCCGAGTGACCACGAGGCGGGGCTGACCGATGGTGTCGCCGGCGTCGCGTCGGCCCACCCGCACAGCCCGCGCACAGCTTCCGCAGGGGCGCGGCACAGGCGTGGCGGCCACCATGGGGCCCATGGTCATGAACGGGCAGGCCGCGCCGAGCCGGATCGAGCTGCGTCGCCCCGACGGGGAACCCGTCCGGGTGCTGGTGGTCGACGACGAACCCACGCTCACCGACCTGCTGTCGATGGCCCTGCGCTACGAGGGCTGGCAGGTCCGCACCGCCGGCAACGGCATGGCGGCGTTGAGCACCGCCCGACAGTTCCAGCCGGATGCCGTGGTGCTCGACGTGATGCTGCCCGACCTGGACGGCTTCCAGGTGCTGCGCCGGCTGCGCGAGCACGCCCCCACCGTGCCGGTGCTCTTCCTGACCGCCCGCGACGCGGTCGAGGAACGCATCGCCGGGTTGACCGTCGGCGGCGACGACTACGTCACCAAACCGTTCAGCCTGGAGGAGGTCATCGCCCGGCTGCGTGCGCTGCTGCGCCGCTCCGGGCTGGCGATCGCCGCGCAGGAGGAGGCGGTGCTGACCGTGGGTGACCTCAGCCTCGACGAGGACAGCCACGAGGTCCGCCGGGCCGGCCAGCTCGTCACTCTCACCGCGACCGAGTTCGAGCTGCTGCGTTTCCTGATGCGCAACCCGCGCCGGGTGCTGAGCAAGGCGCAGATCCTCGACCGGGTGTGGAACTACGACTTCGGTGGCCAGGCCAACGTGGTGGAGCTGTACATCTCGTACCTGCGCAAGAAGATCGACGCCGGTCGGGCACCGATGATCCACACGCTGCGCGGTGCGGGTTATGTCCTCAGACCCGCCGAGTAGGCGCCGCCCACTGCGCGCCGCCCGTGGGTGGCTGGCCGGGCGCTCCCTGCGTACCCGACTGGTGTTCGCCCTGCTCGCGCTGCTGGCGTTGGTCAGCGTCGCCATCGGTGGCCTGACAACTGTGGCGCTGCGGCACTTCCTGATCGACCGGCTCGACGCCCAGCTGGCCCCGCCGACGGGCATGCGGGGCGACCGGCCGGGACGGCCCGCCTTCCCCGGTGACGGACCGGGCATCCCACCCGGGCTGCCGTCCGGCGTGGTGGTAGCCGAGATCAGCGACGGCCGCGTGACCGGCGCCCGGACCCTGACCAACAGCGTCTCCAACGTGTTCCCCGACCCGCAGCCCGTCCCGGTGGGGGAGGTCGCCGCGCTGGCGGACCTACCGGTCGACGCCAGACCACGCACCGTCGACCTCGGCGACCGCGGCGACTACCGGGCCGTGGCCCGCCAGTACTGGGACGGCCGGGTACGTGTCGTCGCGGTCCCCCTCTCCGGCGTCCAGGAGACCGTCTGGGCGCTGGTCGCCGCACAGGCCGGGGTGGCCGCGGTCGGGCTGCTGCTCGCCGGTGTGGCGGGCGCGCTGATCGTGCGGGCGACCCTGCGACCGCTCCACCGGGTGGCCGCCACCGCCACCCGCGTCACCGAGCTGCCCCTGGACCGGGGAGAGGTGGCGCTCGCCGTCCGGGTCCCGGCCGCCGACACCGACCCGCGCACCGAGGTCGGCCAGGTCGGCGCGGCGCTGAACCGGATGCTGGGCCACGTCGCCGACGCGCTCTCCGCCCGGCAGGCCAGCGAGACCCGGGTACGCCAGTTCGTCGCCGACGCCAGCCACGAACTGCGGACGCCTCTCGCGGCGATCCGCGGCTACGCCGAGGTGGCCCGCCGTGGCCGCGACGAGGTTCCCCCCGACGTGGCGCACGCGCTGCGCCGGGTGGAGTCGGAGAGCACCCGGATGACCAGCCTCGTCGACGATCTGCTGCTGCTGGCCCGCCTCGACACCGGCCGGCCACTCGCTGTCGAACCGGTGGACCTGACCGCCCTGCTGGTGGACGCGGTAAGCGACGCGCACGTCGCCGGCCCCGAACACCGCTGGCAGCTCGAACTGCCCGAGGTGGCGATCCGGGTGCCCGGCGACGCCGCCCGGCTGCACCAGGTGGTGGCGAACCTGCTCACCAACGCCCGCGTGCACACCCCGCCCGGCAGCACTGTCACCACCGCCCTTGCCGTCGACGCCGCCAGTGCCGTGCTCACCGTCGCCGACGACGGGCCGGGTGTGCCGGTGGAGCTGCAACCGGAGATGTTCGAGCGGTTCGCCCGGGGCGACAGCTCCCGGTCTCGCGCGCACGGCAGCACCGGCCTCGGCCTGGCCATCGTCGCGGCGGTGGTGGAGGCCCACCACGGCACGGTCGAGGTGCAAGGCCGTCCAGGTCGGACAGTGTTCACCGTCCGGCTGCCGAATCCCACAGCTGACGCATAGTCTGCGCACGGGGTCGCGCCAGCCTGGCCGCCGAGGCTGGCCGCATGGACAGAACAGAGACCCTGCCGACGGCACCCGCCGCACCCGAGCCGCCGACGGCCGCCCGCCCCGACGAGCACTCGCCGCCGACGCGCCGCTCGCCGGCCTGGGCCCGGCCCGCGCTGGTGATCCTGCTGCTCGCCACCGGCCTGCTCTACCTGTGGGGGCTGGGCGCGTCGGGCTGGGCGAACTCGTTCTACGCGGCGGCCGTGCAGGCCGGCTCGGTGAGCTGGAAGGCGTTCCTCTACGGCTCGTCGGACGCCGCCAACTCCATCACCGTCGACAAGACACCCGCGTCGCTGTGGCTGATGGCCCTGTCCGTACGGATCTTCGGGCTGAACAGCTGGGCGATGCTCGTACCGCAGGCGCTCTGCGGGGTCGCCTCGGTGGGCGTGCTCCACGCGACAGTGAAGCGTTGGTACGGGCCGGCCGCTGGTCTGATCGCCGGCGCGGTCCTCGCGGTCACCCCGGTGGCGACGCTGATGTTCCGGTTCAACAACCCGGACGCGCTGCTGGTCCTGCTGCTGGTCGCCGGGGCGTACGCCACCGTGCGCGCGCTGGAGATGGCGAGCACCCGGTGGATCGTGCTCGTCGGTGTGCTCGTCGGCTTTGGCTTCCTCACCAAGATGTTGCAGGCATTCCTTGTGGTGCCGGTCTTCGCCGGCGTCTACCTGCTGGCCGCGCCGACCGGGCTGTGGCGGCGGGTCCGGCAGCTGCTGCTGGCGGGGCTGGCGGTGGTGGTCGCCGCCGGCTGGTGGGTGGCGCTCGTCGAGTTGGTGCCGGCGAGCGCCCGCCCGTACATCGGCGGCTCGCAGGGCAACAGCATCCTGGAGCTGACCCTCGGCTACAACGGCCTCGGCCGGATCACCGGCGAGGAGGTCGGCAGCGTCGGCGGTGGTGGCCCCCGCCCGGGCGGGGGTGGCCCGTTCTCCGGGCAGAACGGCGTGCTGCGCATGTTCGGCGGCGAGATCGGCGGTCAGGTCTCCTGGCTGTTGCCGGCCGCGCTGATCCTGCTGGTCGCCGGTCTGCTGCTGGCCGGTCGGGCGGCCCGCACCGACCGCACCCGGGCCGGGCTGCTGCTCTGGGGCGGCTGGCTGCTGGTCACCGGCCTGATCTTCAGCTTCATGTCCGGGATCTTCCACGCCTACTACACGGTGGCGCTCGCACCGGCGATCGGCGCGCTCGTCGGCATCGGTGTGACGCTGCTCTGGCGGCACCGCCGACTGCAGCCCGCACCCGGCGACGCTGGCGGCACGCGCTGGCAGCGGTGGAGTCCGCTGGCCGCCACCGCGACGCTCGCCGGCACGCTCGCGGTCACCGTCTGGTGGGCGTGGGTGCTGCTCGGGCGCAGCCCCGACTGGTACCCGTGGCTGCGGACGACCGTGCTCGTCGCCGGTCTGGTCGGTGCGTTGCTGCTCCTGCTCGTCGGCCGCTCGCCCCGCCGCCTGGTGCCGGTGGTGCTGGGCCTGGGCGCGGCGGCGGCCCTCGCCGGCCCGGTGGCGTACGCGGTGCAGACCGCCGCGACCCCCCACACCGGGTCGATCCCGAGCGCCGGCCCGTCCGTGGCGGGCGGATTCGGCCGGGGCGGCTTCCCCGGCGGGCGACCGCCCGGCGGCATGGAACTGCCGGCCGGCGGCCAACTCCCCGGCGGCGGCCAGTTCCCGGGCGGCTTCCCGGGCGGCGGTCAGTTCCCCGGCGGCGGCCAGAACGGTGGCGGCCAGAACGGCGGCGGTCAAAACGGTGGTGGGCAGAACGGCGGCCGCAACGGCGGTCAGGGGCCCGGCTTCCCGGGCGGTGGTCGTGGCGGCGTACCCGGTTTGCCGGGTGGCCAGGGCCCCGGCGCCACCGGCGGGCAGGGGCGCTCGGCCGGTGGGGGCATGGGCGGGCTGCTCGACGCCCGTGAGCCGAGCGCCGCACTGCGCGAGCTGCTGGAGCGCGACAGCACGGACTACACGTGGGTGGCCGCGACCATCGGCTCGAACAACGCGTCCGGTTACCAGCTCGCCACCGGTGAACCGGTGATGGCGATCGGCGGGTTCAACGGCAGTGACCCGTCACCGACGCTGGCGCAGTTTCAGCGCTACGTGGCCGACGGGAAGATCCACTACTTCGTCGGTGGCGGTGGCTTCCGGGCCAACGGCGGCAGCGCGGCCTCCCAGGAGATCGCCGCCTGGGTCGCGGAGACGTTCACGGCGCAGACCGTCGACGGGGTCACCCTCTACGACCTCAGCGCCGCTGCGGGGGCGTCATGACGATGCTCGGCGGACCACGGCCCGCCATCCAGGCCCGACCCACCACCGCCGTGCTGGACGTGGTCATCCCGGTCCACAACGAGGAGGTCGACCTCGGGCCGTGCGTACGACGACTGCACGCCCACCTGAGCGCGCACTTTCCGTACCCGTTCCAGATCACTGTCGCCGACAACGCCAGCGTCGACGACACCCTGAAGGTGGCCGACGGCCTGGCCGGTGAACTGCCCGGCGTCGAGGTGCTGCACCTGGACGCCAAGGGGCGGGGGCGGGCGCTGTCAGCCGCCTGGTCGGCGTCCTCGGCACCGGTGCTGGCGTACATGGACGTGGACCTCTCGACCGACCTGGCGGCGCTGTTGCCACTTGTCGCGCCGCTCATCTCCGGCCACTCCGACCTGGCGATCGGCACCCGGCTGGCGCGTACCTCCCGGGTGGTGCGTGGCACCAAACGGGAGGTGATCTCCCGGGCCTACAACCTGCTGCTGCGCGGTGCGTTGGCGGCGCGGTTCTCCGACGCGCAGTGCGGGTTCAAGGCGATCCGGGCCGACGTGGCAACGGAACTGCTGCCGGTGGTGCGCGACACCGGCTGGTTCTTCGACACGGAGCTGCTGGTGCTGGCCCAGCGGGCGGGGCTGCGCATCCACGAGGTGCCGGTGGACTGGGTCGACGACCCGGACAGCCGCGTGGACATCGTCGCCACCGCCCTGGCCGACCTGCGCGGCGTGGGTCGGCTGGGCCGGGCGCTGCTGACCGGGACGCTGCCTCTGGCCGACCTGCGCGCGCAGCTCGGCCGGGCACCGCTGACCGCGCCACATGCCCAGCCGCTGGCCGGGCCGGGTGGGACGCCGCCGACCGGGCCGTCTGCCCGGCCAGGAACGGCGCTGCCGGGACAGGTGCCGGTCGGGCTGCCCCGGCAGTTGGTCCGGTTCGCGGCGGTCGGGGCGGCGAGCACGCTCGCGTACCTGCTGCTGTTCCTGGCTACCCGGAGCGTGCTCGGCGCGCAACCGGCGAACCTGCTGGCGCTGTTGCTGACCGCGGTGGCGAACTCGGCAGCGAACCGGCGGCTGACGTTCGGCATCAGCGGACGCCGGCACGCAGCCCGGCATCACGCGCAGGGGTTGCTGGCCTTCGCGCTCGGTCTGGCGTTGACAAGCGGCGCGCTGGCGGTGCTGCACCTCGTCTCTGCCGTACCGGCCCGGCCGGTCGAACTGGCCGTGCTGGTGGCCGCGAACCTGGCCGCCACCGTGCTGCGCTTCGTGCTGCTGCGCCTCGGCATGCACCACCGCCGTACCTGAGTCACCGGCCCGGTCAGTCGACCAGCATCTCGGTGAGGACCTCGACGACGCGTCGGGTGTGCCGCCCGTCGGGGTCCTCATCGGTGTTTAGGTCGGTCACGCTCATCCCGAGCAGCCGGTCGGCGCGGGCCAACGGCGTGACCAGTGCGATCAGATCCGCCCAGCGCGGGCCGTCCGGTTCGGGGTAGGTCACCGCGGGCAGGTCGCGCGGGTCCACCACGTCCAGGTCGAGGTGCAGCCAGGCCGGTCCGTCGCTGTCGGCGGCCAGGCTCGCGCCGACCGTCGCCGCGCCCCGGTGCAGCAGCTCGGCGGCGTTGATCTGGTGGATCGCCGGGTCGATCCGGGCCGCCTCGACCCGGCTGCTCTCGTCGGTGGCGGGGCGGTGCCCGAGCAGGTGGACGCGGCCGGGCTCGATCAGCGCGCCGCCGGGGCCGACGGCGACCGGGCCGTAACCGGTGACCACCGAGAGGTCCATGTCGGCGGCCTCACCGCTCGGCGAGGTCGTGCCGTCGAGGAAGTCCGGGTGGGCATCGACGAACCACAGGTCGGTCGCCGGGGGTAGGGCCCGGCAGATGCCGGGCAGGATCGCGCAGTCGCCGCCGAGCACCAGTGGTCGGTGGCCGTCCGCGATCAGCGCGCCGATCCGCGCGGCGATGGCGCCGCCGGCCCGGACCAGGCCTGCCGCGCCGATCACCCCGCTGACCGGGTCGCGGTGCGGGTCGCGCAACCGTGCCTCGTCGATCTGCCCGTCGTCGTCGGCGGCCAGGGCCTCGCGCAGGCCGGCGCGGCGCAGCGCGGCCGGGGCCCGCTCCTCGCCGCGCCCGCGTCCGGAGGAGTCCAGCGGCGCGTCCACGATCATCCAGGGCACGTCCGCAGCGTACCGGCGCGGTCGGCCGTCCCGGCCGCATTCTGTGGTGCGGCTGGGAGTCCGCCGATGTGCCCGCGACGGCGACGACGAGCGGCGTACGGTGAGGGACAAGTCCGGCTTTCTGGGTCAAAAGCCTCATCGGTGTACGCCCTGGACGCCGGTGTCGAGGCGGCGAGGGCAAGGAGCGATCGGTGGAACATCTGGCCTACCTGGACGCGGGGTCCGGCAGCCTGATCGTGCAGGCGGTCGTCGGTGGGGTGGCGGGCGCCGCGGTCGCCGCGAAACTCTACTGGCGACGGCTGGTCGACCGGTTCCGCCGGCAACCCACCGACCAGCGCTGAGCGGGCCAGCCCCGACGATGGCGATCTCACCGACCGAGGTACGGCCCGAGCCGGCCTCCTTCCGCGACCCCGCCAACCGGGTCTTCCACGTCGGCGACGAGGTGCTGCGCGGGCTGGACCCCCAGGCCGCCGAGCACTGGCGGGCACTGACCGGCAGCACGTTCTTCCCGGCGCTCGTCGCCGCGCGCAAGGTCTGCGCCACCGAGGACGCCCCGCCCACCCTGGTGCAGGCCGCTGGCGGAACACCGTGGGCGGCTGTGCTGCGCCACGAGCGCATCCCGTTCGTCTCCCACCCGTACGAGTGGTCGTTCAGCATGCTGCGCGACGCCGCCCTGCTGCACCTGGAGATCCTGACCGCCGCGCTCGGCGAGGGTTTCACCACCAAGGACGGCTCGGCCTACAACCTCCAGTGGCGAGGCGCCGAACCCGTCTTCATCGACATCGGCTCCTTCGAACCGGTCCGCGACGGCGAACCGTGGGCCGGCTACCGCCAGTTCTGCCAGACAGTGCTCTACCCGCTGCTGCTCACCGCCCACCTGGGCGTCGACTTCCAACCGTGGCTGCGCGCCCGGGTCGACGGCATCGAGGCCGACGAGTTACGGCCGCTGTTCAACGGGACCCGCCGGCTGCGCCCCGGCGTGCTGACCCACCTGCACCTGCACGGGGCCATGCAGCACCGCAACGCCGCCGCCAGCACCACCGAGGTACGCGACCAACTGCGGGCCGCCGGCTTCTCCCGGGAACTGCTGCTCGCGACCGTCCGCGGCATCGAGAAACTCGTCCGCAAGCTGGACCGCCGCCCGCCCGATAGCCACTGGTCGGACTACCAACGCACCTGCGGCTACTCGGCCCGCGACCGGGTGGCGAAGGAGCAGTTCGTGGCCGTCGCGGTCGCCGCGGGCACCCGCCCCCGGCTGGTGCTCGACCTCGGCGCCAACGACGGCCGGTACTCCCGGCTGGCGGCCGGGCACGCCGACTACGTGGTCGCTGTCGAGCAGGACCCCACTGTCGTCGACGAGCTGTACCGACAGCTGCGCTCCGAGGGGCAGCGCCGCATCCTGCCGCTGGTGCTGGATCTGGCCGACCCCTCGCCCGGCGGCGGCTGGCGGGGCGTCGAGCGGGCCGGCTTCGCCGAGCGGGCGTCCGCCGACGTCGTGCTCGCCCTGGCCGTGGTGCACCACCTGGCGATCGGGCGCAACGTGCCGCTGCCGGAGGTCATCGACTGGCTGGCCGGGCTGACCGCGCCGGGCGGCGCGGTGGTGGTGGAGTTCGTCCACCCGGAGGACCCGATGGCAACACGGCTGCTGGCCAACAAACCCGCCGGTCTCTTCCCGGACTACCGACGCGACACCTTCGAGGCGCTGCTCGCCGCCCGGGGACGGATCACCGACCGGCTGGAACTGCCCTCGGGCACCCGCACGCTCTACCGAACGGTGATCGGTGGCTGAACCGGTCGCCGCCGCCCCGTCGACAGCGGACGACCCGCCGCCGGCGGCCGTGCGGTGGCACCGGGGCTGGCGCGCCGAACTGGGCCGGCTGCTGGAGATCGTCGCGCTGGTCGGTCTCGTGGTCACCCAACCGCTGCTGGACGTGCTCGGCCGCAGCCCCGACTTCTTCCTCTTCCACCGCGCCGACCCGGCCCAGATCCTGCTGCTGCTCGTCCTGGTGACGGTCCTCCCCACGGCCGCGGTGGCGCTGCTCGGCGCGCTCAGCCGACTGGCCGGCCGGACCGCCCGCGCCGTCACCCACACCGGGCTGGTCGGGCTGCTGGTCGCCGCCCTCGCCGTGCAGGTGGGCCGACACGTCACGCCACTTCGGGGCGTACCCCTGCTGCTGGTGGCCGTGCTGGTCGGAGCCGCCGGCGCGGCCGCCCACCGGCGGTGGCGGGCGCCGGGCCGGGTGCTGCGACTGGCCGCCGCCGGCCCGGTGGCCTTCGTGGCGCTCTTCCTGCTCGCCTCGCCGACCTCGGCGGTGGTCCTGCCGCGCGGCGACGGCGGCGCGGCCGGCACCGCGCAGGGCTCGGCCGTGCACCCGCCGGTGGTCATGCTGATCCTCGACGAGCTGCCACTGGTCAGCCTGCTCGGCGCGGACGGGAAGATCGACGCCGGGCGGTACCCGCACTTCGCCGAGCTGGCCGGCGGCTCCACCTGGTACCGCAACTCGACAGGGGTCAGCGGGTGGACGCCCAACGCGCTGCCGGCGATGCTCACCGGCCGCTACCCGGCCAAGCCGGTCGCCCCGCACTACTCGCAGTACCCCGACAACATCTTCACCGCCTTCGGCGGCCTGTACGACATCCGCGCCGAGGAGAGCATCACCCGGCTCTGCCCACCCAGCCGCTGCGAGCAGCCGGTAGCTCCGGAGCAGGGGCTCGGGGTGCTGGTCCGGGAGACCGGCACGCTGCTCGGCCGGGTCGCCGGGCCCACGGAGAGCGCTGTCGACCCGGAAGACTCCTACCGCGAGCAGACCCGCGCCGAGGCCGGCCTGGACGCCGCCGAACCGGTGCCGGCCGACCCGAAGTTCCGCTGGGACAGCCTGGACGACAACCAACCGGCCCGGTTCACCAGCTTCCTGGCCGGGCTGAAGCCGACCACCCGGCCAACTCTGCACTTCCTGCACCTGCTGATGCCGCACTCACCGTGGGCGTACCTGCCGTCCGGGGCGCGCTACGACGCCCCCGAGGACCTGCCCAACGACGGCGCCGGCTGGGTCGACCTGGCCCGGGCACGGCACCTCGCCCAGCTCGGCTACACCGACCGGCTGATCGGCGAGACCCTGCGGACGCTGCGCGCCAACGGCCTCTACGACCAGGCCCTCGTCGTGGTGACCGCCGACCACGGGGTCAGCTTCCGCCCCGGCGCGCAGGGCCGCGGCATGGACGCCATCAAGGCCGCCGCCGGCGAGGTCGCCTGGGTGCCGACGTTCGTCAAGGAACCCCGGCAACAGACCGGCCGGGTGGACGACCGCAACTGGGAACACGTCGACCTGCTGCCGACAGTGGCCGACGAGGCCGGCATCCGGCTGCCCTGGACTGTCGACGGGCGCTCCGCCCGGCAGGCCCCCCGCACCGACGCTACGAAGCACTTCTACGACCGCCCAGGCGAACCGGTCACCTTCCCCGGTGGCGTGCCCGCCCCACCGCCCCTGCCGACACCCCACCCCCTGGTCGGCACCGAGGTACGCGCCGGCCCCGCCGCCGGCAGCGCCCGGGTCGCCGACCTGGCGGCGTTCACCGCCACCGACCCGGACACCGGCACCCTCCCGGCGCTGGTCTGGGGCGACGTCCCGGACCGGATCCCGGACGGCACCCTCCTCGCCGTCGCCGTCAACGGCCGCATCGGGGCCGTCGTCCCGGTGGTGCCGGCCGACCCCGGCGGACGCCGGTTCGCCGCGCTGCTCGCCGACGACAAGCTGTTCCACGCCGGCACCAACCAGCTCGACGTCTTCCAGATCGCGACGGACGGTACGCTGCGACGCCTCACCCTCTCCTGACCTGGCTTCCCGGTCCGGTCCGGGGTTGGTCCGGCCCGTGCTTCCGGGTTCGGACCGGTCCGGTCCCGTCTGGCGGGATACCGGGTTTCCCGGCCGCCCGGTCGGGAATCGGGTGACGCATACCTCACCGCCGAACCACGGCGGGCGTTGTCCCCCGAGCCGCAATTACGTTAGAAGCGAAGGCAATTCAACGTAGATCTGCCGGCGAAGCGAGGAACCACATGACGGAAGTCAAGCTCGATCACCCCGGTGGGCAGCTGTCGATGCCGGTACATCCTGCGGTCGAGGGCCCCGCCGGTGTCGGGGTGAGCAAGCTGCTGAAGGAAACCGGGATGACCACGTACGACCCCGGTTTCGTCAACACCGCCGCTGCCTCATCCGCGATCACCTACATCGACGGCGACGCGGGCATCCTGCGTTACCGGGGGTACCCGATCGAGCAGCTGGCCGAGAAGTCCTCCTTCCTGGAGGTCTCCTACCTGCTCATCTACGGTGAGCTGCCGACCGAGCAGCAGCTGACCGAGTTCACCGAGTGGATTCGGCGGCACTCGCTGCTGCACGAGGAGATGCGTCGCTTCTTCGACGGCTTCCCCCGGGACGCCCACCCGATGGCGGTGCTCTCGTCTGCGGTGAGCGCCCTGTCCACCTTCTACCAGGACAGCCTGGACCCGTTCGACTCCGAGCACGTGGAGATCTCCACGGTCCGGCTGATTGCGAAGGTCCCCACCATCGCGTCGTACGCGTACAAGAAGTCCATCGGTCAGCCGCTGCTGTACCCGGACAACTCCCTGGGGTACGTGGACAACCTGCTGCGGATGACGTTCGGCGTGCCGGCGGAGCCGTACGAGGTCGACCCGGTGATGTCGAAGGTGCTGGACATGCTCTTCGTCCTGCACGCCGACCACGAGCAGAACTGCTCCACGTCGACCGTCCGCCTGGTCGGCTCCAGCAACGCCAACCTGTTCGCCTCGGTCTCGGCCGGCGTGAACGCGCTCTTCGGCCCCCTGCACGGCGGCGCCAACCAGGCGGTGCTGGAGATGCTCCAGCAGATCCACGCCGGCGACGGCGACGTCCGGTCCTTCGTCCGCAAGGTCAAGGACAAGCAGGACGGCGTCAAGCTGATGGGCTTCGGCCACCGGGTCTACAAGAACTACGACCCGCGGGCGGCGATCGTCAAGAAGGCCGCGCAGGACGTGCTGGGCCGGATGGCCAAGCCCGACCCGCTGCTGGACATCGCCATGGAGCTGGAGGAGATCGCCCTCGCCGACGACTTCTTCGTCTCCCGTCGGCTCTACCCGAACGTGGACTTCTACACCGGCCTGATCTACAAGGCCATGGGTTTCCCGACCAAGATGTTCACGGTGCTCTTCGCGCTCGGCCGGCTCCCCGGCTGGATCGCCCAGTGGCGCGAGATGATCAGCGACCCGGAGACCAAGATCGGCCGTCCGCGGCAGGTCTACGTCGGCTCCGCCGAGCGGGACTACGTCCCCTTCAACGAGCGCTGACCCGTTCCTCGCTTCACCAGCAGGCCGTCGACCCCCACCGGGCCGGCGGCCTGCCGCTTTTCCGCGCTGCGCTGCCCCGTCCCGGCATGATCGACTCGGGTTCCTGCAAGGCGCGGTGTCCCTCGTGCTGAGATGCCCCGATTTTCAGGAAGCCGAGTCGATCACGCGCCGTGGCGCCGGGGGCAGGCCCCGATTGCCGGGCGGACCTGGGTGGCTGGTGATCGGTGACGGGCCGGGCGGTCAGAAGGCGGAGATGTCCTGGGCCCGCTCGGTGCGGCTGAGTGCGCTGATCAGCGCGGACTGGCCTCGGCGGCGGACGGCCAGGCGGACCAGCAGGTCGCGCACGGGGTCGAACACGTCCGCCGGGAACTCCGGCGTGGGTACGCCGATGCTCACCGCCAGGTCGTCGGAGTGGACCACGATCTCCAACTGGCGGGTGAGCAGGAAGTCGCCGCGCCGCAGCGACCAGCCCTGCCACGGGATCGGCACGACCTCGCGGGCGGCACCCCGGGAGAGCAGGTCGCCCACCTCCGTCAGCGCCTGGGCGGAACGGGCGTGCAGGTCGGCCGGCCCACGTTCGGCGTCGGCCTCATCGGGGCCGGAGGCGACCGTGTCCTTGTCCGGGGAGCCCTCGGAGACCCACGCCGCCCGCTCGTAGTGACCGTCGGCGGACTCCAGGGTGGGCAGGTCGGTCGGCACCGGCAGCAGCTCCGCCGCGCGTATCGCCTGCCGCCCGAGGTGACACGCCAGGCCACCCACGGACAGGTGCGGCAACGCGCTCGGGCTGGACCACCGCTCGGACACCTCGGGGCGTCGGATCAGGTCCAGCGCGATCGAGGCGGCAACCGGAAAGCTGGCATCCAGGGCGTCGGCAGGGCGAGACATTCGCACATTCTGACAGGCCCCACCGACCAGCGCCGAGCACGCGACCTGGCACTGGGCGTG
>NZ_JBITGE010000031.1:0-52435 GCF_044456785.1 Micromonospora sp. NPDC050795 | reverse complement strand
TGCGGCCCGGCACTGGGCGTGCGGCCCGGCACTGGGCGTGCGGCCCGGCACTGGGCGTGCGGCCCGGCACTGGGCGTGCGGCCCGGCACTGGGCGTGCGGCCCGGCACTGGGCGTGCGGCCCGGCGCAGTGAGCACGCGCCCCAGCGGCCCGGCCAGCTGCGCGCCCAATACCGCTTGATCGACTCGCGTTACAGGAAGTCGGGGTGTCCCCGGCACTGGGACACCCCGACTTCAAGGAAACCGAGTCGATCAACGGGGCCGAGCCGGGCCGCAACCGGGCCGCAACCGGGCCCAGGCTGAGCCGGGCCAGAGCAGGGTCAGCGCAGGCCGGCGGCGGCGAGCAGGTTGCCCTCGGGGAGTGCCGGGAGGGCGCGACCCTGCGACATCCGCTGCTCGGCGCGCTCGGCGGTGAACGCGGCGTCGTGGTGGATGGCGGCGGCGTAGCTGGCGGCGGTGCGCTGGGCGATCGCGGCCCAGCCGTACTGGTCGTGGACCGTCCGGCGGGCGTTGCGGGCCATGACGCGGGCGCGGTCGGGGTCCGACAGGAGCGCGTCCACGGCGTCGGTGAGGCTGTCCGGATCGTGCGGGCGGAAGGTCATCCCGGTGACGCCCGGCTCGACGATCTCGCCGAGGCCACCGGTGGCGGCGACGGCCAGGGGAGCGCCGGCCGCGGCGCCTTCCAGGGCCACCATCCCGAACGGCTCGTAGATGCTCGGAACGGCGAAGCAGTCGGACGCGGCCATCAGCGCCGGCAGGTCGGTGCCGCCCAGGAAGCCCGGCATGGTGACCATGCCGCCCAGGCCGCGGCGGTGCACCTCGGCCTCCAACTCGGCCCGGTACGGGCCGTCGCCGGCGATCACGGCACGCAGGCCGGGGTGCCGCTCGCGCAGTCGGGGAAGCGCCGCGATCAGGTGCTGGACGCCCTTCTCGTACACGAGGCGGCCGGCGAAGGTGACGAGCGGGCCGTCCCCGGCGAAGCGGGCGCGGGCGGCGGCCACGGCACGGGCGGGCACCTGCCAGCGGTGCGGCTCCACGCCGTTGGCGACCACATCGACCCGTCCGGCCGGTACGCCGAACAGCGCGTTGACCTCGTCACGCATGTACCCGGAGCAGACGATCACCCGGTTGGACTCGCTGCTGAGCCACTGCTCGACGCCGTGGATGGTGCGGTTCATCTCCTCCGGGAGCCAGCCCTGGTGCCGGCCGGCCTCGGTGGCGTGAATTGTGCTGACCAGCGGGATGTCCAGGTGGTCGCGCAACGTCATCGCGGTGTGGGCGACGAGCCAGTCGTGGGCGTGGATGACGTCGTAGGCGCCGGCCTGGGTGGCGCGTAGGGCGGTGCGGGTGAGGGTGTGGTTGAAGGCCATGGTCCAGGCCAGGAGGGAGCTGGTGGCGAGGGGGAAGGTGACGGGGTCTTCGGGGGCGCGCAGGATGCGGACGCCGTCGGCGTATTCCTCCAGGGGTGCGCCTTCGCTGTGGCGGGTGACGACGGTGACTTCGTGGCCGGCGGCGGCGAGGGCGACGGAGAGGGCGTGCACGTGTCGGCCGAGGCCGCCGACGAGCACCGGCGGGTACTCCCAGGACAGCATGAGGATGCGACGGGTCTGCGGGGGCACCCCGGGGCCGGGCTGCGCCGGCACGACCGCGCCGGGCTGCGCGGACAGGCCGGACGGCACGGGAAGACCGGGCTGGGTCGGGAGCTGGGGCCGGGAGGTCAGGGTGGGCCGGTGGGCCCGGTCCTTGGTGGCAGCGAGCTGCTCGTCGACCCGCAGGGTCGTCACATCAATCTCCGTCCGTGCATGGTGGTGCGCGCCGGCGTCGGTGGCGGCGGAGCGAGAGGTGTAAGGGGTGGCCGAGGGCCTGGCGGGCACGCGCGAACGCTTGTCCCCGATCAAGGAAAGTGCATCCGGCCCGAGAACGCACCTCGAAAACGGTCATCGTGACGGAGGACACCCGAGTGGTGTTGCACGCTCAGACGGGTGGTTTCCGGGCAGCGCCTGGAAGGATGGATTGGCGCGCTCGGGCCGGGGGCACTACCTGCTTGCGCGCGGGCGGTCTCGGCCGGTGCGCACATCACCACGGGTTGAAGGAGCGACATGCAGGTCTGGCCGGGCGAGCGGTATCCCCTGGGCGCCACCTACGACGGGATGGGCACCAACTTCGCCATCTTCTCCGAGGTGGCCGAGCGGATCGAGCTGTGCCTCTTCGACGAGTGGGACACCGGCGCGGAGCGCCGCGTCGAGCTGCGTGAGGTGGACGCGTACGTGTGGCACGCGTACCTGCCGGGCATCGAGCCGGGGCAGCGCTACGGCTTCCGGGTGTACGGCCCGTACGACCCGGCGAACGGGCTGCGCTGCAACCCGCACAAGCTGCTGATCGACCCGTACGCCAAGGCCATCGACGGTGACGTCCAGTGGGACCCGGCGGTCTACGACTACGACATGGACTCCCCGGAGCGGATGTCGGAGACCGACTCGGCGCCGTTCATGCCGAAGTCGGTGGTGGTCAACCCGTACTTCGACTGGGGCAACGACAAGCCGCCGCGCACCCCTTACCACCACTCGGTGATCTACGAGGCGCACGTTCGTGGGCTGACCATGCGGCACCCGGACATTCCGGAGGAGCTGCGCGGCACGTACGCGGGCATCGCCTCCCCGCCGATGATCGACTACCTGACCCGGCTCGGGGTCACGGCGATCGAGCTCATGCCGGTGCACCAGTTCATCCACGACCACCGGTTGAACGACCTGGGGCTGCGCAACTACTGGGGCTACAACACCATCGGCTTCTTCGCCCCGCACCACGGCTACTCGGCGCTGGGCCGCCTCGGTCAGCAGGTGCAGGAGTTCCGGGGCATGGTGAAGGCGTTGCACGCGGCCGGCATCGAGGTCATCCTCGACGTGGTCTACAACCACACCGCCGAGGGCAACCACCTCGGGCCGACGTTGAGCTTCAAGGGCGTGGACGCGCCGAGCTACTACCGGCTCAGCGAGGAGGACCGGCGCTACTTCGTCGACTACACCGGCACCGGCAACAGCCTCAACGTACGCAGCCCGCACTCCCTGCAACTGATCATGGATTCGCTGCGCTACTGGGTGACCGAGATGCACGTCGACGGCTTCCGGTTCGACCTTGCCGCCACCCTGGCCCGCGAGTTCTACGAGGTGGACCGGCTCTCCACCTTCTTCGAGGTGGTCCAGCAGGACCCGGTGGTCAGCCAGGTCAAGTTGATCGCCGAGCCGTGGGACGTGGGCCCCGGCGGCTACCAGGTGGGCAACTTCCCGCCGCTGTGGACGGAGTGGAACGGCAAGTACCGCGACACCGTGCGGGACTTCTGGCGCGGTGAGCCGGCCACCCTCGCCGAGTTCGCGTCCCGCATCTCCGGCTCCGCCGACCTCTACCAGGACGACGGCCGCCGACCGTTCCACAGCATCAACTTCGTCACGGTGCACGACGGGTTCACCCTCAACGACCTGGTGTCGTACAACGACAAGCACAACGAGGCCAACGGCGAGGAGAACCGGGACGGCGAGAGCCACAACAGGTCCTGGAACTGCGGGGTCGAGGGCGACACCGACGACGAGGCGGTGCTCGCCCTGCGGGCCAAGCAGCGGCGTAACTTCCTGGCCACCCTGATGCTGTCGCAGGGCGTACCGATGATCGGCCACGGCGACGAGCTGGGCCGCACCCAGCATGGCAACAACAACGTCTACTGCCAGGACAGCGAGCTGGCCTGGATCGACTGGGACAACGCCGACGAGCAGTTGCTGGAGTTCGTGCAGACGCTTACCGCGTTCCGCAAACGTCACCAGGTGTTCCGGCGTCGCCGGTTCTTCACCGGCCTGCCGGTGGGCGGGCGCGGCATCGACGAGCCGCTGCCCGACCTGGCCTGGTACACCCCGGACGGGCGGGAGATGACCGGCGAGGACTGGGGCAACGACTTCGGCCGTTCGGTGGCGCTCTTCGTCAACGGCGAGGGCATCCGCGAGCGCGGCCAGTACGGCCAGAAACACCACGACGCCTCGTTCCTGCTGTGCTTCAACGCCCACGACGCGCCGCTGGACTTCACCATGCCCGGCAGTGAGTACGGCCAGAAGTGGGAACGGGTGATCAGCACGGCCCAACCCGAGCCGGGCGACGCCACGGTGATCAGCGCGGGCGGCACCATCCGGGTGCCGGACCGGTCCCTCGTCGTGCTGGAGAGGACGATCTGACATGCCGGCCACCCCTCCCAAGGCCACCTACCGGGTCCAGGTCCGCCCCGGCTTCGACCTGGACGCCACCGCAGCGATCGTCGACTACCTTGACGACCTCGGCGTCAGCCACCTCTACAGCGCCCCGCTGCTGACCGCCACGCCCGGCTCCCAGCACGGCTACGACGTGGCCGACCACCGGGCCGTCAACCCGGAGCTGGGCGGGGAGGCCGCCCGGCAACGGCTGCTGGCCGCCCTGCGCGACAGGCAGCTCGGCCTGGTCGTCGACATCGTGCCCAACCACGCCGGGGTCGCCGTCCCGGCCGCCAACCCGGCCTGGTGGGACGTGCTGCGCCGGGGGCGCGACTCGTCGTACGCCGACTGGTTCGACATCGACTGGGACCGGGGTCGGCTGCTGCTGCCGGTGCTGGCCGACGACCCGGCCGCCCTCGACGATCTCAAGCTGGTCGACGGGGAGCTGCGCTACCACGAGCACCGCTTCCCGGTCGCCGACGGCGCCGGCGACGGCACCGCCCGGGAGGTCCACGATCGGCAGCACTACGAGCTGGTCTCCTGGCGGCGTGGTGACGCCGAGCTGACGTACCGCCGATTCTTCGCCATCGCGGGCCTGGCGGGTCTGCGTGTGGAGGACCCGGCGGTGTTCGCCGCCACCCACGAGCTGATCCTGCGCTGGGCCGCCGCCGGGGAGGTCGACGGCATCCGCGTCGACCACCCGGACGGCCTACGCGACCCGGCCGGCTACCTGACCCGGTTGCGGGCCGCCGCGCCCAACGCCTGGCTCGTGGTGGAGAAGATCCTCGAGTACGGCGAGGAGCTGCCGGACTGGCCGGTCGACGGCACCACCGGCTACGACGCCCTGGCCGCGGTCAACGGGCTCTTCGTCGACACCGACGCCGAGGGCGACTTCACCGCGCTGGACAACCGCCTGACCGGGCAGCACACCTCCTGGGAGGACCTCACCCACGCCACGAAGCTGGCCGCCGCCACCCAACTGCTCGCCGCCGAACTGACCCGGCTGGCCGCCCTCGCCCCCGAGGTGCCCACCGAGCAGGCCCGCGCGGCGCTCGCCGAGCTGGCCGCCGCGTTCCCGGTCTACCGGGGCTACCCGCCGCACGGGGCCCGGTACCTCGCCGCCGCCCGCTCCGAGGCCGGCCGCCGTCGCCCCGACCTGGTCCTCGCCCTGGACGCGATCACCCGCCGACTGCGTAACCCCGCCGACGAGCTGGCGCAGCGGTTCCCGCAGCTCACCGGCGCGGTGATGGCCAAGGGCGTGGAGGACACCGCGTTCTACCGCTGGACCCGGTTCGTGGCGCTCAACGAGGTCGGCGGCAGCCCCGGCCACTTCGGGGTGCCGCCCGCGGAGTTCCACCGCTTCGCCGGCGCCCACCAGGTCCGCTGGCCGGCCAGCATGACCGCCCTCTCCACCCACGACACCAAACGCGGAGAGGACGTCCGCGCCCGGCTCGCCGTGCTCAGCGAGCTGCCGGGCCGGTGGGCCGAGCAGGTCAAGACCTGGATGGAGTACGCCCCGCTGCCCGACCCGGCGTTCGCCCACCTGCTCTGGCAGACCGCCGTCGGCGCGTGGCCGATCGAGCGGGAGCGGCTGCACGCGTACGTCGAGAAGGCCGCCCGGGAGGCTGGGGCCTCGACCAGTTGGGCGGAGCCCGACCCGGCCTTCGAGCAGGCAGTGCACGCCGTGGTCGACCGGATGTACGACGACCCGAGCCTGCACGACGAGCTGACCGAACTCGCCGCCGCGATCGCCCCGGCCGGCTGGTGCAACTCGCTCGGGCAGAAGCTGATCCAACTCACCATGCCCGGGGTGCCGGACGTCTACCAGGGCACCGAGCTGTGGGACAACTCCCTCGTCGACCCGGACAACCGCCGCCCGGTCGACTTCGACGTACGCCGGGAGCTGCTGGCACGCATCGACGGCGGCTGGCGTCCCCCGATCGACACCGACGGAGCGGCGAAGCTGCTCGTCGTGTCGCGGACCCTGCGGTTGCGGCGGGCCCACCCGGAGCTGTTCACCACCTACCGGCCAGTGCCGGCGCACGGGCCGGTGGGCCGGCACGTGGTGGCCTTCGACCGGGGTGGCGTGATCGCCGTGGCGACCCGGCTGCCGCTGGGCCTGGCACGCGCCGGTGGGTGGTGCGACACAGCCCTGTCACTTCCCGTTCACGAACTGAAGGACCTGTTCACCGGGCGGGTCTACAGTGGCGGGGAGACCCCACTGGACGACCTTCTGGCCGACTATCCCGTGGCTCTGCTGGCTCCTCTCACCGCTGCCGAGGAGGCCGTTTCATGACCGAATTCTCCGTCTGGGCACCGGATGCCAGCCGGGTGCGGCTGCGCCTGGCCGGCGACACCGACCACGAGATGCGCGCCGCCGCCGACGGCTGGTGGCGGGTCGAGGCGCCCGACGCCGGCCTCGACTACTCCTTTCTGCTGAACGACGACGAAACCCCACTGCCCGACCCCCGGTCGCCGTGGCAGCCTGCGGGAGTGCACGGGCCGAGCCGCCGCTACGACCACGCCGACTTCGCGTGGTCCGACAGCTCGTGGACCGGCCGGCAACTGCCCGGCAGCATCCTCTACGAGCTGCACATCGGCACCTTCACCCCGGACGGCACCTTCGACGCGGCCATCGACCGCCTCGACCACCTCGTCACCCTCGGTGTCGACCTGATCGAACTGCTCCCGGTGAACGCCTTCAACGGCGAACACAACTGGGGGTACGACGGCGTCTGCTGGTACGCCCCCCACGAGCCCTACGGCGGCCCCGACGGCCTGAAACGGTTCGTCGACGCCGCTCACGCTCGCGGGTTGGGGGTGATCCTCGACGTTGTCTACAACCATTTCGGGCCCTCCGGGGCCTACGCGCCGCAGTTCGGTCCGTACCTCGCCGAGCAGAGCAACAGTTGGGGCCGCTCGGTCAACCTGGACGGCCCGCACTCCGACGAGGTGCGCCGCTACATCATCGACAGCGTGCTCATGTGGCTGCGCGACTACCACGTCGACGGCCTACGCCTGGACGCCGTGCACGCGCTGCCGGACACCCGGGCGATCCCGCTTCTCGAAGAGCTGGCCATCGAGGTCGAGTCGCTGTCGACGCACCTGGGGCGACCGCTGTCGCTGATCGCCGAGTCGGACCTCAACGACCCGCGGCTGATCACGCCCCGGGAGGCGGGTGGGTTCGGCCTGCACGCCCAGTGGAACGACGACGCGCACCACGCGCTGCACACGTTGCTGACGGGGGAGCGGCAGGGCTACTACGGGGACTTCGGCTCTCTGGAGACGCTGTCGGACGTGCTGACGGGTGGGTTCTTCCACGCGGGGACCTGGTCGAGCTTCCGGAACCGGCACCACGGGCGGCCTCTGGATTTGCGGGTGCCGGGGCATCGGCTGGTCGCGTACCTGCAGAACCATGACCAGATCGGGAACCGGGCTACCGGGGATCGGATCTCGGCTTCTCTCTCGCCTTCGCTGCTGCGGGTTGGCGCTGTGCTGCTGCTGACCGCGCCGTTCACTCCCATGCTGTTCATGGGGGAGGAGTGGGCTGCCTCTACGCCGTGGCAGTTCTTCACTTCGCACCCGGAGCCGGAGTTGGCCACCGCGGTGCGGACCGGGCGGCGGCGGGAGTTCGCCTCGCACGGGTGGCCGGAAGGGGACGTGCCCGACCCGCAGGACCCGGAGACGTTCGTACGGTCCCGGTTGGACTGGGCCGAGCTGGACAAGCCCGAGCATGCTTCGATGCTGTCGTTCTACCAGCGGTTGATCGCTCTGCGGCGCTCGACGTCGGACCTGTCGGATCCTCGGATGCACGAGGTGTCCGTGCAGCACGGGGACCAGTTCCTGGTGATGCGGCGGGGGGACACGCTTGTCGTGGCGAACTTTGCTGGGCGGGGGCAGGGGGTGTCGCTGCCCGGGGTGGCGCGGCGAGTGCTCCTGGCTACGGAGGAGGGCGTCACCGTGATGCGGGACCGGATCCAGTTGCCGGCGGAGACTGCGGCGATCGTCGCGTTGTAGTGCGCCGACCGGCGTCGACCCTGCCTCAGCCGGCCAGGTGCTCGGCGGCCAGGGCGGTTCCCTCGATCCGGGCGCGTACCTTGGCCCACGCCGTGTCCCGCGACGTGGACAGGTCGTCGGCGAACGGCGCGAAACCGCAGTCGTCGCACGTGCCCAGCCGGTCGGGCGAGATGTACTCAGCGGCTCGTAGTACGCGGTCGCGCACCTGGTCAGCGGTCTCCACCGCCGGGTCGACCGGGTCGGTCACGCCGACGAAGATCCGCTGGTGCGGTCGGGCGTGCTCAGCGATCGCCGCCAGCACCCGTTCCGGCTCAGATTCTCCGGCGAGCTGCACGTAGAAGACGCCGGCGTCGATCGCAAAGAGGCTCGGCAGCAGCTCGACGTAATCCACGTCGAGGCTGTGGGTGGAGTCCTGGTCGCCGCCGGGGCACGTGTGCACACCGATGCGCGCACGCTCCTGCGGGGTGAACCGCTCGAGCACACGGTTGTTCAGGGCCACGAATGTCTCCAGCAGGCCCTTGGAGGGGTCGAGCTTGATCGAGAGACGGCCCTCGGTGAAGTCCAGCTGCACCGTCTGAGCGCCGGCGTCCAGCGCGCCGCGGATGTCGGCTTCCGCCTCGTCGATGAG
Source organism: Micromonospora sp. NPDC050795 (assembly GCF_044456785.1). Taxonomy (NCBI): domain Bacteria; kingdom Bacillati; phylum Actinomycetota; class Actinomycetes; order Micromonosporales; family Micromonosporaceae; genus Micromonospora; species Micromonospora sp. NPDC050795. Next base: position 43,563 of record NZ_JBITGE010000031.1, on the reverse strand, counting down.
GTCATCGAGGAACGCCTCTCGGGGGTACCCCTCGATGCCCTGCTGGGGGTACAGCAGGCTGAGCGCGGACGGCGCTATGACCGCCTGCTTGACCGGCACTGTCGCGTGCTGTTGCGCGGCAGTCAGGTACGCCTGCGATCGCGTCGCATAGCGGAACGGTCCCCTGGTGAGGCGGGGAAGCTGCCGCGTGTGGCCGTCGGCGAACGGGATGACGGCACCGTCGGACGCCAGTGTGTCCAGACCCGACAGCGGGTACGTCGCGAAGCTCGACTTGCGCTGTTCGCCATCGGTGACCACGGGTGAGCCGAGCCGTTCAAGGGCGGCGATGGTGTCCCGTACTGCGGCGTCGTACTGCTCGTCCAGAGCGGCCTGCCCGATCCGTCCGGCGCCATGATCGGCGATCGCGGCCAGCAGCGCCGGCGGTCGAGGGAAGCTTCCGATTGGCTCGGTCGGGAGAATCATGGCCGTCAAACTATTGATGGGCAAGGGTTTCCGCAACCTCCGCCGTGCGCACTTCTCGCGCGGCGCAAGCCGCAACCACCGCATCCTCCCCTCCCCAGCGCGCCCCGGTAATCATGAGGTTGGCGGGCTTCCTGGAGATCAAACCGCCGGTCAACCTCATGATCAATGGGTTGGGGGTGGGGGGTTGGGGGTGGGGGGTGGGGGGCGGCTGAGTGTCGGGGCGCGTACCTGGTCGACGCTGCGCGGGCGTACCTGCGACTGGGTGATGTGCGCGGGGCTGCTCGGGCGCTTGTCGATGCGGACAGTGTCGCGCCGGCCGAGGTTCGGTGTCGGTCTCTGGCGCGTACCCTCGTCGCCGATGTTGCCCGCGTGCAGCCGGCGCCGGCCGGCGTGGCGCGACTGGCGACGCTCGTCGGTCTCACCCGCTGATCGCGCCACCCTGCCCAGGTCGTGAGCCCCGCCCCGGGCGGCTGTCGCGGAGCCGGAACCGTCCGGGAACGTCGCAGCAGACCTCGGCGTGGAGGTCGAGTGTGGGGGCGTCGAGGATGGACGGGCTGAAGAAGGCCGGGTCGAGGCGGAACGTCATTGTGGTGCCGGTGCCACCTGGTGCGTCGACGTCGTGGGAAGGTCCGGCGGGGCGTGAGCCGGCGAGTTGCTGACGCAGGGCGTGGCCCGCGTACCAGGTCTCGATCGTGGTCTGGGTGCTCACCGCGGCCGCTGCGGCGTGGACCCAGCGGTAGGAGGTCAGCACGGATCCGTAGTGGCCGTCGGTTGAACCGCCGGGGCCGGTCGGCCAGTTGTCGGTTATCGAGAACGCGAGGTCATCGAGGATCTCCGCGGTGACATCGGGTGGGCCGCTGGGCGCGACTCTTGGGCCGGGGTGGAGGGACGCGATGACGACGGCGGTCAGGACGGTTGTTGCCAGGTGCGGGTCGGCCCCGAAGTACATGCTCGGCCGTTGGCGGACCGACTCGTCGAACTCCAGGACCGTGATGTTCGCCGCGCTGTACTCACTCACCCGCCCACGGTGCCCGAACCGGCCGAGAAAGAGAAGGGCACAGGCGAGCCGCCCGGGTAGGCGAATGACGCTCGCGGGAAGGGCTGGGACTACCGGGCTTTGCGCTGACGACGCGCGCGTTCGAACTCGGCGGCGTCCGACATCCAGGGACCGTGCTGGTCGAGGGCGGCGTAGCCGCCGCTGACGAACAGGCTCACCAGGTGCCGGTACCCGCCCATCCCGTCGACCAGGCTGTACTCGACCCGATACTCCGGGTCCGACCCGGCTTCACCCTGTCGCAGCGTCGTGATCCGGGCGATGGAGTCCGCGTAGAAGTGCAGTTGGATCCCTTCGCCCATGTCCTCGTCCTCGATGGTGAACACCTCGTTGTCCCCGGCCGAGCGGTCGGCGACGAACTCCCAGAACTCGGCGGACGCGCTGCGAGGGCCGTCCCGTAGCCACTTTTTCTCGCCGCCCTTGTCGTCGGTGAAGGTCAGGGCCGCCTTCGTCACACTCGCACCGGAGTCGTCGTCTTCCGGTGGCGTGCTCCTGGCGCGGTCCGCGGCCTCCGAGCACATCAGGAAAGTCACCGTCCGCACCGCGTCATCGACGAGCCCGGGGTACGCGCGGCGCACGGCCGCGTCGACGCTCGCCTCCATCCGCTTCCAGTCGCGCTTGTCCGTGGCCCGGCGTCCCCGCCGTGGGTCGAGGCCGATCCGCATCCCGGCGCACGCCTGCTCGGCGGTGGCGATCACCCGCATGACCTTGGGCAGCAGCGCGGGGTCGACGGCATCGGGGTTCCGCCGTGGAATTGTCGCGCCGTGCAGGTACTGGCCCGTGTAGCGCAGGATCTGCGCGTCGAGCGGCCCGAGGGTAGCCCCGCGCTCGATGCGGCGGCGGTCCGCGTGATGCTCCTGGGCGCGCTTCTCGTTCGCCGCCTCCGTCGCCGTGCGCATCGCCTCGCAGACCTGACCGCGCTCCAGGAGACGGATGTGCGCACCGTGGGCGACGAGCCGGCTCTGGTAGCACGGGATGCGCCGAAACAGCGCGTCGACGTCGGCGGGCGGGGAGAGCAGGATCGGGTCCAGGAGTGCGACGGCGGCGTCCTCGTCGAGCTGGCCCCGGGTCCCCGCTGCGTGGCACAGCGGTAGGACCGCACTCCACAGCAGCAGGTGTCGGGCCAGGTCTTCCCGGATCACCGCGAAGTGGGCTTCGGAGATCGGGATCGTGAACGTGCGGGGCTCGTGGTTGGCGTCGGCTCCGGCGCCGAGCATCAGCTTCAGCTCGTCGTCCTCGCGGATGACGGTCGGGATCCAGCCGCTGCGTCGCGTGAAAACGATGTCTCTCATCTCGTCACGACCACTGTTCAGATTGGGCGTCGAGGCGTGGGTCGGAGCGCACCCAGACTTCGCCCCCGGCAGCCTCGGCCGGGGCGTCGACCCGTTCGAGACCGAGGAACTCGATCAATTGGAGCAGTTCGGCTCGGTCGGCCCGATCATCGCCGATGTCCTGCGAGTCGAAGAAGATGTAGTAACTGTCGGTCGGGTCGACGTAGCCGGAATCCGCCCAGATCCGGCCCACTTCTTCGATGGCCGCTGCCTCCGTCGTCATCGTGGCGGCGCGTGCGGCACCGCGGGCCTCCGGTGACGCGTCGAGGTCGGAGAGGTCGGCGAGCCACTGGCCGAAGTGGTCGAGGCCGGCATATCCGTTCTCGAAGAACAGCATCGCGCTCGGCAGGTAGCGGTTGGGCCTGTCGACCCGGAGGTGTTCCGACCGAGGATGGTCCGCCTCCCTGATCCGGGAGATCACCCCCAGGCTGGGCATGAGCACCAGGCGCTGCTTCGCCGGCTCGTCGGTGATGGTGTACGTGTCGGACTCTCGGCCCCGGAAGAACGCGGAGAACGCGACGTACGCCTCCTGCGGGTCGCCCACCGAGACGTGTTGATCGTTGCCGTCGCCGCCAGCGAAGACGAACTGCTTGGGGCCGGGCTTGTAGGGGCGGGCCATGGGTTTCCTTCGTTCAGGGGTGAAAGCTCCGCCAGAGTAGTGGGTCCGGGTGACATGCTCGCGGCCCTGATCGGGGCGGGGTTTCCGGCAACGTGAGATCCGGGCATGTATCTCCGCACTGCTGGAGGGGAGAGACAGCAATGCTGGTAAGTGGTTATCTCGGCGCGGTGCTCATCGCGCCCTCGTCGGCCTGCTCGGACGACTCATCCTGCCGGGGAGGCAGCGGATCGGCGTCTTCGCCACGTTCGTCATCGGCGTCGGCTCGGCGGTGCTGGGCACAGTGGTCGCCAGGGCGCTCGACATCGACGACGGGGCCAACGTGCAGGTGTGGGTGCTGCGCTGGGACTGGGTCGTGCTCGCGATCCAGGTCGGCCTCGCGATCATCGCCGTGGCGCTGGCGAACATGCTCACCTTCACCCGGCTGGCCGGCGGCGACGACAAGCCCCGGCGGCGGGTCCGTCGCAGCCAGGCCAAGAGCTGAAATGGGCAAGCCGCCCAGGTCGCCGCAATGTCTGCCGCCCTGTTTGTCGGCTGTCCCCGCTGGCCTGCGCGGGACGGCGCGGAGGGACCACCCGGCCGAGTGGTCCCTCCGCTGCTTGCTGGTGAGTGGCTAAACTTCAGGTTGGCAGTTCACCTGTGCTCTGCTGCTGCGGGCGCAGCCTCGGGAGGGTGTTCCAGCACCCTCTCGAGGGCCCGTCCCATTCGACGGCGCCTACTCGCAGAAGACCCGCACTGTGGCATCGGGGGAATCCACCTCCACTGTCACCTCGTCGAGGTGCTCCACGAGCGCCTCCAACTGTTCGGGCTTGAGCTGCGTCAGGTCGATCGGCACACCGGAGTCGCTGAGTGAGGCATTGGCCTTGACCAGGGCCTGCGGCGGGACCAGCGCCGCCAGCCGTACGCCGGCCCGCAGCAGTTGCAGTGGCACCCGCACGTTGACCCGTGACGGTTCGAGGTTGTCGGTGTTGTCCACCACCACCCGCAGGTACTTCACCCTGCCCTTCGGCCGGGCGTCGTGACTTACCGTCGCCGGTGCCTGGTCCCGTTCGAGTGCCGCGATGAGCTGCTCCGCCTCCTCGGCGGTGATCCTGCCCGCAGCCAGCATGTCGAGGATGTCCTTGCGTTGGTCGGTCATTCGAACCTCTCCTTATTGGATAGCCACGAGCACGGCCGTGCGGCAGTGCTCGATGTCGAAGCGGGCGCCGGGCAGCGCCGAGATGACACGCCAGGCGGCGCCGAGTGCCCGCACCACACCGATGCGGAACATGACGCAGGCCACGATTGCCGCCACCACGACCAGGACCACGACCGGGAGGAGCGCGAGCGTCACGGGGAGCACGGGAACCCAGACGTGGATGGGCCGGCGGTCGGCGCGGTTGACCTTGACGGTCACCAGCTGCGGCATCACGGCTGGCCGTCCAGCTCGGCCAGCGCCTGCTGTGCGGTGATCTCGCCGCGGCGCAACCGGTCGATGATGTCGGCTCGTGAGGGTGCCGGGTCGGTCTCGACGAAGTCGAGCATCTGCGTGATCCGGTTGAGGCGTGACTTGATCGTCGGGTAGCTCACCCCGAAGATGCGTTCCATCTCCTTGATGGAACCGTGGCAGCGCACGAACGCGGTGACGAAGACCTGATCATCGACGTTGAGCTGAGCCAGTTGCGGTGGCTCGAACTCGCCCTCGATCGCGACGCCGTTGCTCGCCAGGCGCACCCGTTCGACGACGAACGGCTGCCCCCGCGTCAGGCTGGTCAGGTCCTGCCAGTCCATCGCCTGTTCTGTCATAACTGAAGTTGTACCTTGACTATCCTTAACTTTCAAGGAGTCAATCTTAACTTTCTTAATTCTATAGTCGATCTCGCCACCCGCCGGGGATGCGAAACCGCGGCGGAACCCGAAGAGGTTCCGCCGCGGTGACGGCCGACGGCAACTGCGAGCGTGGCGAGGAGGGCCGCGAAGGCCGCGATCAGGGGCATGCGTAGCTGAGGCATCAACCAACCTGGTGCTTCGGCTGGCGTCGTCACTGTGACCCGGCGGCCCAACGGGCCGCCACCAGGATGCGGCGGTTGGCAGGTTCCTCGCGTAGACCGGGTTGGACCTTCAGCGGGTGCGCCGCGCGATGGCGGCCTCGACGCCGTCGAGGATCAGGTTGAGGCCGAAGGTGAAGTCCTGCTCCTCTGGATCCTCGCCCGGTTCGCTCTCGAACGCGCCCGCCGCGAACAGTGGCACGGCCTCGGGGAAGCGCTCCGGGTGGACGAGCGCGGCGAGGGCGAGGCCGTAGTTCTGCTCGACGTCCGACTGGCTGAGCCCGGTGCCACTGCGGCCCGCCGCCATCTGCCGGCTCTGCAGGAAGGACGGCAGAGGCCGACGTGATCTCCGGCGGGCGACGTCGACGCGGGATTGTTCGGGGGACTCGCCATCGCCCGGCGGGCGGGAGCGAGTAGGCCCCACTCCCGCCCACCGCTGGCGGTTCAGCACATCCGGATGTACCAGACCGGCGAGAAGTCGAGAACTTCCCAGGCTTCGCCGGCGACGAAGCCACGGATCGGGTTGCGGTTCTGGTCCATCAGGTCGGCCCAGGCGTACGGGGTCTGGTGGTTGTAGATGGAACCCCAGCCGTTCCAGTTGGTGAGGGAGTACCACCGACACTGATAGAGCACGAACATGCGCCCGGCGAAGTAGGTGTCGGTGTAGACGCAGACAGCGGTGTACGGGCAGGGGCCGACAGCCTGGGACGAGACGCCGCTGATGCCGGCGTTCGGATTGTCGGCCGTACTCACGTTGGCGGGGTTCGTCGACTGCGCCGCAATGGCGGCGCCCTGGTGGTCGGCCGGGGCCGCCGTGGCGGCTGACGGCACTGCGAGCGTGGCGAGCAGGGCCGCGAAGGCCGCGATCAGGACCACACGGAGCTTTGGCTTCATGCATTCACGATGCCCGATGGGTAGGCGGGCAGAGGGTGCTTCGGCTGTGACGGAAAGTTTCCTTTCTGTTGAGGCGTCAACAGCCTGGTGCTTCGGCTGGGGTCGCGATTGTGACTCGGCGGCCTCAGCGGACCGCCACTAAGATGCGGCGATGGGCAGGCTCCTCGCGCCGACACCCGCGGAGAGGTCCCGCCGCGGCCGAAGAGCGTTGCTTACCAGAGGTCCCAGGTGAAGGCCTGGTTCTCCGACGTCGTGTAGCAGGTGAACTGCATCATGTCGGCGCCGTTCAACCTCGAGTTGCCCTCCACGGCAATGCACTTGCCGGTGCCCCGGTTCTTGAGCTGGTAGTAGTCAGCGCCCCCGGAGGTGAAGAGCTTGATCGGCAGCCACTGGTCGTTGAGGCGGGCGTCGCCGCACACCTGCGTGGCGATCTTCGCCCGTTCGGTGGTCACCGCGCCGCGGACGGCCATGCACCGTCCGCCGTTGTTGAACGAGATGTGGTAGTAGCCCGAGCTGGTCGTGGTGAAGGTCCAGTTGCGGTTCGGCCCGCCCTCGCAGATCGCCATCGATGCACGCCAATCGGGCCGGAACGGCCGGCGAAGGGCCAGGTCATGCGTCCGGATCACTCAAAGAACTTGATGCTGAACCCGGTGTCGGCCGTCGGGCCGGGCACGTTGGCACGGCGGTAGGTGGTGTTGCCCCACCAGCAGAAGGTGCCGGTGTACCAGTAGCGGTTCGCCCAGGAGTACACGGTGCCCTTGGGCACCCCGTGGTACATCAGCGGAAATCTCGGCCCGGCGGGCGGGCTCGTCGCGATGTCGCTGTTGAGCAGCACGAAGCTGTGGTGGCCAGGTCCGTTCACGTGCAGGGTGGGATCCCAGCCGGCCATCATGGTGGCCCGGTTCGAGCCGAACAGGCAGCCGTTCGACTTGTACCAGTCCCACACGTACGTCGGGTCGCCGCCGGCGCGCAGCCGTAGGTCGGCGAGGCAGTACTGGTCGCTCCAACTGCCGTTGGCCGAGTAGACGATGTGCAACTGCCCGTTGGGGTCCCGGATCGCCTCCGGGGACTCGTTGATGAACGGGTTGCCGACGACGCGCTCCCAGCTCTCACGTGGCTGGGAGATGACGTACCGGCCGCCGGTCGGGGTGAGCGGGTCGCTCATCCGGCTGAGGTAGATGTTCTGCTCGACGTTGGTGTCCCCGGCCCACCCGGACCAGACGAACCACCGCTGCCCGTTGAAGGTGAACAGGCTGCCGTCGATGGCCCACCTGCCGTCGGGCAGCGCGAGCTGCCGTTCGGCCGTGTAGCCGCTGGCCGGTGACGCCGAGTGGATCGCGTACATGCGGTGGGCGGCGCCGCGCCCGGCCGAGAAGTAGATGTAGTAGCGCCCGCCATCGGTGACGATCTCCGGGGCCCAGACCTCACCGAGGTTGCGGCTGTCCGTCCAGACCTGCCGCGCGGACGCGGCGGCCAGCGCGTCGGGGGAGGCCGCCTGCCGTACGGCGATCCCGCCATTGACCGACTGGACGGAGATGTAGGTGCTACCGACGCGGATCACGCTCGGGTCGGCAGCGCGCAGGCCGGTCTGCCCGGCCGCCGCCGGTGTGACGCCGACCAGGGACAGGCCGGCGGCGAGCACGACGGCCAGCAGGGTGGGGAGGAACCGTGGAAGGGGTGGGCTATCGACGTTCACCATCGGGACACCTCTCCTCGAACGGAGCTGGCGGTAACAATCGACATTCTTAGATTAGGGCAAAGGGTGCCGCGTCACAGTGTTTCCGCGAGCCGGCCTCGGCACTCGCGGGCATGGGTGCGCTAGCGTCTGGCCTCATGGAGCCCGTGGACGTGGTCCTTGCCGTCGTGTGCGCCGCGGCCAACCTGGTCATGGCCGCCATGCTGCTCGTCAGAAGCCGCGGAGGCGTGGCCGCGCCCCGGATCTTCGGCCGCCCGCAGCCCCTGCCACGCCTGCGGGCCGCGATGCATGCCTGTCTGGGGCTGGGACTGGGCGTCGGCATGCTCGTCAAGGACGCCTTCCCGCCTGATTCGACCGGCGACGCGGTGGTGTTCCACGTGGTGAGGATCTTGCTGGTGGCTGGCTTCGTCACCGCCCTGCTGAGCGCCTTCCGGTACCCGCGATCCCTCTCTGGCAAGGCAGCCAGCTAGAGGCGACGCGCTCCCCGGTCGAAGCTCGAACAGGTGTGGCGCCGACCGCGCGCTGCGCGTCGCGATCCGGGACGGAAGTCCGACGTTGGGTGTCCGCTCGTTCACGCAGGGTCCAATCTGGAAGCCGGCTCGCCGTGGGGGCGGTCGCTACACAATGGACAGTGGAGGTTCGGATGCTGATCATCGCGGAGGAGAAGGACGCCTACCCACCGAACGGTCAGATCCCCAACCTGGAGACCGACGAGAAGGCGTACGGCGACATCCTGGCCAGGATCGAGCCGCTCCTGCCCACCGACCTTCGGGGGGAGGTGGTCGGCGTGTTGGTGAACTGGTCGGAGAGCGCGCTGATGCCCGGTCAGGGCTTTGGTGTGTGGGCCGAAGCCATCGCGGCGGCGACCAACTACGCGCGACGCGAGGCCGCCCGTGCCACCGACAGCGGTCAGCGGCGTCGCGACCAGGCCACTGAAGGGGTCGACCTGGTGAAGCTCAACGCGGCGGTGGGGAGTACGGGCAGGACCGGCGACCCGCAGATCGCGTTGCGCGACGAGAGCCGCAGGTGGGCCAACTGCGGAATGGCGGCGTTCCAGATCCGCGAGCAGTTGCGCACTGCGGGAGGTAAGCCGGCCCGACTGTCGCACGACACCTACGGGGCTGGCGGCGGCGAAGCGCTCAAGAAGGCGCTCCTCGCCACGCCGGCCAGCGACGCTACCGTCCTGCTGCTCGACTGCCAGTTCCCGCAGGTGCACAACTTCATCATCGAGGTGCACAGCGACGGGTCGCGCTACCTGGCCCAGGGCTACCAGGGCACCTACTTCGCCCACTGGTGGCTCGGAATCAACAACAGCTACTCCGCGAAGGAGGTTCCGGCCGAGATCCTCGCCCTGCGCGAGCGGTACGGGCTGGGTCGGGCAATCCGCCCGGAGGACTACGCGGCCCTGCTCGACGGCCTTGTCGTGGCCATCTCGTCCGGCTGGCAGGAGACCGCGAACCACTGGCCGGCGTTGCCGTTCAACCCTGACCGGCAGGAGATCGACGGGATCCGCCGCCGGTCCGGATCGCCGACTCTCCTCGTCGAGGTGTTCGAGCTGGGCGAGCCCGCCGTGGCTCGGAAGGCTCTCGGCGACACCGGCGTCGCGTCGCTCAGCGAGCTGGCCACCCGAGGCATGGCGACTGCCTGACGCTGTGTTCCCGGCCGGCGTGCTGCCGGCTGAGAATACGAGACCGCGGCGGGGCCCGGAAGGTCCCGCCGCGGCCGAACGGTGCAACCAGGTGAGGCCCGCTTGTTGTGTCTACGCGCTCACGATGGCCTTGAGCGCGGTGTCGAGTGCCTGCTCCGCCGGGACGGGAACGTCGGGGATCACTCCGACGCCCTCCCAGTTGCTACCGGTGACGCTGTTGATGGTGCGGGCGGTCGGCACGGTCACGAGGATGTGTTCGGTGACCGGGTGGCGGGCTGTGGGATGTGCGCCGCCGCGTGTCGTCTCACCGACGACGACGGCCCGGCCGTGCGCCTGAAGGGTGTACGCCACGTCCTCGCCCCCGGAGAACGTCGTCGCGCTGGTCAGCACGTACACCGGGCGGTCGGCGTAGCGCGGCGCGGGTAGGTGGGCGGTCGTCCAGAACTGGCGGGTCGCGCCGGTGGACCGCTCGTAGAAGTCGTTGAGGTGCACCTGGTCGTCGCGGAAGAAGTAGCTGCACCACATCGCGGCTCCCTCCGGTGTTCCGCCGGAACAGGCGCGCAGGTCCAGGATGAGCGCGGAGCTGAGGGCGACCAGTTGCATGGCCGCGCCGATCGCGGCAGCGCCCTCGTCGGCGTACGCGATGCGCCGCAGGTCGATGAACCCGACGTTGCCGTCCAGGTGCTCGACCCGGCGGATGCCCTGGTTCTCCGCCCTGAGCAGCGCGAGGAACGCCGCCCGCCCGCCGTCCTCGTCCGCTGGATCAAGCGACTGCGGCTGGTCCGACCACAGCAGCCGCAGATGCTTGTCCGGGCACACCTGCTGAAGGTGTGCGGTGACCGTCTCGCAGAGCGCCGGCCCGTCCAGGCCGTCGTACTCGCCCGCCGCGAGACGACGCCGGATCGCGGCGTCGATGTCGGCGACCTTCTCGGGAAAGACGTAGCCCGCCCCGATCCGATCCAGGGCCTGTCCGACTACCTCTTCGTGTGAGGGCACGGCTGGCAACGCTAGACCTCGAACAGCGTCATGAACAGTGAATTCCGCCCAGCGACTCAGGAGCGCGGCAGCATGCCGACGAGCGACGTGATGATGGCGACCCGCAGGGCTGTCCGTAGGTCGACGTGGTGGACCGCGAGCGCCGGCTCGGACTCGTAGACGGCGAGCAGGCTCGGCGGCGGCGAGGTGTAGGCGGACAGCGCGCCGGCCATGATCAAAGCGTTCAGGCAGAACAGCTCGGCGTTGTCGCCGACCTCGGGCAGGTGCCGCCGGACGAGGCCGGCCATCACCGCGAGGTTGCCCAGCGCGGCCCGCTTGTGCCGGCGGACCACCTCGACCGAGACGTTGTGTTCGAGCACCCCGCCCTGCGCGCCGAAGAGATCGCAGAGCACCGTCTGGGCGGCGAGCGAACGGCTGAGCACGTCGGCCGTCTGCTCCACCCGTTCCATCGCCGGCCGGCTCACGTCGACACCGTGGGCCAGTTCCTGGTCCAGTTCGGCCAGCCAGGTCGTCGTCCGGTCGTCCAGCAGGTCGAGCAGGATCGCCTCGCGGGACTCGAAATAGCGCAGCACCGCCGTCTTGGCCAGGCCGACCCGCCGGCTCAGCTCGTTCAGGGTCACCTCGGCCACTGGCATCTCGTCGAGCATCGCCGAGGTCGTCTCCAGGATGGCCCGGCGTCGGACCTCACGCTGCTCCTCGCTGCGCGCCCGCTGGAACGTCATGACACCAACCCTAGCTTAGGTACCGGCGGTTTCTTGACAGCGTACCGGTGGCACCTTACCGTTCAGGCATAACTTACCGGCGGTACTTTAAGGGGTTTGACATGAAGTGGACCGAGCAGCAGATCCCTCGCCAGGACGGCCGGGTGGCCGTGGTCACCGGCGCCAACACCGGGCTGGGCTTCGAGACCGCCCGGCGGCTCGCCGAGCGCGGGGCGTCGGTCGTGCTGGCCGTGCGCGACACCGGCAAGGGCAAACTGGCCGCCGCCCGCATCAACGGCGACGTCTCCGTACGCGAACTGGACCTGACCTCGCTGGAATCGGTGCGCGCCGCCGCGGCCGGTTTGCGCGCCACCCACCCGCGGATCGACCTGCTGATCAACAACGCCGGCGTGATGTACACCCCGAAGCAGCGCACTTGCGACGGCTTCGAGATGCAGTTCGGCACCAACCACCTGGGCCACTTCGCGCTCACCGGACTGGTGCTCGACCTGCTGCTGCCTGTGCCCGGCTCCCGGGTTGTCACCGTCAGCAGCGTTGGCCACCGCATCCGCGCCGCCATCCACTTCGACGACCTGCAAGGGGAACGTGCCTACGGCCGGGTTGCCGCCTACGGGCAGTCGAAGCTCGCCAACCTGATGTTCACCTACGAGTTGCAGCGCCGGCTCGCCGCGCACGGCACCACCGTCGCGGTGGCCGCACACCCCGGCGTCTCCAACACCGAACTGGTCCGCAACGCCCCGGCGGCCGTCCGCGCACCGATCACCTGGCTCGCCCCGGTGATCACCCAGCCCGCGACGGCCGGCGCACTGCCCACGCTGCGCGCCGCCACCGACCCGTCAGTCCTCGGCGGGCAGTACTACGGCCCCGACGGCCTCGGCGAGGCGCGCGGCTACCCGAGGCTTGTCACTTCCAGCCCCGACTCCTACGACGTGAGCGTGCAGCAACGCCTCTGGGCCGTCTCGGAAGACCTCACCGGCGTGCGGTTCCCGGTCGGCCGGGCAGCCGTCGCGGCGTGACAGTGCCGAGGGTGGGCGGGTGACGCCGTTCGCCCCCTGTGCGGGATCCTGCTGACCGGTATCGGCGTCACCATCATCTGGAATGGTCGAGGTTGGCCGGGGGAGGTCTACGACACCGCCACGTACCGGTGACTCCGTCACGGTCCTCTACTCGCCGGATGACCCGGAGCAGGGCCGGCTGTGGGTGTCCCGGGGTGGGGCGGAGTTTCTGCCCGCGCTCGGCGGGATAGCGGTCGCGTTCGTCGGGCTGTGGGGCGTCGTCTACGAGCTTCTCAAACGGCGCCGCCGACGGCAGGTGACCGCCCGAGCGTAGTTCGGGCCGCCTCAGTCGCGGCCGACCCAGGTAGCGACGCACGCCTCGTTGCCCTCGGCGTCGGCCAGGACCCACCACATGGGCGCGTGCGCGTCGGACACCAGGCGGCCGCCGGCGGCCGGGGCAGCGGCGATGCGAGCCTCTGCCTGATCGTGCGGGACAGCTATGTCGAGGTGCATGCGGTTGCGGTGTGGGCGCGCCTCGGCCATGTGCTGCAACCCGAACCCCGGGCCGCGCCGTAACGGATCGAACAGGTGGTCGTCGCCGATCTGGCGGTAGCCGAGCAGCGCCCGCCAGAACGGCAGAATGTCCGCGCTGGCGAGTGCGTCGAGGGTGATGTTGACGAGTTGGACGGCGGTCGGATCGGCGCGGATGTCCAGCTTGTTGGCTGCGGCCGAGATGCGCCGCGCCAACGCGATGTCGCGCCGGGCCAGGCTCACGGTCACGCCGGTGCCGCGCAGGTCGACGCTGAGGTACTGCTGCTGGGCTTCGTCGGTGAGCCGGCCGATCTCGTCGACGAGCGCGATGCCCTCGGCCAGTGAGCCGGTCGGGAAGTAGGCCGAGACCAGGTGGTAGAGGGAGCGCCAGTCCTCGACTCCGTCGGCCGCGTGGAAATGCGCGGCCCTGATCTGCGCGGTCATGTCGGCGAACCTAACATCGGCAGTGTTGCGCGTACGCGCACATTCCCCGCTCGGACGGATCGCCGGTCGTCAGGGCGTGGCAGGCCGGGGTGCGGGGGTGAACGGGGCCAGGAGCAGATCGGTGAGGCGCCGCCTGGCGTCCTCGTCACCGCTCAGCCGCAGTGCCCCCGACCCCACCGCCGCCGCCATGGTGATCTGTTGGCCGCAGACGGCCCGAAGGGTGTCGATGTCGGTGGTGAGCGCCGCATCGGGGTTGGACGCCGTGCCGCGCCGGAGTTGTACCGCCTCGTCGGCGACGTCGGCGAGGTACGTGTCCGAGTCGATGTGGAACGCGTAGCTGCTGGCGAGTGCCGGGGCCCGCGCCGGGTCGAAGGCGGCCTTGATGCTGAGCAGCAGGGAGTCGATGCCGAGGGCGCCGTCGGGTTGCTGAGGGGACCGGCTTCCCCAGCGTCCGAACTGGAGGAGGATCGGCTCCAGGGCGCGACCCCATTCGGTGAGTTCGTAGAGGTGGACGCGCGTCGGTGGGCCCAGGTCCCGCCGCTGCACCACACCGTGCTCGGTCAACTGGCGCAGCCGCTGGCTCAGCACGTTGGGACTCACGCCGGGTAGGCCACCGAGCAGGTCGTTGAACCGCCTGGGGCCGAGCAGGAGGTCGCGCACCACAAGCAGCGCCCACCGCTCACCGATGATGTCCAGTCCACGCGCGACGCCGCAGGGATCTCGGTAGGTGCGCATGCCGCTCATGGCGTCCACCCTACCTAGATCCTGATGCAGGAGTGTCGCTTGTTCTTTAGGAGTTGGGGCCCTAGCGTGGCTCACATGAGCCCGCCGCAAGGTCACCCTGACCGACGCCGGGGGCGTCCTGCCGGAGTACCCCACCTGGGTCGGCGTCGTCGACGTCCAGAAGTGGTTCCCGGCTCGCACACCGTAACCCGTCCGAGCTCCGCTCACGGCGGCCGGTAACCAGCCCGGGGATGACCGCACCATGACGGAGGACGAGAGATGCGCAAGGTTGTCGTGTCGATGTGGACCACCCTGGACGGATTCGTCGCCGGCCCCGACGACGAGATGGACTGGCTCCTGGTCGACGACCACCTGCAGACGTACGAGCGGGCCCTGGTGGACAACGCCGGCAGCCTGCTGCTGGGCCGGATCACGCACGCCGACTTCGCCGGCTACTGGCCTCAGACCGCCCAGGACCCGAACCAGTCGGACGACGTACGGGGGTATGCCCAACGCCTCGACGTGTTGGAGAAGATCGTCGTTTCTGCCTCCGGAAACACCGCCACCTGGGCAAACACCCGGCGGCTCACCCACCTTGACGCCGACGAGATCACCGAACTCAAGCGTCGGCCCGGCGGCGATATCGTTGTCTACGGCAGTCTCACAGTGATCCGATCCCTCGCCGATCTCCGGCTCATCGACGAGCTGCACCTCCTGGTGCATCCCGTCTTCCTTCGTCGGGGTAGGGCGCTCTTCGACGGTGGTCAGCCGGCGGCACGACTGGAGCTGGTGTGCGCCGAACCCTTCGCCTCCGGGGTGGTCCTCATGAAGTACCGCCCCGCCTAGGACTCACAGCTGGGCGACGACCACCCGGGTGGCCTGGGCGATGAGCGTGTCGTCGGGGGTGGCGTCCTTCGTGTCGCGACTGGACAGCACCGCCAGCACGATCGGGGCCCGGTCGGGCGGCCAGATCACCGCTATGTCGTTGCGGGTGCCGTACCCGCCGGTCCCGGTCTTGTCCCCGACCACCCAGCCGGCCGGCACCCCGGCGCGGACCAGCGCCGTGCCGGTGGTGTTGCCCTGCAGCCAGCCGCGCAGCACGTCGCGGTCCGCCGGTTCCAAAGCAACCCCCACTGTGTACGCCCGCAGGTCGTCGGCGAGGGCCCGCGCGGTGCTGGTGTCCCGCTTGTCGCCCGGTGTTCCCTCGTTCAGCGCGGTCTCGTAGCGGGCCGCCTCGGTGACCGTGTCGCCGAGCGCGCGCAGCTTCGCCTCGAACCCCGCCGGCCCGCCGAGGTGGCGCAGCAGCAGGTTGCCGGCTGTGTTGTCGCTGTAGCGCACGGCGGCGTCGGCGAGGGCGCGCAGGCTCATGCCCTCGCCGACGTGCTCCTCCGTGACAGGGGGAGTGCGCCACCAGGTCCCGCGCCGGATACCGCACCACCCGGTCCAACTGGTCGTCGGTGGTGACGTCGAGCACCTGGGCGGCAGCGAGGGCCTTCCACGTCGAGGCGTACGCGAACCGCTCGTCGGCGCGGTACTGGACGGTGCGACCGGTGCCCGTGTCGACGGCGTGGATCCCCAGCCGCGCCCTGAACTGCTCCTCCAGCCGACGGAACTCCTGATCGGCGGCTGGCGACGGTGCGAGCGTCACCTCAGGGCTCGGCGTCGTCCGCGCCTCGGTGGAGTCGCGGTTGCCGCCGCCGCTGCACGCCGCCAGCGACACCACTGTCACCGCCGAGGCCACCACTGTCGCCAGACGCCGGACCGGGAACGCCATGTCATTCCTCCTGCGGGTGCCGTCGGTCAGGGCAGGATCTCGACGTACCCGTCACTGCCGTGCACGCGGATCCGCTGCCCGTCGCGAATCAGCCGGGTGGCGTCGAGCACGCTGACGACGGCCGGCAGGCCATACTCCCTCGCGATCACCGCGCCGTGCGTCATCAACCCGCCGACCTCCGTGACCAGGCCGGCGATGCCGACGAACAGCGGCGTCCAGCTCGGGTCCGTGTGGGCCGTGACGAGGATGTCACCCGCTTCGAGGTCGGCCTGCGCCATGTCCAGGATGACGCGGGCACGTCCCTCGACAGTCCCGGCGGACACCGGCACACCGGCCAGGGCGCCGGCCGGCAGGTCGTCGCGTCGGTACGCCCCGGTGATGACCTCGCCGTCGGAGGTCAGCACCCGGGGCGGGGTGAGCGCCTGGTGTGCCCGGAACTCGTCGCGACGCTGCCGGATCAGCGCGGCGTCCACCCGGTGTGTGCGGACCACCTCGTGGAACTCCTGGAACGTGAGGTAGAAGACGTCCTCCGGCTCGGCGAGCACCCCGGCGTGCACCAGCCGCTCGGCCTCGGCCAGCAGTGCCTGCTTGTACAGGAAGTAGCGGCTGACGATGTCGTACTTCGGGTACTCCCGATAGCCGATGAAGGCCCGCACCCGGTCGATCATCCGCTCGGTCTCGTCGGCCTTCTGCTGCCCGTCCGGCAGCGCCCGCAGGCGCGTCAACACCTCTTGCGCCTGCTGCCGCGCCCGCTGTTGGCCCTGCTCGAAGCGCCGCCGGGCCGCGCCCGGCTCGAAGAGCTTGACGTTGTCGAGGAGTACGGGCACGAGCGTGGCGGGGCGTTCGCTCCACCGTGGCCTGGTGATGTCGATCTCGCCGACGCAGCGCATTCCGTACCGATCGAGGTACGCCTCGATGGCGGCGTGCGCCTCGGCCCCGCCCGTGACCTTCGGCAGCTCGTCGAGGACGTCGTCGTGCGCGACGTCCTGGAGGAACGCCACCACCTCCGGATACGGACGGATCACGTCGGCGACGTCGAGCAGCGCCAGCCCCATCTCCGACGTGACGTTGCCGGGGGCGGAGAGGGTGAGGGTGCCCGCGGCGTTCTTCTCGCCCAGCCACTCGTGCAGCCGGTCGTTGAGCCACCAGGTGGCCTCCATACCCGCCATGATCGCCTGCATGTTCAACGGATCACTGAGGATCCGCTTGTGCTCCTGGAACGCCTCATGCAGGAAGTCGAACAGCGCCGTACCGGTCACCGTCGCGATGTCGCGTCGCAGGGCGGCGATGGACGCCTCGCTGCGCTCGATCAGCTCGGTCACGATCGCCGGGTCGGCCTCGCCCGAGGTGGACGGGCCGCCGGTCGTCGGCCCACCCGGACCGGCCTGGTCCGGCAGCGTCGGAACGAAGTCCCGGCGGTCGAGCAGGGTCTCCAACGCGTCGCGCATCAGCGGATCGTCGCGCCCCGCCATTGTGAGGAAGCCGGCGCGGCTGGTGGGGGAGGCCAACAGCCGGGTGGCGTCGACGAACAACCTCCCGCCGGCCGCCACCATCCGGGCCATGGCGGTCAGCTGCCACATGGAGAGGCCCAACGGCCGCATGGCGTCGGTCATCATCTGCTGGTGACCGACCGAGAGGTAGACGTGGTTCTCCTGGTCGTCGGCCGCCGGGACGGGGAACAGCGTCGTGATCGGCCGGCTCTGCACGATCTGGAAGTCGTCGTCGACCAGGCACCATTCGATGTCCTGCGGGCGGCCGAAATGCGCCTCGATCCGTCGCCCGAGCCGCACCAGCCGCAGCGCCTGAGCCTGCGTCAGCGCCGGCTGCTCCTGCCGCTGGGGGTCGATCGCCACTTCCCGCGTCCCGCCGCCGGGCAGCGCGGTGACGGCACGCTCCTTCGCGGCGACTGTGCTGGCGACCACCTCACCGTCGCGCACCGTGAAGACGTCCGGGTTCACCAGACCGGACACCAGGGCCTCGCCGAGGCCGAAACTGGCGTCCACCGTCGCGACCTTCCGGTTGCCCGTCACCGGGTCCGCCGTGAACAGGATGCCGGAGGCATCCGGAAGAACCATCCGCTGTACGACGACAGCCATCTGGGCGGTGCGATGGTCGATGCCGTTGCGCAGGCGGTAGATGACGGCCCGCTCGGTGAACAGTGACGCCCAGCACCGGCTGACGTGCCGCCGGACCGCCTCCGGCCCCACCACGTTCAGGTAGGTGTCCTGCTGGCCGGCGAAGGACGCGGTGGGCGTGTCCTCCGCGGTCGCGCTGGACCGTACGGCGTAGGCGGCCTGCTCGCCGAACCGGGCGAGCGCGCCGGTGATCGCGGCGGCCAGGTCGCCCGGAACCGGTATCTCCTCGACGCTGCGGCGGATCTCCGCGCTGAGCGTGCTGATCGCCGCCCGGTCGTCCGGGCTCAACCGCGACAGCTGATCGAGCCGATCGTCGATCGACGGCGTCTGCGCCATGACCTTCCGGAAGGCTGCCGTCGTCACGCAGAACCCCGCCGGCACCCGGATGCCGTCGATCCGGGACAACGCGCCCAGGTGCGCGGCCTTGCCGCCGACCACCGACACCTGCGCCTCGTCGACCTCTCGAAGATCCAGCAGTGGTGCCCGGTCGCTGCGGTCCCCGTCCATCGACAACACACCCACGTCGCGCCCCCGTTACCTTGTTTGTGCTGGTCCGGCCGCCGATTCTGCGCCATGACCGGGGTCTTGCCGCAAGCCCCCAGGTGCGGTATACGTTAGAAGTGGCAGGGAGAGCGATCTCCCTGCCGTTTGTTTGGCGCGGCGGCCGAGCGGGCGATCGGCCCCCGGCTCAGTCGTAGGGAAGTCGGCGCTGCTCGATTGTCAGCCCTCGGCCCAGCTGCCAGGAGGCGGTGGGCCAGGCCGCGATGAAGCCAGCTATCAGCCCGAGCTGATCGGCGAACCCGAACGTGGCGCTGTCGGGTCGCAGGGGTGGCTCCGGCAGGACCACCCGATGGGCGAGCGTCAGCCACGCGAACAACGCCACCTCGCCCCTTCCGGCAGCCGGGCGAGTCTTTCATGTCGTACTCGTCCGGATTGGCGAATCGGGCGTTCCCGCCGGTGCCACCGGTCGGTGTCCGCGCTAGCAGTCGCTTCATGATCGCGGCGTCGTCCGGATCTCGGAACCGCACGTCAACGACCTGCTGCGAGAGACGCCTCGGCGGCATCGATGAATGCCTTGGTGCTGTCTACGCGGCGCCTGCGATCATGAGGGATACAGGAAGGCCGCCCAGGTGTGCTTGGCCGTTGGGGTTTGGTACCAGCCGATGCGTGACGACAGGGATTGGCTGATCATCAGTCCGCGGCCGCGACACCCAGCAACGACGGGGTCGGTGAGATGCGGGCGGCTGGTGAGGTCGCTGTCGGACACGTCGAGGATCAGGTACTCGTCCTGGCTTGAGAGTCGGATGATTGCCGGTGGCGTGCCGTGTTGCAGCGCGTTGGTCGCCAGCTCCGTTGCGACCAGGAGAAGTCGTCCGCCGAAATCCTCCCGCAGGTCCGTGGGGAGGGGCGTCAGATCGGCGAGGCAGCGGTTCAGCGATATCCGTAAGCTCCGTAGCTCATTGCCGCCGGTGAGCGGCCACCGCTGCAGCTCAGCGGCTCCCGGCGGGGGCCGGGACACGTGGAAACTGGTCATCCTCTTTGCATGCCCTCGTGAGGCGGGATGAAGCCGGGAGGCAACGGGTAATCATCGTCGCGGTGGACGGGCGCACCGGGAGTGGTGGCAGACGGCGGCGACATCGCTCGAACAGCCTCCTGCGGATGCAGACCCGATCGACCGCAGACCTGCTGACTTCCGTCGATGTGCTGCTCACCGCGACGCCGGAGACCGGCACGGTGTCGCCCGTGTGAGCCGGTTCGGAGTTGTCACGCCGTTTGGTCGTCCTCGGCTCGGGTATCCGATCACGTGCACGGCCGATGTTGTGCCTGGCTACGTGGCAGCCGTCCAGACTCCTGCGGTTCGTCTCAGCCTTCTGCACCTGCACCTGTACCTGAGCACGACGGCGGATTCGTCGCCGTGCCGGCAGACGAGACCCGAGGAGTCGCGCCGATGAGCGCACCCGTTTTCCTTTCCGATGCCGTTTCCGGCACTATCTGGCCGCCCACCTCCCCAACGATGATCTCGGCCCGGCCGCCGAAGTCCGCGACCGGTAGCGAATTCGCTGCCCTGAACCGGCGGATCTCCGAGGCGGGCCTCCTCAAGCGGCGTCCCGCCTACTACGCCGTACGGCTCAGTGTCGTAGCCACCATGTTGCTGGGCGCCTGGACGGCGTTCTTCCTGATCGGCTCCTCCTGGTGGACGCTCGCGGTCGCAGCTGTCCTCGGCCTCGTGTTCTCCCAGGTGGCATTGGTGGCGCACGATCTGGCCCACCGGCAGGTGTTCCGCACGAAGGCGCCGAGCGAACGGGTGGGGCGGATCGCGGCGAACATCGCGGTCGGGATGAGTTACGGCTGGTGGATGGACAAACACACCCGCCACCACAACAACCCTAACCACGACGACCTCGACCCCGACGTGCAACCCGAGGTCCTGATATGGGCATCGGAGTCGGCGTGGGGTCGGCGAGGGCTGAAGGGTTTCATCACCCGCCACCAGGCCGGGCTGTTCTTCCCCCTACTGACGCTGCTGAGCATCGACCTACGTATCTCGAGCGTCAAGGCGCTGCGGCATCCCGGCATGAAGCACCGTGGCCTGGAAGCCGGCCTGATGGCCCTGCACCTGGCCGCGTACGCCAGCGCTCTGCTGGTGATGCTGTCCCCGCTGCAAGCCCTCACGTTCTTCCTGGTGCACCACGCGGTGTTCGGCGTCTACCTGGGCATGACCTTCGCACCGAATCACAAAGGCATGCCGCACCCGACCGGCAGTGAGGACTACCTGCGTAAACAGGTCCTGACCTCCCGCAACGTGACCGGCGGTTGGCTGACCGACACCGCGCTGGGTGGCCTGAACTACCAGATCGAGCACCACCTGTTCCCGGCGATGCCGACCCCGAACCTGAAGAAGGCACAGCCCATCGTCGAGGCCTACTGCAGGGAGATCGGCGTCGCCTACGAGCAGACCAGCCTGACCGAGTCCTACCGTCAGGCGCTGCGCCACCTCCACGCAGTTGGCGCTCCGCTGCGCGGCACCCGGTGAAGCACGCCGCAACGTTCAAGCAAGCAGCGATCGCCTCACGGTCGGTGGCGAGCACAGCGGCACAACGGTGACGACCTGTTCAGGAGCGAAGAACCTTGGACAGGACCGCTGAGTCGGTGACCAGGGCGTGAGCGACGGCGGTCAGTTTCTGGTTGTTCCGTCGGGAGTAGTCACGGATGATCATGAAAGCGTCATTGACGTCGATGCCCGCAGCCTGCGCGACCGCGCCCTTGGCCTGCTCGATGACGATGCGGCTGTTCAAAGCCCCTTGGAGTTGCTCGGTCAGGACCTCGCCGCGGCGGATGGCGCGTTCCTGAAGCAGGCCGATCGCGGCGACATCGGCCAGGGCCTGCATGATCGGAACGTCGGCGCCGGTGAAATCGCCGCCCTTGGTGTCGCCGAAGACATTCAGCGCGCCGATCACCTCACGGCGTAGCCGTAGCGGGAACGCGTGCACCGACTGGAACCCGGCGGCGGTGGCTCGCGGTGCGAAACGCGGCCACCGGGAGGCCGCGCTGCGCAGATCCACGTTGATCACCGGCTGGCCGGTTTGGACCGCTTCCAGGCAGGGGCCCTGCTGGGTCTGCAACTGGAACAACTCCACCAGCTTGACGTCCTCGTTGGAGCCCGCCATGAACTCGAGCCGGCCGCGCTGATCGGCCAGGAGCAGGCCGGCGGCGGCCGCGCCGACCAGGTCGACGGCCCGGTCGGTGAGCGTGTGCAGAAACTCGATCAGGTCGAAGTCGTCGACGAGGGTGTCGGCGACCTCGACGAATATCGTCGCCAACCGCTCCGCGGAAACGGTGCTCATCTCTGCCTCCCGGCCTGTCCGGCTCTCACCAAGAACTTTGATCATTTGACGTCACTGTCGAAACGCAGCCGGCGCGCGACGACGTCACGGGCCACATCGGCCAAGCGGCGGTCTTCGGCATACGCGTACGCGCGGATTCGTACCATCGCCTCAGCGATAGTTACCCCAAGCTGCACCATGACCATGCCTTGAGCCTGGGCCAGTTCCGAGCGGTATCCGATCTCGTCAGCATCGTCAAGGCCGGCGATGCCCGCGTCTTCCTGCTGGTCGAGCATGGTGGTCACGGTGACCTCGGCGAAGGCGAGAGCGTCGGCGAGTTCCGTGCCGC
The DNA here is from genome assembly GCF_044456785.1 of Micromonospora sp. NPDC050795. NCBI lineage: Bacteria > Bacillati > Actinomycetota > Actinomycetes > Micromonosporales > Micromonosporaceae > Micromonospora > Micromonospora sp. NPDC050795. The sequence continues at coordinate 21,342 of NZ_JBITGE010000031.1, read as the reverse complement.
TCAACGGGCCGATGTGGGTGCGGAACACGTCCAGGACACCGAGGCGGGCGGCGCCGATCTGCAACGGGAACGCGAACACCGCCCGTAGGCCGGCCTGCCGGGCGGCGGGAGTGTAGAACGGCCAGCGGCGGCCGGCCCCGGGACCTGACTCGCCGAGGTCGGGGACCAGGACCGGCCTGCGGGTGGCGAACGCGTCGATGCAGGGCCCCTCACCGAGCACGAACTGCAGTTCCTCGAAGCGCTCGCTGAGCGGGTCGGACGCGGCGGTCGCCCCGCGGGCTCCGTCCACGGTCATCACGCTGACGCCTGCCCCGGACGCCGACAGCGCCTGCGCGGCGGCCCCGCACACCCGGCGCAAAAGGCCGGCCTGATCGTCGGTGTCGCCGGGTTGCTGTGCGATGAGCTCCGCGATGACCGAGAACCGGTCGTCATCCACGGCAGGCGCCTACGTCCTCGCGGGCATAGACCCTTTGACGCGACGTCGACGGGCGGCGGGAATGAACAAGATCTTCGGGGGGCACGGTGGCACCTTCCACGTGAGGTGCCACCGAAGCTTGGGGCAGCAGAACCGGTCTGTCCGGTCATGCCGAACCTACCAGGCCGATCGGCACCGATTGATTTCACAGCAACGCGAAAGGTGAATGACGGGCCGTGCGACGCCTCCGGCGACGGGGTATCGTCTGCGCTGCGGCCCTCGTGGGCTGTTGCCCCAGCCCTCGGCAGACATCGAATCATGCCGAGGTGCGTAGTGAACACGGGATCCGACGATGGCTTCGCCGTCACTGTGCTGTCCGCCCCGGACGTCGCATCGGCTCTGATCTGCCTCGGCGGCGACATCGACATGGTGGCATCCGCCGCACTGTCCGCGGTCGCCGACCGACTGGCTACCGTAGCCCCCGCCAGCGTCGTGATCGACCTGGCCGCAGTCACCTTCGCCTGCTCCGTTCTGCCCAACTTCTTGGTACACCTCCGTCACCGTCTGCCGGCAGACTCCGCCATCCTGTTGTGCCGTCCCACCGTCGGCACGCGGCAAGTCCTGCGACTGACAGGGATGGACCAGATCGCGACGTTGCGTGCGGATCTGCCGATGCCCGTACACCCGCTGCCGCCCAGCCGGAGCCCGCGACGCGGACCGACGAGTTAACAGTTGCCCCCGAACTGCCCACTGTTTCGCGACCGGCAGGGTCGAAAAGCGCATGTCGCGCCCTTCGACAGGCCTTTTGAGGCATCGCTCGGCAAACGGGTAGAACCGCTCCTGTTTAAAAAATTCAGCCAGGGCAATAGATGATTGATAGCAAACGAGTACCTGACTGCCGTCACAGCTTCTGCTTCAATCCCGTGCCGCCAGAGCGGTACGAGGTCCACGTGTGATCGGCTCCTGGAGACATGATGTCCAGCACCACCACCAACAGCACCGGCGCCTCCGTGAACGGAACGGTGCGGCGCCGTTCGATTGAGACGAAGGCCGCGTTCAAGACCACCGAGTTCATCGCGTACGTGGTCATCACGGTGGCCGTCCTGATCGCCTCTCTGGTGGTTGACGGCAACGGCGATGGCGACAACGGCGCCGGCGGCGACTACTTCCGCGCCGACCGCGCCTGGTTCTACGTCGTACTGCTGACCATCGGATACCTGGTCAGCCGCGGCCTGGCGAAGTCCGGAAGTCGCGAGAACGCCGATTCCTGACAGCACTGACAACCGCCGCCGGCCCATGGGTCGGCGGCGGTTGCACGTCCTCACTGAAAAGGACTTCCCTTGGACGTCATGACCATTACAGGCCCTCTACGATCAGCTGTCGTCGTGAACCCGGTGAAAGTGCCCGACCTCGCCGAACTGCGTCGCACCGTCACCGACGCCCTTACCGCAAAGGGGTGGCCGGAACCGATGTGGTTCGAGACCACCGTCGACGATCCCGGCGCCGGACAGACCAGGCAGGCTGTCCGGGACGGCGCCGAGCTCGTCTTCGCCTGCGGCGGCGACGGCACGGTGATGGCCTGCGTGACCGTCCTCGCCGGCTCCGACGTCGCCCTGGCCGTGCTGCCCGCCGGCACCGGCAACCTGCTGGCGGCCAACCTGGGGCTCTCCGGTGACCTCGCCCGCGGCCTTGAGGTCGTCCTGCAGGGTGGACGACGCCGTATCGATGTCGGCGCGGTCGGCGAGCAGCGCTTCGCCGTGATGGCTGGTATGGGCTTCGACGCGCACATGCTCGACGCCACCAACGACACCGCCAAGGAGCACATCGGCTGGCTGGCCTACGCCGCTGGTGCTGCCCAGCACCTGCGCGACCGCCCCATGCACCTGCGCATCACCCTCGATGACAGGCCGGCCTTCACTCGCCGGTCCCGTACGGTGATCGTCGGCAACGTCGGCCGGCTACAGGGCGGCATTCGACTGCTCAACGACGCGCAGCCTGACGACGGCTTGCTGGATGTCGCCATCCTCAGCCCCCGGACGTTGCGTCACTGGGCCGCCCTTGGTTGGGGCGTGTTGCGCCGCAAACAGACCGTGTCGAACATGGAGACCTTCACCGCCAGCCGGGTGCACGTCCGCAGCAAGCGCGCTCAGCCGCGCCAGCTCGACGGCGATCTCATCGACCCGGGCAAGGACTTGCTGGTCGCCGTGCTGCCGCAGGCCCTGCTGCTCTGCGTGCCGCAACCCGCCACCGACCCCGACCTGACCCACGACGCCGCCGCCGTCGACCGCGACGCCCGTGAAGTACGGGCAACTACGCACTGACCTCCAGCCTGTTGGTGCCGCACAGCAGTAGGGTGAGCGCCACCACCGGGATCCGGCGCAGGTTTCCGACCTTCTTGCGCCAGCAACTCGTCGTGTGCCTGCCCGGCAGAGCGCATTGGGTGTCTGCCGCTGCCTCTGGTTGCGGTGGGTGTGATGGGCATTGCCGTGCTGACCTGTTTCTTGCCGCGTTGGGCCGCGATCGCGGCGGCGATGGCGGGGATCACCGTGACGATCAGGGCGGCTACGGCGTCGGGCATGACCGCTGCCAGGGTCAGCACGAGCGTGGCGACGGCGGTCGCGCCGGCGAAGATCCCGAGCACCGCGCCGCCGCCGAGCAGCCCGGCGCCGACGCCTGCGCGCTTGCCCTTGGCGGTCATCTCCGCCCGCGCCAATGTCAGCTCGTCGCGCACCAGTCGGGTGATCTGATCAGTGTGCTCATCTCTGTCGGGCAGGGAGTGGCCCGAGGCGCTGCCTGGGGGTCAGTGGTGCTGCGCGAGCGGAGCACTCTCGGGCTTGTGCGCGGGGGCGTCGATACGCCCGCCGGTCATCGGTGCGAGGCCGTCGTCGAGCTGGCCCGCGACGTCAGCCGGCGGGAAGCCACCGTCCTGGCGGCGACCTCGGAGTGTGAGCATGCTCGCCGCTCCGGTCACCGCTCCAACCGCGAAGGCAAGGACGAGCGTCTGCCGTGCGATGGGCTTCCTCTTCTGCGCCATGACAACCCCCTGAATCCGACCTGACCTCATGGTCCTGATTGTCGGACTGGACCGGAGATGTCGGGTACCTAATCGGCGGACGTGCATGAAGGCGAACGGTGCTTTGCACCGTGGTTGCCGTGAGCTGGCGTTTCCTTCTGCGGGGAGAGGGCTGTGAGGAAGACTGGAACCATCAACCTGCCCTGAACTGGCGGTCGTACAGGAGTGGCGACAGTGAGTAATGCGGATGTTGGCGCCCGTAGTGACCGCGGCAGTGCGTACGCCGAGCTGTCTCGCCTGGTCCGAGGCGTGGGTCTCCTCGACCGTCACCCGCGCCGCTACGCGGCCCGGTTGACGGTCCTGCTGGGTTGTCTCGTGCTGATGGGCGTGGTTTTCGTTCGACTCGGTTCGTCGTGGTGGCAGACGGCCACCGCCACCGGCGTGGCGGTGCTGCTCGCGCAAGTGGCGTTTCTCGGTCACGACGCCGGGCATCGACAGGTCTTCCGATCCCGTCGGGCGAATGACGTGCTCGGCCTGATCTGTGCAAACCTGATGACCGGGATCAGCTACGGGTGGTGGGTCGACAAGCACAACCGCCACCACGCCCATCCGAACACCGAAGGCCGCGACCCCGACATCGTCGTGGCTCCGCTGTCGTTCACCTCGGGGCAGGCCGCGACGCAGCGCGGCGTGCGGGCGCTGTTCGTCCGACACCAAGCGACGCTGTTCTTCCCCCTGCTCATGCTGGAGGGTCTGCATCTGCACGCCGCCAGCGTCCGGGCGGTCGTCAGCCGCGGTGGCCTCAGGCGCCGACCGGCGGAAGCCGGCCTGCTCGTCCTGCACTTCGCCGGCTACCTGGCAGCCGTGTTCCTGGTCCTGAGTGTTCCGCAGGCGATCGTGTTCATCCTGGTCAATCAAGCGATCTTCGGGCTCTACCTGGGCAGCTCCTTCGCCCCGAACCACAAGGGGATGCCCATCCTGACCGAGGCCGACGACCTCGACTACCTCCGTCGACAGGTCCTCACCTCCCGCAACGTGCGCGGCGGCCGGTTCCTCGACGCACTCCTCGGCGGGCTCAACTACCAGATCGAACACCATTTGTTCCCCAGCATGCCCCGACCGAACCTGCGCCTCGCCCAGCCCTTGATTCGCCAGTTCTGCGCCGAACACGGCGTCGCCTACCACGAGACCACTCTGATCCAGTCCTGGTCCCAGGGGCTGGCGCACCTGCGCGCGATCGGGACCGAAGCGGCCCGCCCGGGAAGTGACTGAGTCTGGTCCATGCCCGCTCTGGCCACCGCCCTGATCGACAACCTGCCGAACTCCGACGTAGTCGCGTACCGGTGAAGCATGCAGGCTGCCTGCGCAGGACGGCCGTCAGCCCTCCCTATCACGAAAGCTGACGTACTGCATAATTCTGTACGTGCCTCCCAAAAGGGAAACTTCACGGCTCACCCGTAGCCCGGGTCGGTTGCTGACCTTCAGCGACGGTGTCTTCGCGATCGCCGTGACGCTCCTCGTGCTGGAGATCCAACCGCCCCACGACTTCGGGCGCCTCGTCCAGGGGCTCGGTGCACTGTGGCCGTCGTACCTGGCGTACACGTTGAGCTTCCTGCTCATCGGGCAGGTGTGGGTGAATCACCACGTCATGTTCGACCGTGTCCGGCACGTCGACCGAGGGGTCCTGTTCCTCAACACGTTGCTCCTGATGGTCATCGCGTTCCTGCCGTTCTCCACGTCACTGCTGGCCGACGCTCTGCGCGCGGAGCAGGGGCTGCGTGCGTCGGTCGTCGTCTACGGCGGCACACTGTGGACGGCAGCGGCTCTCTTCAACATCGTGTGGGCGCACCTTCGGCGGGCCAGACTGCTGGACCCCGGCCTCGGTCCCGTCGGTGCGCGGGCCATCGGTCGCCGGTTCGCGCTCGCGCTGGTCTGGATCGGCTCCGGCATCCTCGTCGGCGCGTTCGTGCCGATCGCCGGCGTCGCCATCATCGCCGGGTTCCTGCCCGCCTACTACCTGCCCATCCGCGGCGAGTACGGCGAGGACGACACCGCTGGGCAACCGGCCGACTAACTAGAGTCGGTGCCATGCGGATCCGGATCGACGGCAGCGATCTCCCAGGTCAGCGTCCCGGTGCGGAGGCCGATGCGCTGCGGCGGGGCAACGTACACGTAGGGGTTCAGCGCAAGGCTGAGGTGGTCGACCAGGTGCCGGCCGACGCGGCCGACGCCACCTGGTCCTTCGAGGTGTCCAGCCGTGAGGTCGACGGCGCGCTCGACGTCGGTGGCCCCTGGGTGCACGGCCGCCCCGGGGCGCGGTTTCTCTATCTGAGCTGGGGCGCGGTGACCCCGGACGGCTTCGCCATGTTCCGACGAGCGAAGTTGATGTTCACCGACGTGCCGACCGAGCTGCTGCGCGCCGCCCACGAGGGCAACGGGACGCTGGTCGGCCGGGTCGGGTTGACCGATGCCGCCGGTGAGCCCGTCTGCGCTCGGTTGCACCCGCCCGCCATCGCGTGGACGGTGGAGTGAGAGGCCCTAGCTGCCGAAGTCGACGCCGCTGAGGGAGACGGAGCGGTACGCGGCGAGGCGTTCGGCCTGCACGGTGATGGCCTTACGCGTGGCGTCCGACAACCGGTGCCACGGCTGGACGGCGACGGTGAACGTCCTGCCGGACTTGCGGGGCCGCCAGGTGCCCACCAGCTCGCCGTCGACCAGGACGGCGCCGGGGCGACCCAGCACCGGCCACAGCTCCTTGGCGTGGGTGGCGTCCGGCACCAGCGTCGCCCGGTCCTTGGCCTGGAGGAACAGGTCGAACGGGCCGAGCAGTCGGGTGACACTGCCGTCGGCGGATTCCAACGCCTCCTCGTCGGCGGCCAGGAGTGAGCGCACCTCGCCGTCGACCGTCACCTCGATCACATCCTCGGGCCAGTGCGCCTTCACGTCCTTCACGGGGGAGTCGAGGTAGTCGGCGACCTGCTTCGGGGTGGCCGGACCGAGCAGGCGAAGATAGGCGCGGACGAGGTCGAAGCGTTCACCCGCGGTGGCCGCTCTCCTGAACCCGGTGATGCGCCGCAGGACCGGGGGTGAGGTGTCGAGCTGCAACTCCACTCCGGCCCGCACGGCGGCGAGCCGGAACGGCATCTCGTAGAGGTGCGTGGCGTCGCACGGCCGGCAGAACCGCAGATAAGGTTCGGGCAGCATGGTGGCCAGGCGACCGGAGACGTCCCCCTTGACCGTGGGCGTGCTGACGATGACACGCATCCGGTCGGCGATCTCGTCGAGGGCCGCGAGGGTGTCGATGCCGGCGGCCTTCAACGGTTTCGCGGCGTCGTAGATGCGCTTGCCCGCGTCGGCCGAGGAGTTGGGCGCGACCGCCGCCGCCACCTCTGCAACGTCGACCCGGCGATAGAGGTGGGGAGCGCCCCGCACCGTCCACAGCAGGACCAGGTCGGTGTCGGACATCGCGGTCACGTCGACCCCGCGTACCGCCAGCGCCCACCGCGCGCCGTCTGGACCCGTGTTCTGCACCCCGAGATCCAGGACTGCGGTGTCGGCGATCGTGCCTTCGTCGCGGTCGAGCTGCTGGGCCCGGACCCGGAAGTTCATCACCTGGTGCCGATCGACCATGTGAGCACCCTAGTTGGGGCGGTGCGCCCGGTGGGTCCAGGCGCGCAGCGCCCATTCGACGGGACCGTACCGGAATCGCCGTAGCCACCACGCGCTGACCAGCAGTTGCCCCGCGAAGATCACCAGTGCGATCAGCAGTGTCTGTGCCGGCGAGGTGCGGCCGACCAGGCCCCACCCGAGGCCGGTGAAGACGAGCACGCACACCAGCGACTGGGCCAGGTAGTTGGTCAGGGCCATCCGCCCGGCGGGCGCGAACGCGTGCGCGAGGCGCGGCCGCCGCGTGAACAGGCGCAGCAGGGTCGCGGCGTAGGCGGCGGCCAGGAACGGCGCGGTGACGATGCTGACCATCAGTCCGGTCAGGTTCGCGGTGGAACCACCGACCGCGAACACGACGGCGCCGGCCAGACCGATGGGGTACCCCACCTTCTCGCACCGGCGCAGCAGGTCCTGGTGGGCAGGCAGGGTGGCGAGGAGCCGCTGCTTGCCGGCGGCGAGGCCGACGAGGAACGCCGCGAACGCCAGCGGCCCCTGCACGGCGAGGCCGCCGATCATCGCCGGCATCGACCGAAGGTGCTCCAGGACGACATCGTCGAAGCCGCCGCCCAGAGCCAGCGTGGAACGCGCACCGGCGCTGAGCGCGACGGCCTCGTCCGGAACCAGTGTGGCACCGAGGACCGCGGCGACCCCGACCACCACGGCGATGCCGCCGATGATGGTCGCCGCCGCGATCAGCGCGGTGCGGGGCTCGATCCGCCGGGCCGCGAGCAGCACGAGACCGAGCAGTGCGTACGTGGTGAGGATGTCACCGTGGAACAGCAGCACCGCGTGCAGTACGCCGAGAACGAACAACCCGGAGAGCCGGCGCAGGAACGCCGGGCGGAACGCCGCTCCGCGCCGTGCCGCGGAGTCGAGTTGCAGAGTGAAGCTGTAACCGAACAGGAAGGCGAACAGCAGGTAGGCCTTCATCGCGAAGAACAGCTCCACCGCGCCGGCGATCAGCACGTCCACCGCGCCGTGCGTCGGGTCGTCGACCAGGTGGAAGTCGTAGCCGGAGCTGAAGAACGCGATGTTCACCAGCAGGATGAGCAGCAGCGCGCATCCGCGTAGTGCGTCCACGACGGTGATGCGGGCGCGGGTGTCCCCGGGCGAGGGCTGTAGGTGGCCGTCGCCCGGTGGGTCGAGCCGGGTCACATTCATGGTGTCCAGCCTCCGGAGCGCGGTCCGCTGCCGGGAAGTGCTTTCGTCACGCGCACCGTTGTGGCGAAAAGGCGCCATCCCTACGGCGGGGGAGACGAGTCCCTCCGCACGGCGATCCGCTCGCCGCGCCGTTCGGCGACGGTGATCTCGGATGTGCCAACGCCCGCCGCAGATGGAGACGACGCCGTGACTCGAACGCCGCGCACGAACGCCACGCCCGCCCCGCCACCGCCGCCGTCCTGGGCCCGCCGGGCCGGGCACGTGGCGTGGATGGCCCCCGTGCTGGGGTTCATCCCACTGCACGTGCCATGGATCCTCGGCATCCCACTGTTCGCCCATCCCGGTCCGTTCCGCGAGTGGTACCGCGGTCGTGGGCCCGGGGTGGGGGACCACCCGGTCGACGGTTTCCTGGGCCTGCCGCCCGGCGCGTTCTACCTGGGCCTGCTGTGCGTCCTCGCCGGGCTCGGCGGCGTACTGGCGCTGGGGCTCATCAAGGACTGGGGTGTGGTCTTCCCCCGGTGGGTGCCATGGCTGCGCGGACGTCGGGTGCCACAGTGGTTGCCGCTGACGCCGACGGTGCTGGGCTCCGCCCTGATGATCGGCTACTCGGCGACCCTGCCCTGGCAGTTCGCGGCGGACCTGAGAGAGCCCGGCGCGGAGGACATCTTCACCCCGACCGGCGTCCTGATCGGTCTCCCGCTCCTGTTGGTCTGGACGATCGCGTTGCCGCTGGCCGGATGGTCCTACTACCGCCGTACCCGTCGGCCGCGACGCGACCGGCGGCGCTGGTCGGCGGCAGTGGATGAGCGACCAGCGTCGCCGTCCGGGTGGCCCAGGATCGGATGACGGCTTCAGGCCACCAGGGAAACCCGCCCGTTGTCCAGGTCGTAGCGGGCGCCCACCACCCGCAGCGTGCCCTCGTGCACCTTCTCGGCGATGATGGTGCTGCGTGCGCTGAGCGCCTCCACCTGGGCGGCGATGTTGGCGCGCACCCCGTTCTCCATGGGGTCGCCGGGCTGGTTCAGCACCGGCTCGACGATCGGGCGCAGGGCGTCCACGATGGTGCCGATGTGCCCGGGCGCCGTACCGCCGGTGTGGATGGCGTCGATGGTGGCGGTGATCGCGCCGCAGCGTTCGTGGCCGAGGACGACGATCAGCAGGCTGCCGACCTCCTCCACGGCGAACTCGACGCTGCCGAGCAGCAGGTCGTCGACGATGTTGCCGGCCACCCGGTTGTCGAACAGGTCGCCCAGCCCCTGGTCGGAGAGCACCTCGGCGGCCACCCGGGAGTCCGCGCAGCCGACGGTGATGGCGAACGGGTGCTGGCCGGCGGCGAGCCGGTGCAGGTCGGACAGGCCCTGGTGCGGGTGCCGGCCGCGGCCTGAGGTGAACCGCCGGTTGCCGGCCTGTAGCCGACGCAGCGCCTCCGCCGGCGTGTCGATGGGGCTTTCCGCTGGCGCGGCGGAGGCGGCGGACGGGCTGGCTACGGCCGCGCCGAGCGCCACGGCGGCGGCGCCACCGGCGGTCAGCAGCGAACGGCGGGACAGGTGGGAACGTGCCACGGTCATCTCCCTGAGGTGAGGCAGCCGCCTCCTCCCTACCAGCTTCCGTCCACATTGGTGGTTACCGGGTGGTGACCAGTGGGCGACGGTGACATCGCCGCCGACAGCACACGGAGTGGCGGACCGCCGAGCGAATTGATCATCGTTTGGACTTCGGCTATCGTCCGCGTCCGTGAAATCTTCCCGTCTTGCTTCCGCCATGTTGATCCTTGCCGTTTCGACGACCCTCGCCGCCTGTGGCGACGCCGACAAGGCGACGACCGCCGGATCCACCACGCCCGCTGCCACCTCCGCAGCCCCGTCCGCGGTGGCCACCTCCGCGGCCGCCACGGCGGCCCCGTCAGCCGCGGCGGGCGCCGCGAGCGACAAGGAACTCTGCGAGGCGGCGAAGAAGGTCAGCGACGAGATGAAGGCCGAGCTGGTGAAGGTCGCCACGACCGGCCAAGACTCCCCGGCGGACTACCAGAAGATCCTGAACGACCTGGACAAGAAGATCGCCGCGGTCGCCTCGACCGGCGACGGCAAGGTGGCCACGGCTCTGCGGGCGTTCGGCGCGGAGGCGGCCAAGGCCGCGGCTGCGGCGGACCCGGCGACCGCCGCTGACAACCCGGCCTTCGAGAAGGCCGGCAAGGACATCTCCGCCGCGTGCAAGGCGGCGGGATTCACGCTGGTCATCTGACCCTCGTGACCGGGTCGCACCGGGTGCGGTGACGGACGGCCCCCACGCCGCAGCGTGGGGGCCGTCGCAATGCGGGCGGTGGTCAGCCGCCGGCGAACGTCGTGTCGACGCCGCACTTGGCGTTCTGGTTGAGGCAGGACTTCACCAGGTCGCCGAGACGCTCCGGTTCCCAGGCGTTCATGAAGTCGCCGTGCATGGATGACGGCTTGCCGGAGGAGAGGCTGAGGCCGTCACCGCCCAGCGACTCGTAGTTGACCATGAAGGAGAGATCCGGAACGGCAACCGGGTACTTGCCGGTGCAGACGCCGTTCACCGGGTCGCCCATGTGCGACTTGTGATCGGGTGAGTCGATGTTCTTGCCGTCCCAGCAGTCCTTGAACACGAGCTGGAAGATCAGGTTGCCGCCGGGGGCGCACTTCGGCCAGTTGCCGTCGGCGCTGCGGCCGATCTCGGCGCTACCCGCGCACCAGAACTGGTTGCTACCGGCGTTCTTCGGGGTGTCCACCTGCCGCTTGGCGTCACCTTCGACCACCCTCAGTCCCGGCGGGAAGGGCTTGACGGTCGACGGGTCCTTGACCCGCGAACCGTAGTAGATGCGCATGCTCTTGATCGGCACCGCCTTGCCGTCCTTGCGCAGCTCCGGGGTCCAGTAGGCGCTCTTGTCCCCGGGGGCGTTGCAGGTGTTCGCCGCGTCGAACAACGTGTCCGTCGTGGTGAAGGCGTCGATCTTCGGGCCGAAGAAGGTGTGCATGTGCGAGGCGCCAGCGAGACCAGGCAGGACGATCGGATCGTCCGGGGCCGAGTTCGCGACGCCGCAGTCGGTGTGGAATTCCGGCACCCGGGTGGTGCCCGGCGGCACCGCCTTCGGCTTCATGGCGTTGAAGGCGGCCAGTTCCTTGCTCCACTGTGCCTGGTCGACGGGCACCCAACCGCCGGCCGGTGGGCTCGGTGGGACCGAGGTCGACGGGGACGCGGACGCGGACGCGGTGGAGCTCGGCGTCGCCGAAGGGGCGGCCGATGTGCTCGGCGTGGCCGACGCGCTGGGCGACGTGCCCTTCGCGGGGCCGAACGTGAACCAGTTCAGGTTCACGAAGTCCGACTTCGAGGCGCTCTTCATGACCGCGAAGACGGTCTGCGCGCCGGACGGCACGGCCGACGCCTTCGCGGTGACGGTCGTCCACTTCTGCCAACCGCCGGTCTGGGCGATCGGGAAGCCGGCCAGCAGCGGACCGTCCTGCGCGCCGAGGCGCAACTCGACGGTGCCGCCGGCGGCGTTGTGCGAGGCGACCCGGGCCGTCAGGTCGACGCCCGTCACCGACACGCCGTCGAAGCGCAGCCAGTCGCCGCTGGCCAGCCAGCCAACGTTACGGCCGCCGTCGGCGTCGCCAGTGCCCTCGGTCTGCGCCCCGGACTGTGCCGCGAAGGCCTCCGCCTGCACCCGGCCGGGCACGGCGACCTCTTCGGCCTGGGCGCCGGCGATGTAGATGCCGCTGCCGGCCAGCGCGGCGGCCACCGCGGAGGCGAGCGTGATGCGAGTGAGGCGACGACGCTTTCGCGCCCGATCCGGCGGTGCGACGTGCGCGGGGGGAGTCCGCATTACCAGTGGTTTCCTTCGAGTCGACGGTGAAGCTCTGTCGGAAGGAGTATGTGCACGTCAGGGGCCTGCATCAACTCGCGGGAAAAGAATTAAGGAGACCGGTCGATAAGCGCCCTGGCTGCCGGCGCGACGGCTCAGGATGACAATTTTTCACTCGTCCAGACTTAAGTTTCCTTTAAGTCCTGCCGCCCGGTTGTGGTGCGATGATTACGAATTTCGAGTAACGAATTGTGGGCGAATTCTCGGTCTCAGCCGCTGATCGGTTCGACGCGGATGGCCGGCGACAGCGCGCGCAGGAAGTCGGGCGCGTCGAACATCTCGCCGGCGGAGGCGACGCCGCTGGTCCTCGTCCGACCATCGAGGACGCGCCCGACCGCTTCCACGGCCAGGGGCGCGCTGACGGCGTAGATGTCCCGGCCACTGGCCACGACACGGCGGCGCTCGTCGCCGCGACGCACGATGACGTCGACCGTGAACGTCTGCGCGGACCGGCCCTGCCCGTCGACCGCGACCGGTGCCGCCGCGGCGGTCAGGTCGCTGGCGGCGTCGACGGTCATGTAGGTGCGGACCTCGGGGATGACCAGGTGACGGGGGATGGTGACGACGTCGGCCATGCTGAACTCTCCGAGGACGCTGCGGCGACCCAGCGGCGCGGGGAAGTCCCAGTCCATCCTCGGCAGGTCCCCGCCGGACTGGTACTCCAACCGGCCGCCGGTGTAGCGGACCCGGCGGCCGGCGCGGCGCTCGCGGGAGACGACGCCCGCGGCGACCGTCCCGGCCGTCGGGTGCCAGCTACTCAGTCCGTACGCGACGTGCGCCTCGTCGGCCGACGTCCAGACGCCCATCGCCGTCGTCGCGAGCAGGTCACCGAGCCCGCCGAAGAAGGCCATCGCCGGGACCACCGCGACACCGGCGGCCCGGGCGCGCTCGGTGAAGTGGGTGAACGTGTCGAGGTTGGCCTCGATCTCGGCCGCCACGTCGACGTACGGGATCCCGGCGCGCAGCGCGGCCTCGATCACACCGGCGGCGGTCGACGCGAACGGACCCGCGCAGTTGATGACCGCGTCCACACCGGCCAGTGCCGCGTCGAGCGAGGCCGGATCGTCGACCGACGCCACCCGGTAGCCGAGCCCGAACGCCGCCAGCCGGCGCGGGTCACGGCCCACCGGCAGGGCACCGAACCCGCGCTCACTCAGCTCCGCCATCACGAACCGTCCGGTGTGCCCGTACGCCCCGAACACCGCCACGCTGTAACCCATCGCTGCCCCCTTGGAAGATCGTCTGGGCTCAGCCTCCCGCAGTGTCCAGTGGCCGACCAGTGTCGGGAACGCCAACCCTCGTACAGTTTCGGACATGACCCATGTCGCGATCGCCGCCACCGACGGGATGCTGCACTTCGAGCTGGCCCTTGCCTGCGAGGTCTTCGCCCACGACCCCTCCGGCCTGGCCGATCCCTGGTACGACGTGGCGATCTGCGGTCCCGGCCCGGTCCGGGTCGGCCGCTTCCTGCTGGCGCCCGACGACGGGTTGGAACGCCTCGCCCGCGCCGACACCGTGATCATCCCGTCGGTCGAGGACGTCGACGCGGACGTACCCCCCGACCTGCTCGACGCGGTCCGCGCCGCCCACCTGGCGGGCGCCCGGATGGTCTCGCTGTGCACCGGCGCGTTCGTGCTGGCCGCCGCCGGGGTGCTCGACGGGCAACGGGCCACCACCCACTGGGCCCACACCCAGGCGCTGGCCGCCCGCTATCCCCGGGTCCGCGTCGACCCGGACGTGCTCTACGTCGACAACGGTGCCGTGCTCGCCTCCGCCGGGAAGGCCGCCGCGATCGACCTGTGCCTGCACCTGATCCGCCGCGACCACGGCTCGATCGTCGCCAACGCCGTCGCCCGCCGCCTGGTCGTGCCACCGCACCGCGCCGGTGGTCAGGCCCAGTACGTCACCACCCCCGTGCCCGCCCGTGACGACCACCCGTTGGCCACTCTGCTGCCCTGGGCCCTGGCCCGCCTGGACCGGCCGCTGACCGTCGAGGACCTGGCCCGGCAGGCCAACATGAGCTCACGCAACCTGGCCCGCCACTTCCGGTCGGCCACCGGCACGACCCCACTTCTGTGGCTGTCGACGCAGCGGATCCGCCGTGCCCAGGAGTTGCTGGAGAACACCGACGACAGCATCGAGGCCGTCGCCGAGGCGGCCGGCGTGGGCACCGCCGCGACACTGCGTCGACACTTCCACCGCACCGTCGGAGTGCCCCCGGACGCGTACCGGCGCACCTTCCGGGCCACCAGGTCCGCCGACGGCTGAGTTCTGACCGGGTACGCGCGGACGGCGTCGCTCCTCGTCAGCCGACCGTGCCGCTGTCCGGGCGTTGGCGGGCGAACGCGTCGCGTTTGCCCCAACGACCGGGGATGTCCAGCAGCGCGATCCGCCCGAACGCGGACGGCAGCGCCGGGTCCACGGCCAGGTGGTCGTCGTGCGGGTTGATCCCGAGCATGGTGCGGATCAGCAGCATGCAGGCCCCACTGGACCACGCCTGCGGGCTACCCGCGGTCGGATACCGGATCGGGAACCGGGTGGTGTCCCGGTCGAACCCGCCGAACGCCTCGGGCAGACGACCCTCGAAGTAGGTGGCGGCGGAGAGGATGCCCTCGGCGATGCGGGCCGCCTCGTTGCTGAACCCGTATCGGCGCAGACCCCAGGCGATGAACGAGTTGTCGAACGGCCACACCGTGCCGTTGTGGTATCCGAGCGGGTTGTAGCGGCGTTGCCCCTCGGCGAACGTCCGCACCCCCCAACCGGAGAAGAGGGCCGGACCCATCAGGTGCTCGACCACCCGGGCAGCCCGCTCCGGTGGCACGATGCCGCTCCACAACAGGTGCCCGATGTTGGACGACAGGCTGTCCACGGGAGTGCCGTCGTGGTCGAGTGCGAGGGCGTAGAAGCCGCGGTCCTCAAGCCAGAAGTCCCGGTTGAACCGTTCGTACAGGGCTGCCGCCTCGCTCTCCAGCCGCTCGGCGTAGGCAGTGTCGCCCCAGAAGGTGCGGGCCAGTCGCGCCCCCCGGATCTTCGCGTCGTAGGCGTACCCCTGGGTTTCGCAGGTGGCCCTCGGGAAGCCCGGCAGTCGGCCGTCGGCATAGGAGATGCTGTCCCAGGAGTCCTTCCAGCACTGGTTGTCCAGGCCCGTGACGCGGTTGCGTCGCTGGTACCAGACGTAGCCGGTGGAGGTGAGGTCCGCGTACAGGTCGATCCAGGCCAGGGCCGCGCGGGCTTCCTGCTCCAGCTCCATCACCAGCGCGGTGTCGCCGCTCCACCGCTCGTACTCGTCGAGCAGCACCACGAACAGCGGCGTGGCGTCCACCGTGCCGTAGTAGGGCGAGTGCGGCTGCTCCTCGAACGCGGCCGACTCCCCGTAGCGCAGCTCATGCAGGATCCGGCCCGGGTCCTCCTCCAGGACATCATCGGTCCGGACGCCCTGCAACGACGCGAGAATGCGCAGCGTCGGTGGGGTCAGCGACGGGGTGACGGGCAGGGTCTGCAGGCAGGTCAACAGGCTGTCACGGCCGAACAGGGTCATGAACCAGGGCAACCCGGCCGCGGGTACGCTCGCGCCGCCGAGCGAGAGCGGAGCGAAGCGCACCGCCGCCAGGTCCAACAGGCTGCGGTGGTAGACCTGCTGGAGGCCGACACTCTCGGTGTCCAGGGTCGGGGCCGCCGCGACCCAGGCCCGCACGCTCGCGGGCAGGGTGGATTCGTCCGGCCGTTGGGCGCGCAGGGCGGAGCGCAGGTCGACGCCGTCCGGACGCAACGCCAGCATGACGGCCTGCAACCGGGTCGACCACTGCTGCTCAGGGCGCAGCCGGACCGTGAAGCGGAGGCCGCCCGGGTCGAACTCCGCGGGCTCACTCGCCGACACGACGACCTCACGGCGGTAGGTGCCGCGCCGGTAGCCCAGGCGCAACTCGTTCGGGCCGACGTGCGTGTAGTACGCGCCGCTCTTGGCGCCGGAGTCGAACTTGATCTCGAAGATGTCGGCGAAGTCGGCGGCCACCTCCAGACGTACGTCGAGCGTCATGTCCTGCTCGCCGTAATTGAAGATCGTCAGCGACTCGGTGAGGTCCGGGCCGATGCGCCTGCGCCGAATGGCCGACACGTCGGCCTCCACGTAGTCCACCGCCGCGCCCGGCACCGCGAAGAACGTGACCTCGAAGTACTGGCTGTCGTCGACCGACAGCGCTGTCATGCACTCGCCGTTGACGGTGAGCCTCCAGCGGGACAGGAAGCGTGTGTCAGCGGCGAAGAGGCCCACCGGGGTGCTCGGGGACGACTGCACGTCGCCGCTGGCGTCGGACACCATGAAGGTGTTCCCGTCGATGCACGCCACGGTGCCCGCGATGTCCCTCATCGGTCACGTCCCACTGTCGGATCCTCGCGCTGAGGCCGCCCAGGCTCTCGCGGAAACAGTCGCCCGAGGCGCAACGCCAGGGCGAGATCGCCGTCGACCATGATCTCGCCCCGGGTGAGCGCCGCCAGCCCGTTCACCTCGCCCCGCGCCATCGCGTCCGCGAGCTGCGCCGACACCCGGATCACAGTGGTGGCGGGGGCAGCGCTTCGGGTCACCCGCATCCGGCCATGATCGATGTTCAGCATCCACTGCTCAAGGTTGCCGTCGTCGCCGATGTCGAATCGCACGCTGCCAGAGACCTTGCTGAACCGTGGATCCTGGCCAGCGACCGTCAACCGCTCGAAGAAGGCGCTGGTCTCCGACATCCCACCTCCTCGGACGCTGGTCAGAGCGAATGCCGGCTACCCGCTGCCGCGCACTCCTAACGCCGGAGGTGCCCCCTCCTCGACCACTCCCACCCGCGGGCGCGGGATAAGGTTCCGGCGGCCGGCCAGAATCCGGGTCAGTCGAGGTTGAAGTCCACCACGACCGGCGTCCGTCGGACCCGCACGGGGGTCGCGGCGTTGAAGCCGGCTGCGTCGCGGTGCCAGACCGGCGGGACGTACGCGCAGTCGCAGCGCAGCTTCACCCGCTGCCCGGGGAGCAGCCGCAGGGCGTAACCGCTGCCCACGTCCGCCACGCCGGCCAGGTCCCCGGTCGCCGCGTCGAACGCGATGACCTGGGCGTAGGTGGCCAGCTCGTCAACCACTACCGCTCCGCCCAGCGGTATGCCGGCGGGCAGCGCCTGGTTCAGGATCGCCGTCTGGTGCGCGCGGACCTGCACCGGCCGTGCCTGCTGCCGACCGCCCACCCCACCGGACCACACGGTCGCCAGCCCGTAGGCGGCGAACTGCACCGGCCAGTGGTACGGCCCGAGGCCGGTGATCGTGTAGCGGCCGTCCTCGTCGGTGGTCGGGCCGTGGTCGTCGTACTTGGGATGCGGCACGTACGGCACGACCATGACCAGGGCGCGGTTGACCGGTGCGCCGGTCGCCGCGTCGGTCACCACTCCGACGATGGTGCCCGGCGGGTCGAGCCGGACGGTCGGCGCCTCGGTCACCGCGCCGGCCCGGACCTGGACCACCTGTGCCCGCTCACGGTCGCCGGTGCCGCCGTGCCGGCCCACCCACTGCCAGCCGTGCGTCGTCGTGTCGTAGGGGCGCACCAGCAGCCGGTACTTCCCCGGGGCGACGTCCCCGGTCACCAGGACGCCCTGCTCGTCAGCGCACCCCCCGTACCGTCCGTGCTGGTCCTCGCCGAGGGTGACCGCCGCCAACGCCGCGGCGTCCACCGGCACGAGCGCGGCGCAGGCCCGGGGGACCGGGACGCCGGTGGCCGCGTCGCGCACCACGGTGCGGACGCCGCCGAGCGCGGACGACCCGGGGGTACGCGCGGCGGCCGGCGCGGCGGCTTCGACGACGAGCAGGGCGACGGCGATGGTCGCGGTCAGGTGGCGCAGGGTTGTACGGCTCACTGGCGTGGTCCTTCCGGTGTCGCGGCGACGGTGAGCAGACGGTAACGGTCGGTATCTGATCTATATCGGTCAATGTCGCGATGCTGACTGAGCGAGACGCGCAACTCGCCCGTGCGCCGCGCATGCCGCGATATGCCTGAATCCGACACAGAGGTCACGGGTACCGCATAGCGTCACGGGGGCGGGACCCCGCCGCCCCCGCCGGCGGACCGGCGGCGACGCCCACCGGAAGGAACCGGACGTGAGTCGTGTCGACACTGTGCTCCTGCCGGAGCTGGACGGGCCGGTGCCGGCGACGCTGCCGAGCGCGCTCGGCCTGCTGAGCCTGGCCCTGGGAGTGGGCGCGCTCGTCGCGCCCGGACCCGTCGCGCGACTGACCGGGGTGGACGACTCCCCGGCCGCGCGGCCCGTGCTGGCGGCCATCGGCCTGAGGGAGTTGGGCAGCGCCGCGGGTCTGCTCAGCGGCCGCCGCCCCGCCGGCTGGGCCTGGAGCCGGGTGGTCGGCGACGCCATGGACCTCACACTGCTCGGGCGGGCCCTCGCCGACCGCGGCGGTGAACGCCGCCGCCGCGTCGCGCTGACCACCCTCGCCATTGCCGGCATCACCGCCGTCGACGCGCTCGCCGCCATCCGTATCGGCCAGGCGCGACGGGCCCGCGCGCGGGTGATCCGGATGGAGATCGCGGTGACGGTGAACCGGTCACCCGCCGAGGCGTACCGGTTCTGGCGGGACATGGAGAACCTGCCCCGGTTCATGGCACACCTGGAGTCCGTCCGTGCCGACGACCTGCGCCGCTCGCACTGGATCGCCCGTGGTCCGGCCGGGCACCGCGTCGAGTGGGACGCCGAGATCATCGACGACCAGCCGAACAAGTCGATCACCTGGCGGTCGCTGCCAGGAACCCGGGTGCCCAACGCCGGCCGGGTCCGGTTCGTGCCCGCACCGGGCGACCGGGGGACCGAGGTGCGGGTGGAGCTGCGCTACGCGCCACCGGCCGGCGCGCTCGGCCGAGCGGTGGCGAAGCTCTTCGGCGAGGAACCCGAGCAGCAGGTCCGCGACGACCTGCGCCGGTTCAAGCAGGTGCTGGAGACCGGCGAGGTCGTCCGCTCCGACGGCAGCCCCAACGGCATCTCCGTACGCCAACAGGCCATGCAGCGACCCGCCCAGCCGCTGCCCGCGTCCCGCCGCTGACCGCCCGAGCTCTCCGAAAGGGACCGCTGATGAAGGCCACCGCCTGGATGGGCACCGACAGTGTCAAGGTCATCGACGTACCCGACCCGAAGATCATGAACTCTCGGGACGCGATCGTCCGGATCAGCACCACCGCGATCTGCGGCTCCGACCTGCACCTCTACCACGGCTACATCCCCGCGATGCGCAAGGGCGACATCCTCGGCCACGAGTTCATGGGCGAGGTGGTGGAGGTGGGCCCACAGGTCCGTAACCTCGCCCCCGGCGACCGGGTGGTGGTGCCCTTCCCGATCGCCTGCGGGCACTGCTCGTCCTGCCAGCGGGGCCTCTACTCGGTCTGCGAGAACTCCAACCCGAACGCCGGCATCGCCGAGAAGATCATGGGGCACTCGCCGGCCGGCATCTTCGGCTACTCGCACCTGCTCGGCGGCTACGCCGGTGGCCAGGCCGAGTACGCGCGGGTGCCGCTCGCCGACGTCGGCCCGGTCAAGGTGCCCGACGAGATCAGCGACGACCAGGCGGTCATGCTGGCCGACGTGTTCCCGACCGGCTACATGGGCGCCGAGATGTGCGACATCAAACCCGGGCAGGTCATCGCCGTCTGGGGTGCCGGGCCGGTCGGGCTGCTCGCCGCGGCCAGCGCCCGGCTGCTCGGCGCGGAGCGGGTGATCGTCGTCGACCGGTTCCCGTACCGGCTGCGGCTGGCCGAGGAGCACATCGACGCCGAGACGATCAACTATGAGGACGTCGATGTCCTGGACACCCTCAACGAGATGACCGCCGGCCGGGGCCCCGACGCGTGCATCGACGCGGTGGGCCTGGAGGGCCACCACGGCAACGCCGCCATGTACGCGTACGACCGGGCCAAACAGGCCGCGCGTGTCGAGACGGAACGACCGTTCGCGCTCCGGCAGGCGATCCTCGCCTGCCGCTCCGGCGGGGTGGTCTCGGTCGTCGGCGCGTACGGCGGTTTCGTCGACAAGTTCCCGATGGGCGCGTTCATGAACCGCTCGCTGGTCATGCGGACCGGTCAGTGCCACGTCCAGCGCTACACCCGGCCGCTCCTGGAGCGCATCCAGCGCGGCGACATCGACCCGAGCTTCATCGTCAGCCACCGGATGCCGCTGCGTGACGCACCGAAGGGCTACAAGATCTTCCAAAAGACGCAGGACGACTGCACGAAGGTGCTGCTCAAGGTCTGACCGGTGGCCAGATCTGCCGGCGGGGAGGTTCTTCGCGCGCTGTCCTTTGGAGCTGATGTCGCAAACGATTCAAGACGGCCGGCGTGGCTGTCTCTGCCGGAGAGTCCAGCGGCTGGCCCGAGGTGAGCTGTGCGGGGTGGGCGGAGGTGATGTCGTCAACTATTCAGCTCCAAAGGAGCCGACCAGAACCTCGGCTGTCAACGCCGGTCGCTCTGCACGCGCGGCGCAGAACCCGCACTCGACTCTGCGTCAGCTAGCGTGTCGCCATGGAAAGTGACGATCTGTCGATGTCTGTCTCGGCCGATCTCACTGTCCGGCTACGGCCGGTTGCCGAGCCCGACCTGGCGATGTTCCGGCGGTTCCGCACCGAGCCGGGCCTGATCGGTCTGGACTGGGCCGGCTTCAGCGACGCCGGGGCGCCGGCACGGCGGTTCGCCGTCGACGGCTACCTCGGCGAGGACGACGGACGGCTCGTCGTGGAGGTCGAGCAGGAGCAGGCCGCAGCCGGCATCGTCAGCTACACCGCTGGACGTTACGCCGGACGGGCGTCGTACTGGGAGATCGGCATCGTCCTGCTGCCGCAGTGGCGGGGGAGAGGCATCGGCTGGCGCGCCCAGGCGTTGCTCTGCGACTACCTCTTCCACCACAGTCCGGCCCAGCGCATCCAGGCCGGCACGCACCCCGAGAACGTCGCCGAGCAACGAGCGTTGGAGAAGGCCGGCTTCCAGCTCGAGGGCGTCGTGCGGGCCAGCGAGTTTCGGGCCGGCCAGTGGCGCGACGGCTATCTGTACAGCCGGTTGCGCGACGATCCGTCCCCTTGGGACCAGACGCCGCAGATCTGAGCCCTAGACGAGTAAGTCCGAAGTTGGTTCAGTGGTCGTAGGCGATCAGGGATCTCGTCACGGGCTGGCCGGTGGTCCGGTTGTGCCAGATCGCG
>NZ_JBITGE010000030.1:0-99661 GCF_044456785.1 Micromonospora sp. NPDC050795 | reverse complement strand
CCCGGATCATCCGAACAACAGGGGAAGGAAGTCATACCGGGCCGGGCGACCGAGGGTCCCCGGCTGGGGACGATCAAAAAGGTAACGGGGGGGGGGTGACGGCACGATGCCGATGGCCGTCGGCGACCCCGGGATTCCCGACGCTGAATCAGACAACCGGTCATAGAAATGTGAAAACCGGATTTGGCGGCGCATATTCCGCTAAGCAGTTAGGGGACGTTCGTGGCCCCTGACCTGCCCTGGGTCATCTTCGGCCACGGACAGGACAGGGAGTCGTAGATGCCGCCGGAGATACAACGGGTTGAGCAAACGGCGCCGACAGCCACCGGCCGGGCCAGGGTGAGTCGTCGGACCGCCATCTTCCTCGCCGCCGACGCCCTCGGCTGGGTCGGCGGGTTCACGGTCGCAGGCTGGGCGAGGTACGAGCTAGCTCTCACCATCGATCAGGCGGTCAACGCGATACTGCTCGGCGGCGGAGCCGCCGTGCTGCACGTCGGCGTCAGCGCACTGCGTCGCATTCGGTCCGGTCGTCAGCCCCTCGGCACCGTCGAGGAGGTTCGGGGGCTCGCCGGCACCACCGCCACCACGGCGGCTATCGTCCTCGTCGCCCTTCTCGCGCTGGGCGAACGTCCGGTGCCGGCCAGCACCCCGGTGATCGGTGCCGCGCTGGCGCTGCTGTTGATGCTCAGCTGCCGTCTCCTGCACCGCCACCGGCGGGACCGTGCGATGCGACCGGACGCCCGCTCGGCGACCCCGGTGCTCCTCTTCGGTCTCGGCGAGGCCGGGCAGGGGCTGGTACGCGCGATGCTCAGCGACCCGAAGGGCCGCTACCTACCCGTCGGCGCGCTCGACGACGACCCCGGCAAACACGACCTGCGCATCGCCGGTGTCCCGGTGCTGGGCGGCCGGCAGCACCTCGTCGACGTGATCCGCCGCACCGGCGCCACCACGGTGATCTTCGCGGTGGCCAACGCCGACGCCACGCTGATCCGCGAGGTGCGGGAGGCGACCCTGCGCACCGGCACGGCGTTCAAGGTCCTGCCACCGGTCCGGGAGTTGGTGGATCACCGGATCACGGTCAGCGACGTGCGGGACGTCCAGATCAGTGACCTGCTCGGCCGACGCCAGGTGGTCGGCGACCTGACCCTGGACGACAACGGGCTCACCGGTCGACGCGTTCTGGTCACCGGCGCCGGGGGCTCGATCGGCTCGGAGCTGTGCCGGCAGATCATGCGCGCCAACCCCGGTGAGCTGATGATGCTGGACCGGGACGAGTCGGCCCTGCACAGCCTTCAGATGTCGCTCACCGGGCGGGCGTTGCTGGACGGCCCCGAACTCATCCTCGCCGACCTGCGGGACGATGAGGCTGTCCGGCGCATCATGCGGGAACGCCGCCCCGAGATCGTCTTCCACGCCGCCGCGCTCAAGCACCTGACCCTGCTGGAACGGCACCCGGGCGAGGCGGTCAAGACGAACGTCTGGGGAACGCTCTCCGTGCTGGACGCGTGCCGGGACGTCGCCCGTTTCGTCAACATCTCCACCGACAAGGCCGCCGACCCGATCAGCGTTCTCGGCTACTCGAAGCGCATCACCGAGATGCTGACCGCGCACGCGGCGGCGACCTACCCGGGCACCTTCCTGAGCGTCCGGTTCGGCAACGTCCTGAGCAGTCGTGGATCGGTGGTGACCGCCTTCCAACGGCAGATCGAGGCGAGGCAGCCGCTGACCGTCACCGACCCCAACGTCACCCGTTACCTGATGACCGTGCAGGAGGCGGTGCACCTGGTCCTCCAGGCAGCCGCCATCGGCCGCGACGGAGAGGCACTGGTACTCGACATGGGCGAGCCGGTCCGGATCGACGACCTGGCCCGCCGCATGGTCGAGCAGGCGGCCAGCCCGGTCCCGATCGTCTACACCGGGCTACGCCCCGGGGAGAAGCTGCACGAGGACCTGCTCGGTCGGGGCGAGGCCGACCACCGACCGCTGCACCCGCTGATCTCGCACGTGACGGTACCGGTCCTGGACCCCTTCGAGGTGAGTGGACTGGACCCGTTCGACGAACCCGACAAGGTCACCGACCAGCTCGCCCGACTCTGCGGCATCCTGCCCGGTCCGCTTCCCGACCGACGCGCCGGGATTCCGCTGGCACGCTGACGCCGCCGCAACCGGGGCCGGCGCACTCCCCGCGTCGGCCCCGGCGCGAGCTGACGGAGCCTGCCCACACGACCCACCACCTGTCACAGCCGGCTCCGGCATCGACACGGGCAGCAACGACCCGCCCATCGACCGATTGACAGAGATCAGTCCACACCGAAGGCTCGCGCCTACAGGTCCTTCACCCAAGGAGGCGCGATGAGACCGAGACGACTGGCGATCGCCGGCGTGGTCACCCTGCTCGGCGCACTGGCACTGACCCCACCGGCCAGCGCGCGGCCGCCGTCCGACCCGGGCGTCCGCGACGGCCTGGAGGTGTACGTCGGCACTGTCGACGCGAAACAGCGGGATCAGCTACGCGCGGCGGGGGTCGACCTCGGCCACGACGCGAAGACGGACTCGACCGGCAAGACGACTGTCGAGACGGTGCTCAGCCGCCGGCAGGCGAAACGGCTGACCGACCAGGGCGTGCCGTTGGCGGTGAAGAAGGTGCGTGGCAAAGACGCGTCGCAGGCGCTGCGGGAGCAGGCGGCGGCCGGTTGGACGGCGTTCCGGCCCTATGGGGAGCCGGGCGGCCTGCGGGACGAGCTGAACGCCACAGCGGCTCGGTATCCCAAGCTGACCAAGGTGGAGACGATCGGCCGCACGCAGCAGGGCCAACCGATCGTCGCCGTCAAGGTCACCAAGAACGCGCGGACCGTCGCGGACGGGAAGCGGCCCGCCGTGCTCTACGCCGGCGCGCAGCACGCCCGCGAGTGGATCACGCCGGAGATGACCCGCCGACTGATGCACCACGTCCTGGACAGCTACGGCACCGACCGGGAGATCACCAGACTCCTGGACACGACCGAGCTGTGGTTCCTGCCGGTGGCCAACCCGGACGGCTACGACCACACCTTCACCTCCGGCAACCGCCTGTGGCGCAAGAACCTGCGGGACAACAACGGTGACGGCCAGATCGGCTCGGGCGACGGCGTCGACCTCAACCGCAACTTCAGCTACAAGTGGGGGTACGACAACGAGGGTTCGTCACCGGAGCCGAACGGCGAGACCTACCGCGGCCCGGGGCCCAACTCGGAGCCGGAGACCAAGGCACTGGACCGGCTCTTCAAGCGGGTCGGGTTCGAATTCTTCGTCAACTACCACTCGGCCGCCGAACTGCTGCTCTACGGCCTCGGTTGGCAGGTGAGCACTCCCACCCCGGACGACGAGATCTACAAGGCGATGGCCGGTGACGACGCGCACCCGGCCGTGCCCGGCTACGACCCGGACATCTCCGCCGAGCTTTACACCACGAACGGTGACACCGACAGCCACGCCACCGTTCGGTACGGCACGCTGGGCTTCACCCCGGAGATGTCCACGTGTGAGGCCGCCTCGGCGGTCGACCCCGACGACGAGTGGCGCCCGGAGGACTGCGTCAGCGGCTTCATCTTCCCCGACGACGAGGAGTTGATCGCTGGGGAGGTGAGCAAGAACCTGCCCTTCGCGCTGGCCGTGGCCAAGTCGGCGGCGGACCCGGACGAGCCGGTCTCGGTCGTCGGACGGAGCACCCCGGACTTCGTGGTGGACGCCTTCGACACCTCGTACGGGCGCACCCAGCAGGTCGCCGCGATCACCAGGCGGGCGCTGAAGAACGTGAAGATGCACTACACGGTCAACGGTGGGCGGCCGAAGACCGTCGCCGTCCGCGAGTGGCGCGGCGGTGAGCGGTACGGCGGCACGCACGACGACTACTACGCGGAGCTTCGCGGCAGGGTCGGCGGCACGAAGCCGGGCGACCGGGTGGAGGTCTGGTTCACCGGCAACAAACCCCGGTCCGGGGTGGTCGCCAGCGTTCACTTCACCTACCGCGTGCACACCGACGTCGGAGGGGACGTGCTGGTCCTCGCCGCGGAGGACGTCACCGGCCTCAGCCCGGCACAGACCGGCACCACCGCGAAGTACGCCGACGAGGTCGCGGCATCGCTGAGCGCCGCCGGGCGCACCAGCGACGTGTACGACTTCGACACGATGGGCCGCAGGGCCCCGCACCCGCTCGGTGTCCTGTCGCACTACAAGGCCGTGGTGTGGGAGACCGGTGACGACGTGATCATGCGCTCCCCCGGCCAGGTCGCCGGCACCACGTCCAGGGCCGCGCTGGACACCGAACTGGCCGTCCGTGACTACCTGAACGAGGGTGGGAAGCTCCTGGTCAGCGGCCAGTACGCGTTGTTCGCCCAGGGTGCCGACGGTTCGTACGTCTACCACCCGGACGCACCGCCGGAGTGCACGAACGCCGACGATCCCGTCTGCCTGCCGCTGCTGAACGACTTCCAGCAGTACTGGTTGGGGGCGCACACCTACGTCAGCGACGGCGGCACCGCGCCGGAGGGAGAGCCGTTCCCGGTCGCCGGACGCGACGACGCGTTCACCGGTTTCACCGGTCAGCTCAACGCCCCCGGTTCGGCGGAGAACCAGGGACACACCGCGTCGTTCCTGACCACGTCGAGTTTCCTGCCGCCGGACGAGTTCCCGCAGTTCGCCAGCTCCGCGCCGGTGGGCTGGAGCCGACCGGGTGGCGCGCCGTTCGACCCGCGCACGGGTGAGTGGTACCTGCACAGCGGGCAGGCCGACGAGTCGTACAAGCGGCTCAGCCGCACCGTGGACCTCAGTGGGGCGAGCAGCGGGGAACTGCGCTTCTTCACCTCGTACGAGATCGAGCAGGAGTGGGACTTCCTCTTCGTCGAGGCGCACGTGGTGGGCAGCGACGAGTGGACGACCCTGCCGGACGTCAACGGCAAGACCAGCACGGTCACCGGGGAGAGCTGCGCCTCGGGTTGGGGCCTGCTGCACCCGTTCCTCGCCCACTACCAGGGTGCGGGCTGCTCCCCCACCGGCAGCACCGGAAGCTGGAACGCGGCGACCGGGACGTCGAGCGGCTGGAAGGAGTTCGTTGTCGACCTGACCGCGTACGCCGGCAAACAGGTCGAGGTGTCGATCACGTACGCCTCGGACTGGGCCACCCAGGGTCTTGGCGTCTTCCTGGACGACGCCCGGGTGGTGGTCGACGGGTCGACAGTGGCGGAGACCTCCTTCGAGTCCGCCGACCTGGGAGGTTGGACGGTGGCCGGGCCACCGGCCGGCTCCGGTGGCAACGCCAACGACTGGTCGCGCAGCCAGCAGGCCTTCGAGGAGGGTTCGGTGGTGGTCACCGGGGACACCGTGTATCTGGGCTTCGGGTTGGAGGGCCTCCCCCCGGCGGCCCGCGACGACCTGGTCGCCCGCTCACTGACCCACCTCACCGGGCAGCCCCGCCCCTGATGGCGGCGAGGTGCGCCGACGGTCCGCGGGCCGTCGGCGCACCTTCGGTGTACGCCGGGTACGGTCGCCGCCGATGTGGTGAGCTGTACGGGTGTCGGGGCTGGGACTTGTGCTGCACCCCACCCGGGATGTCACCGAGGTGGTCGGGATCATCGAACGGTGGGCGACGCGTCACCGCAAGACGTTGTACGTGTCCGAGGAGGACCAGCACCGCGTCCCGTCCTCTGTCGAACCGGTGCCGGCGGACCAGGTGGCGTCCCGCGCCGACGCTTTGATCAGCATCGGCGGCGACGGCACCATGCTGGGTGCGCTGCGATCCGCCGTCCTCGACCCGAAGCCGGTGCTCGGCGTACACCTGGGTCGGGTGGGTTTTCTCGTCGAGATCGAACCGCCGGGGCTGCCCGAGGCGCTGAGCCGGCTGCTGTCGAGAGACTTCACGATCGAGTCGCACGCCTGCCTCGCCTGTGACGTGTGCGGCGACGACGTCGTGGCGTTCAACGACATCGCGTTGGTCCGTCAGCCGGGCGCCGGTTTCGTCAGCGTCACGCTCGCCATCGACGGCCAGCAGTACGGCTACTACCGCAGTGACGCCGTCGTGGTCGCCACGCCGATCGGCTCGACGGCGTACAGCTACGCGGCCGGTGGTCCACTGATCTCCCCGGCGGCGGACTCGGTGGTGATCACGCCTGCGGCGCCGATGGCCGGCATCTCCCGGGCGGTGGTGCTCTCCCCGGACGAGAAGATCCGGTTGGAGTTGCAGCCGAACTCGTCGCCGGTCGTCGTGGAGATGGACGGGTTGGTGTTCCGCGACGCCGCGACGGACGGGGCGGTGGACATCTCGTACCGGCGCGACGCCGGTCTGGTGGTCCGCTTCGACCCGCTGCGCTACCAGGAGCGCAACCAGTTGAAGATGACGCTGCTCGACCTGCCGTTCCTCCCCGAGCAGCTCCGCGAACTGCTCCCCGAAGAGCTACGCCGACGCGGCCAGGAACTACCCCCACCCGCCGACCCTCCACCCTGCTAACCCCCACCCCCACCTTGGACCTGGTTGATCATGAAGTTATTGCCATGACACGCCGTGCCAAATGGCAATAACTTCATGATCAACTGCGGCGGGGGTCAGGACTGGGTTAGGGCTTGGTCTACCAGGTTCTTGGCTTCTTCCTGGATCTGCTTGAGGTGGTCGGGGCCCTGGAAGGACTCGGCGTAGATCTTGTAGACGTCCTCGGTGCCGGACGGACGGGCGGCGAACCAGCCGGACTCGGTGCTGACCTTGAGGCCGCCGATCGCCGCGCCGTTACCGGGGGCGGTGGTCAGCGTCGCGGTGATCGGCTCACCGGCGAGCTCGGTGGCGGTGACCTGCTCCGGGGAGAGCTTGCCGAGCACGGCCTTCTGCTCCCGGGTGGCCGGAGCGTCGATCCGGGCGTACGCGGGCGCGCCGAAACGCTCGGCCAACTCCGCCCAGTGCTCGCTCGGGCTCCGGCCGGTGGTGGCCTGGATCTCGGCAGCGAGCAGGCAGAGCAGCAGGCCGTCCTTGTCGGTGGTCCACGTCGAGCCGTCACGCCGCAGGAACGACGCCCCGGCGCTCTCCTCGCCACCGAAACCGACCGCGCCGTCGAGCAGGCCGGACACGAACCACTTGAAGCCGACCGGCACCTCCAGCAGCGGACGACCCAGGTCGGCGGCGACCCGGTCGATCATCGACGAGGAGACCAGGGTCTTGCCCACCGCGGCGTCCGGCCCCCACTCGGTGCGGGTGCGGAACAGGTGACCGATCGCCACCGCCAGGTAGTGGTTGGGGTTCATCAGCCCGGCGTCCGGGGTGACGATGCCGTGCCGGTCGGCGTCGGCGTCGTTGCCCGTGGAGATCTGGTAGTCGGCCCGCGCGGCGATCAGCGACGCCATCGCATTCGGCGAGGAGCAGTCCATCCGGATCTTGCCGTCGCCGTCCAGGGTCATGAACCGCCAGGTCGGGTCGACAGTCGGGTTGACCACTGTCAGGTCCAGGCGGTGCCGCTCGGCGATCTCACCCCAGTACGCCACGCTCGCCCCGCCCAACGGGTCCGCGCCGATGCGGATCCCCGCATCGCGGATCGCGTCGATGTCGATCGCCGCCGGCAGGTCGTCGACGTAGTTGGCGAGGAAGTCGTACTCACCGGTGGTGTCGGCGACCCGCGCCCGCGCGTAGGTGATCCGGCGGACCTCCTTGAGCCCGGCGGCGAGGATCGCGTTGGCGCGGTCCTGGATCCACCTGGTCACGTCGGTGTCGGCCGGCCCACCGTTCGTGGGGTTGTACTTGAAACCGCCGTCGTCGGGCGGGTTGTGCGACGGGGTGATGACGATGCCGTCGGCGAGCCCGCTGGTCCGCCCACGGTTGTGCGTGAGGATCGCGTGCGACAGCGCCGGGGTCGGGGTGTAACCGTCGCGGCTGTCCACCAGCACGGTAACCCCGTTGGCGGCGAGCACCTCCAGGGCGTCCACCGCGGCCGGCGCGGAGAGCGCGTGGGTGTCCCGGGCGAGGAAGAGCGGCCCGTCCAGCCCCTGCTCGCGCCGGTAGTCGCAGAGCGCCTGGGTGACCGCCAGGATGTGGTCGGAGTTGAACGCGTTGCGCAGGCTGGAGCCGCGGTGGCCGGAGGTGCCGAAGGAGACCTGCTGGGCCGGGTCCGTGGGATCCGGATGCTCGGCGTAGTAGGCGGTCACCAGGCGCGGCACGTCGACCAGGTCGGCGGGCTCGGCGGGCTGGCCGGCACGGGGGTGGGTCACTGCGGGATCCTCCTCGGGGAGTGCCTGTCGGTCACGGCTCGACCTTCTGGCCCTTGCCGATCACCACGATGCCGTTGTCGGAAACGGTGTAACGCTGCCGGTCCTTCTCCAGGTCGACGCCGATCTCGACGCCCTCCGGGACGAACACGTTCTTGTCCAGGATGGCCCGCCGGACCACCGCGTGCCGGCCGATCTCCACACCCTCCATCAGCACCGAGCCCTCGACGTGCGCCCAGGAGTGCACCCGCACCTTCGGCGAGACGATCGAGTTCTCCACCAACGAGCCGGAGATCACCACGCCCGGGGAAACCATCGAGCCGACCGCACGGCCGACCCGCTCACCCCACTGGTGGACGAACTTCGCCGGCGGCCACGGCGGCTGCTCGGTGTAGATCGGCCAGTCGAAGTTGTACATGTTGAAGACCGGGTGCACGTTGATCAGATCCATGTGCGCGTCGTAGAACGAGTCGAGCGTCCCGACGTCGCGCCAGTAGCCACGGTCCCGGTCGGTGCTGCCCGGCACCTCGTTGTCGCGGAAGTCGTAGACGTTGGCCTCGCCCCGCTCGACGAGCATCGGGATGATGCTGCCGCCCATGTCGTGCTTGCTGGACTTGTCCTCCGCGTCGCGTTCGACCGCCTCGCACAGTGCCCGGGTGGTGAACACGTAGTTGCCCATCGAGGCGTAGATCTCGTCCGGCGCGTCGGGCAGGCCCACCGCGTCGGTCGGCTTCTCCCGGAACGCGCGGATGCGCTTGCCGTCCTCGCCGACCTCGATGACGCCGAACTGGTCGGCCATCGACAGCGGCTGGCGGATGCCGGCGACGGTCACCGCCGCGCCGGACGCGATGTGGTCCTCCACCATCTGCCGCGGGTCCATCCGGTAGATGTGGTCGGCGCCGAAGACGATCACGTAGTCAGGCTGCTCGTCGTTGATCAAGTTGAAGCTCTGGTAGATGGCGTCGGCCGAACCGGCGAACCACCACGGGCCACGGCGCTGCTGCGCGGGCACCGGGGTGACGTAGTTGCCGAGCAGCGTGGACATCCGCCAGGTCTTGGTGATGTGTCGGTCGAGGGAATGGGACTTGTACTGGGTCAGCACGACGATCTTCAGATAGCCGGCGTTGGCCAGGTTGGAGAGGACGAAGTCGACCATGCGGTACATCCCGCCGAACGGGACGGCCGGCTTGGCCCGGTCCGTGGTGAGTGGCATCAGGCGCTTGCCCTCCCCACCCGCCAGGACGATCGCGAGCACCTTGGCAGCCATGCCCCGACGCTATCCACCCGCGTCCCACTTCACCACTCGTACGGGGAGTCTTCTGCACTAGGGTGCGCACATGACCGACTCCTCCCCGGCCACCGGATCCCTGCGCGTCGATCTGCTCACCCGCGAGTACCCACCGGAGGTCTACGGCGGCGCGGGCGTGCACGTCGAGTACCTGGCTCGGGAGTTGCGCGGCCTCGCCGACGTACGGGTGCACTGCTTCGGCCTGCCGCGCACCGAGCCGGGCGTCACCGCGTACGCCGAACCGCCGGGCCTGACCGGTGCGAACGCCGCGCTGCGCACGATGGGCGTGGACCTGGAGATGGCCGCCGGCGCGGCCGGCACCGACGTGGTGCACAGCCACACGTGGTACGCGAACCTGGCCGGCCACACCGCGAAGCTGCTGCACGGGGTGCCGCACGTGGTGACCGCGCACAGCCTGGAGCCGCTGCGGCCGTGGAAGGCTGAGCAGCTCGGCGGCGGTTACGCGCTCTCCTCCTGGATCGAGCGCACCGCGATGGAGGCCGCCGACGCGGTGATCGCGGTCAGTGGCGGGATGCGCAACGACGTGCTCACCGCGTACCCGCAGATCGACCCCGACCGGGTCCGGGTGGTCTACAACGGCATCGACACCGTCCAGTACGCCCCGGATCAGGGCACCGACGTGCTCGACCGGCTCGGGGTCGACCCGTCCCGCCCCAGCGTGGTCTACGTGGGCAGGATCACCCGGCAGAAGGGGCTGCCGTACCTGCTCCGGGCCGCCCGGGACTTGCCGGCGGACACCCAGCTCGTCCTGCTCGCGGGCGCGCCGGACACCGCCGAGATCGCCGCCGAGGTGGAGGAGTTGGTCGCCGAGCTGCGGGCCAACCGTTCCGGCGTGGTCTGGGTGGCCGAGATGCTGCCCAAGCCCGAGGTGATCCAGGTGCTGACGCACGCCACCGTGTTCGTCTGCCCGTCGGTCTACGAACCGATGGGCATCGTCAACCTGGAGGCGATGGCCTGCGAGACGGCCGTGGTGGCGACCGCGACCGGCGGCATCCCCGAGGTCGTGGCCGACGACGAGACCGGCCTGCTGGTGCCGATCGCGCAGGCCACCGACGGCTCCGGCACCCCACTGGACCCGGAACGCTTCGTGGCCGACCTGGCGGCCGCGATCAACACGCTGCTCGCCGACCCGGCGCGCACCGAGCGGTTCGGCCTGGCCGGCCGGCGGCGCGCGGTGGAGCATTTCTCCTGGGACGCCATCGCCCGGCAGACCCTGGAGGTCTACCGCTCCGTCGGCGCGGCCTGAGGAGGACGGACGTCAGATCGGCGCGCTCGCGGCGATGCGGATCAGGTCGATGTTGACCCCGGCGGCACGACCGCATCGTCGAGGCCCTTCGTGACCGGTACGCCCGCTGTGGGCAGGTCACAGTCCAGCCGGGGAAAGTTGTTGGGTGCCAGGAAGATCGCCTCGCGTCGTGCCGGTGCGCAACGGAGAGTGACCTCCGCGCGAGGCAACACCCCGGCGAGCGTGATGTCCCTGAGTCATCAAGATGCCCCTGTGTCATCACGCTCACCGCAACGTCCGTCCCCAGGGCTCGACCCGCCGAGGCGAGCAACGGGCCCGGTTCGGGGAGAGTCCGACCGCCATTCCTCACCAGCCACCAGCCACTCGGGTCGGGCCGACGCCGCGTAGGCGGTCCCGGCAGAAGTCCGGCGGTATGCCGTTCGCGCTGTGGCGTGCGGCCAGTTCTGGTCCGGTGATGATGTGGTTGGTGTTGTGCGGCATCGGGTCCGTGAGAGCCCGCACCGCCACCTCGGCGATGTCGGCAGGGTCGACGAAAGCCGACCCGAGCAGCGTCCGCCGCCCGTCTGACTCCCGGGTATTCGCTCGACGCTGGGATGGCCGGCTGCCACGATGCTGAGCCATGGCGGCGGACGGGTTGAGGCACCTCCTCGACCGCATCCCTACGCCGGCTGACGCGCCGACGTGGAAGCTGCCGCGTGGACGGGGCATTGAGGCAGCAACTTCCCCGCAAGTGCGCGGATCTTGCCGTGCGTCCCCAGGTGTGGGGCGGACCGGCAGGCTTGACCGCGCGAGAACGGATCTCGCGCAGTAGGTTGGCGGGGTGACTGGACGGTTCCCGATCGAAGACGTCTCCCCCGTCGTCTCGTGCGGGCGATACCCGGCCAAGGCGGTGGTCGACGAGCCGGTTCCGGTGTCGGCGCGCGCCTACCGGGAGGGGCACGACGCGCTGGGCTGCAACGTGGTGTGGGCGGGGCCGGACGGCGCGAGCCGGCCGTTCACCCGGATGCGCCCCGGCGAGCCCGGCCAGGACCGCTGGCACGCCACCATCGCACCGGACGCCGTCGGCTCGTGGACCTTCTCCGTCGAGGCGTTCCAGGACCCGTACCTGACCTGGCAGAACGCGGTGACCAAGAAGATCGCCGCCGGGCAGGGGCCGGAGGACTTAGCCAACGACCTGGCCGAGGGCGCCCGGGTCCTCGCCGCCGCCCGGGGCCTCGTGCCCGCCGCCGACCGGCCCCGGGTCGCCGATGCGCTCACCGCGCTGGTCGACACCGACCTGCCGCTGGCCCAGCGGGTCGGCCCGGCGCTGGCCCTGGCCGACCTGCTCTGGGAGCACCCGGTGCGGGAGCTGGTCACCGCCGGTGACACGTACTCGATCTGGGTTGACCGCAAGCGGGCGCTCTACTCGGCCTGGTACGAGTTCTTCCCCCGCTCCGAAGGAGCGGCGGGCGGCCGGTCCGGCACCTTCGTGACCGCCACCGAGCGGCTGCCAGGGGTGGCCGCGATGGGCTTCGACGTGCTCTACCTGCCGCCGATCCACCCGATCGGCCGGGTCAACCGCAAGGGCCCGAACAACGCGCTCACCGCCGGGCCGACCGACGTGGGCTCACCGTGGGCGATCGGCGCCGCCGAGGGCGGTCACGACACGATCCACCCCGGCCTGGGTACGCCGGCGGACTTCCGGGCCTTCATCCAGGCGGCGGCGGCACAGGGCCTGGAAGTGGCGATGGACCTGGCGTTGCAGTGCGCGCCGGACCACCCGTGGGTCACCGAACACCCGGAGTGGTTCACCACCCGCGCCGACGGCAGCATCGCGTACGCGGAGAACCCGCCGAAGAAGTACCAGGACATCTACCCGGTCAACTTCGACAACGACCCGGAGGGCATCCGGGCCGAGGTGCTGCGGGTGGTGCTGCACTGGGTCGGCGAGGGCATTCGGATCTTCCGGGTGGACAACCCGCACACCAAGCCGTTCGACTTCTGGCACTGGCTGATCGCCGAGGTCAAGGCGGTCGATGAGGACGTGCTGTTCCTGGCCGAGGCGTTCACCCGGCCGGCGATCATGCACGGCCTCGGCAAGATCGGCTTCACTCAGTCGTACACCTATTTCACCTGGCGCACGACGGCCGCCGAGATGCGGGCGTACTGCGAGGAGTTGATCGAGGCGGCCGACTACATGCGGCCGAACTTCTGGCCGAACACCCCGGACATCCTGCACGAGTCGTTGCAGCACGGCGGCCCGCCGATGTTCAAGATCCGGGCGGTGCTGGCCGCGCTGCTCTCCCCCTCCTGGGGCCTGTACGCGGGCTACGAGCTGTTCGAGCACGTGGCCCGGCCGGGCGCCGAGGAGTACCTGGACAACGAGAAGTACGAGCTGCGACCCCGGGACTGGGCCGCAGCGGAGGCGCAGGGCCGTTCGCTGGCACCGTTCCTGACCACCCTCAACCGGGTACGCCGGGACAACCCGGCCTTGCACCAGCTTCGCAACCTGCGCTTCCACGAGATCGACAACCCGGCGCTGCTCTGCTGGTCGAAGCACGACGCGGAGACCGGCAACACGGTCATCGTGATCTGCTCGTTCGACCCGCGCGCCGTGCAGTGGGGCAACACGACGCTCGACATGCCGGCGCTCGGTTTCGACTGGCATGAGCGGTTCACCGTGTACGACGAGGTGACCGGCACGAGTTACGACTGGGGTCAGCGCAACGCGGTACGCCTCGACCCGTACCTGCAACCCGCGCACGTGCTGACCGTGCGCCGCCCGGTCGCACCCGCCGCGCCGGAACCCGCCGGCGTCGAACCGGCGGATCTCACCGTCGCCGACGTCCCGGCGGAGCTGTCCGGCGGCACCGCGCCGACCGCACCCGTGCCGACTCCGCCCCGCCGGTCAGGCCCTGTTCCGACCCCTCCGCGCCGGTCGCCCGCCCGCCCGCCCGCCTCCGCACCGACCGACGCCGCCCCGAAGGACGACCGATGGACCAGCTGATCTCCGGCGCGACGCACGACCCGCACGCGCTGCTCGGCGCGCACCCCGCCGACGGCTCGACGACGATCCGCACGATGCGCCGGGGCGCCGGCGACGTCGCGCTGCTCGTCGGCGACGAGCGACACCCGATGAAGCGGGTGCACGACATGGGCGTCTTCGAGGCACAGGTCGACGGCACGGTGCTCGACTACCGGGTCGAGGTCGACGGCACCGCCCACGACGACCCGTACCGCTACCCGCCGACCCTCGGTGAGCTGGACCTGCACCTGATCCGCGAGGGCCGGCACGAGCGACTGTGGGAGGCGCTCGGCGCCCGGGTCTTCGACGAGGGCGTGGCGTTCAGCGTCTGGGCACCCAACGCCCGTGGGATGCGGGTGATCGGCGACTTCACCGGCTGGGGCCCCGACGACGGCTGGCCGATGCGGTCGCTCGGCTCCAGCGGGGTGTGGGAGCTGTTCGTCCCCAACGCCCGGGTCGGGGCCCGCTACAAGTACCGGGTACTGGGCGCCGACGGGCAGTGGCGGGACAAGGCCGACCCGCTCGCGGCATACGCCGAGGTGCCGCCGGCCACCGCCTCGGTGGTGCACCACTCGACGTACCGGTGGAACGACGCGGACTGGCTGGCCCGGCGGGCCGAACGGCAGCCGCACCAGGAACCGATGAGCGTCTACGAGGTGCACCTCGGCTCGTGGCGGCCCGGCCTGGGCTATCGCGAGTTGGCCGAGCAGCTCACCGCGTACGTCACCGAGCTGGGCTTCACGCACGTGGAGTTCCTGCCCGTCATGGAGCACCCGTTCGGCGGCTCCTGGGGCTACCAGGTGACCGGCTACTACGCGCCGACCTCCCGGTTCGGCGACCCGGACGAGTTCCGGTACCTGGTGGACCGGCTGCACGAGGCCGGCATCGGCGTACTCCTGGACTGGGTGCCCGCGCACTTCCCGAAGGACGAGTGGGCCCTCGCGCGGTTCGACGGCACCCCGCTCTACGAGCACCCCGACCCACGGCGCGGCGAGCACCCCGACTGGGGCACGTACGTCTTCGACTTCGGCCGCAACGAGGTCCGCAACTTCCTGGTCGCCAACGCGCTCTACTGGTGCGACCAGTTCCACGTCGACGGGCTGCGGGTCGACGCGGTCGCCTCCATGCTCTACCTGGACTACTCCCGCAACCACGGCGAGTGGGCCCCCAACAAGTACGGCGGCCGGGAGAACCTGGAGGCCATCGCGTTCCTGCAGGAGGTGAACGCGACGGTCTACAAGCACCACGCCGGCGTCGTCATGATCGCCGAGGAGTCCACCGCCTGGCCGGGGGTCACCCGCCCCACCGCCGACGGCGGGCTGGGCTTCGGGTTCAAGTGGAACATGGGCTGGATGCACGACACCCTGCTCTACACCTCGAAGGACCCGATCTACCGCCAGCACCACCACCACCAGCTCACCTTCTCCCTGGCGTACGCCTGGAGCGAGAACTACGTGCTGCCGATCAGCCACGACGAGGTGGTGCACGGCAAGGGCTCACTGGCCGGCAAGATGCCCGGCGACACCTGGCAGCGGCTGGCGAACGTGCGGGCGCTGCTGGCGTACATGTGGGCGCACCCCGGCAAGCAACTGCTCTTCATGGGCTCCGAGATGGCCGACGACCGGGAGTGGAGCGAGGAGCGCGGCCTCGACTGGTACCTGCTCCACGACCCGGCCCGCGCCGGTGTGCAACGACTCGTCGGTGACCTCAACCGGGTCTACCGCGACACTCCGGCGCTCTGGGCACAGGACACCGAGCCGGCGGGCTTCCGCTGGATCGCCGGCGACGACGTCGCCAACAACACCGTGTCGTTCGTCCGGATCGCCCCGGACGGCTCGACGCTGGTGTGCGTGGCGAACTTCTCCGCCCAGCCGCTGCACGACTACCGGATCGGCCTGCCGGCCGGCGGCACCTGGCAGGAGGTGCTCAACACCGACGCCCACCACTACGGCGGGTCGGGGGTGGGCAACCTGGGCGAGGTACGGGCCGAGGACGTGCCGTGGCACGGGATGGTGGCCTCGGCGGCCCTCCAGGTCCCGCCGTTGGGCGCCGTCTGGCTCCGCCAGGGCTGATCCCCGGTCAGACCAGGCCGGCGTCGCGGAGCAGTTGCCAGAGGCCGGCGCCGTCCGGGGCGGACAGCCACTTCTGCCCCACCGGCCCCGACGACGGGCGGCCGGCGGGGGCGGGCAGGGTGCCGGCCAGCACCGACTGGGTTGGGGAGAGGCGGCGGATCGCCACCCCGGCGACGTTCTCCGGGTGGGCGGCGGCGAACTCCCGGTAGATCTCCTGGTCGTGCTGGCCGTCGTCGCCGACGAGCAGCCAGCGCACGTCGGGGAACTCCTTGGCCAGCCGGGCCAGGGTGGACCGCTTGTGTTCCATGCCGCTGCGGAACCAGCGGTCGGCGGTCGGGCCCCAGTCGGTGAGCAGCAGCGGCCCGGCCGGGTAGAGGTGGCGGGACAGGAAGCGGGTCAGGGTCGGGGCCACGTTCCAGGCGCCGGTGGAGAGGTAGAAGACCGGTGCGCCGGGGTGCGCGGTGACCAGCCGCTCGTAGAGCACCGCCATGCCGGGCACCGCGTTGCGGGCGTGCTCGTCGAGCACGAACGTGTTCCATGCGGCGAGCAGCGGCCGGGGCAGCGCGGTCACCATCACCGTGTCGTCGATGTCGGAGATGATGCCGAACTTGACCTCCGGGTCGAGGATGCGCACCGGGGCGTCGACCGGCTCGGCGTCCGGGACGCTGAGCCGGACCGTGCCCCAACCGGGCGGCAGGTCCGCCTCGACCAGCGTGTCGACGAAGCCGCTGCGGTCGGCCCGCGTCTCGTGTCGCACCCCGCCGGCCTCGATGGTCACCGTGACGTGCTTGTTGGGCAACGTCGTGAAGCTGCGCCAGCCGCGGACCTTGTCGAGCCGACCCCGCTGACGGGTGTCCGGACGGCCCAGCAGCACCCGACACATCACCCGCACCCAACCCGGCGCGCCGTAGCCGGTGTACGCGACGATGTTGACCCGCCAGCCGGTGCGGCGCAGCCGGCGCTCGACGAGCTGGTGCACGGCGTCCTCGATCCGCGCGGCCCGGTGCAGGTTCGGAACGGCCAGTTGGCCGGCGGGAGTGGGTGGCACGGGCCAACCCTGCCACACGTCGACAGCCACGGCCACGCGAGCAGAGCTCGGCCGCGCCGGTCCGGCCCCGCCCCCGGGTGGCCGACCCGGCCCCACCGGGCTGCGCCGATCGGCCTCGGCGGCCCGGCCGAACGTGAAACACTCCGGTCGGGACGACGACGGGGGCGTTGGTCGTGTCGCATCCAGAGCAGCACCGTGGGCGATGGCGCCCGCGACTCGATCGACCGGCGCTCGCCGCGCTGCTGTTCGGGCTCGCCGGTGTCGTCTACCGGCTGGTCCTGACGCTGTTCACGGTGCCGGTGTCGAACAGCGACGAGGCGACGTTCGGTCTCGCCGCGCTGCACATCGGGCAGGGTCGGGAACGCCCGGTCTTCCTCTACGGCCAGCACTACATGGGGATGCTGGAGTCATACCTGGCCGCTCCCCTGGTGGCGGTGGCCGGGCCGAGCTGGCCGGTGCTGCGCCTGCCGATGCTCGCGCTGTACGCGGTCTTCCTCTACCTGATCCACCGGTTGACCCGCCGCCTCTGCACCCCGTGGTTCGCCGCCTTCGTGGTGGGTCTGCTCGCGCTCGGGCCGGAGCGGGTGGTGCGCGACCAGCTCACCGTCGTCGGCGGGCGGCCGGAGGTGAAGCCGGCGGTGCTGCTGATGCTGCTGATCACCGTGGGGCTGGCTGCCGGCACGGTCCACCGACGGCGGTTGGCGGTCGGCCTCTTCGGGCTGCTCGTCGGGCTGGCCGTCTGGTCGGACTGGCTGATCCTGCCGTACCTCGCGGTCGCCGGGTTGGCCCTGGTCTGGGCGCTACGGCGGGAGCTGCTCGGCTGGTCCGGTCTGCTGCTGGTGGCGGGGGTGGTCGTCGGCGTCGCCCCGATGATCGTCGACAACGTTCGGGCCGGGCCCGGTGACGACTCACTGTCAGTGTTCCGGCAGGTCAGCACCAAGGTCGGCCCGCAGCCGCCGTGGTCTGACCGGGTCCGGGGCGGCCTGTTGGAGGGCGTGCCGCTGGCGCACGGGCTCTGCCCGGTGGACGGTTGCGGACGCTGGCAGCAGTGGTTTGGTGTGTTGTACCCGGTCCTGCTGCTGGCCGGCGCGGCACTCGCTGTGCTCGCGTACCGGCGCGCCGCCGGGGCGCCGCGTGCGGAGCGGGTCGGACGCGGGGCCGGCGGGCTGCGTGGGGAGCGGGTCGGGCCGGTCGTGCAGCTCGCGTTGGTCGCCGGCGCGGCGTTGACACTGCTGTCGTACGTGCGCAGTCCGCTCGCCGCGACCAGCCCGCTGGACAACGCCCGCTACCTGTCGGTGCTGCAACTGTCGTTGCCGGCGGTGCTCTGGCCGCTCTGGGTGGCGGCGTTGACGGCCTGGCGGGGCACCAGCAGCGTGCTGGGGCGATTCACCGGCGCGCTGTCCGCCGCGGTGCTGGCCGCGCTGACCGTGACCACCCTGGTGATCACCGTGCTGTTCGCGGCCACCGGCACCGCGGCGTCGCGGACCGAGGAACGCCAGGCCCGGGAGCTGGCCGCCGCGCTGCGCGCCGACGGACCCCATGAGGTGTACGGGGACTACTGGACCTGCAACCGGTTGATCTTCAACACGGATGAGTCGGTGGTCTGCGGGGTGCTCGACGGGAACCTGTCACCGGGGCAGAACCGCTACCGACCGTACTGGCGGCAGGTGGGGCGGGCCGAGCGGCCGGGCTAC
The DNA here is from genome assembly GCF_044456785.1 of Micromonospora sp. NPDC050795. Lineage (NCBI taxonomy): Bacteria > Bacillati > Actinomycetota > Actinomycetes > Micromonosporales > Micromonosporaceae > Micromonospora > Micromonospora sp. NPDC050795. The sequence continues at coordinate 81,071 of NZ_JBITGE010000030.1, read as the reverse complement.
GTGGTGGAGATCGACTCGCCGATGGACCGGCGGTTGCGGAGGCTGCTCGCCGACCGGGCCGACGCCTCGCCGGTGCGGGAGGTCGGCGGCTATCGCGTGTACCACCCCGACACCCCGGTGCGGCCCTGGCGGTAGGGGCTGGTCGTACGCTGGCCGGGCCGGCGCGTGGGGCGCCGCCGTTTCGCCCGTCGAGGAGACCCATGCTCATCCTGTTGCCGCCCTCGGAGGGGAAGGCCGACGCCGGCACCGGACGGCGTTGGACCCCGGACCGGCTCTCGCTGCCCGAGCTGAACCCGGCCCGCGAGCGGGTGCTGGACGCCCTGGTGGCGCTGAGCGCCGGGCCGGACGAGGAGGCCGCGCGGGCGGCGCTCGGCCTCAGCGAGGGCCAGCGGGGCGAACTGCGGCGCAACGCCCGGCTGCGGGAGGCGGCCACCGCGCCGGCCGAGCGGCTCTACACGGGGGTGCTCTACGAGGCGTTGGACCTGGCCTCGTTGCCGGCCACGGCGCAGCGGGCGGCCCGCCGGTCGATCCTGATCAGCTCCGGGCTGTGGGGCGCGGTCCGACTGGCCGACCGGATTCCGCCGTACCGCTGCCCGATCGGTGCCCGCCTGCCCGACGTCGGGGCGCTGTCGACGTACTGGCGCAGGGAGCTGACGCCGACGGTGGACGGCGCCGCCGGGCGCGGCCCGGTGCTGGACCTGCGCTCCGGCGCGTACGGGGCCACCTGGACGCCGCGCGGCGAGCTGGCCGAGCGCACCGTCACCGTGCGGGTGCTGCACGAGCGGGAGGTCGACGGCGTGCCGGTCCGCTCGGTGGTCAGCCACTTCAACAAGGCGACAAAGGGGCGACTGGTCCGGGACCTGCTCGTCGCCGGCGCCCGGCCGCGCACCGCCGCGGAGCTGGTCGGCACGCTGCGGGAGCTGAAGCACACAGTGGTGGAGCAGTCCACCGCTCCCGGACGGATGCGGCAGGTGGATCTGGTGGTCACCGACCTCTAGCGGCACCGCAGCCGCAAGATTTGCTCAAGGCTGGGCCGGAGGAGTTCCGTAACGGCGTGGCAGGGGCCACGGTAGGGCAACCCAGACTCCGACAAGGGAGCCTCCGTTGACCCACGAACCCGCCCTGCTCGACCGGCCGCACACCCCGACCACCCCATCCCCGTTGGGCTGGCTGACCCTGGGCGACGCGTTCGAGGCTGCCTGCCTGCTGCGCTGCACACCACCACCGACCGCCGCCCGGCCCAGCGCGGTCCGGGCAGAGCACACCGCCGGGGTGGAGTTCAACCGGGAGGACGCCGCGCAGCGGATGCGGCAACTGCTCAACCGGCTGGACATCCCGGTCACCCACGAGGTGGCCGTCGGCGGCCTGCGTCGCCGCTACGAGCTGCACCGGCTGTGGGTGCCCCGGGAGCACCAGGGCGCGTACACCCGGATGTTGGACGCGGGCTGGTGGCAGGGGCGACGCGAGCTGCTCGGCGGGCCGCTGCCCGGTGCCTCACCGGCCCGCCGACGGTTGGTGACCCGCCTGGCGGAGGCAGCCTGGCGCTCGGCGTTGCTGGCCGCCGGGCGGCACGTCCGGCGGCACATCCTCGGTGTCCGGCTCACCGACCGGGAGCTCGCCGCGGTGCTGATCCGGGGAGCGGCCGTGCTCGACGTACCGGCCCGGCTCCGCCCCGGCACCGGTTGCTTCCTGGTCAGCGTGGCCGACGGCCCGGACCGGCAGCGGATCCTGCGCAGCGCGGCGTTGGAGCCGGCGCGCGGCCCGATGGCGGAACCCGGGACGGCGACGGCGCGCGGGATGACCCCGGCGTCGGCACGGGGCGTGGTCGTGGCGCCGGCAGGTCGCGCGGCCTGCTGATCGGGTCCCGACCGTCCGGCACATCGCCAACCGGGGCTTGCGCGCACCCGCCCGACGGCGCACAGTGCACCGCGTGAGTCGTACCTCGTCCCGCCGCGCCGGCCTGGCCGCCCTGTCGACGGTGCTGCTGATCGCGAACCTGGCCATCGCCAGCTGCCGGGACGCCCCGACCGAGCCGACGTCGATCCGGATCGCCACCGGCAGCCCCACCGCTGTCTACTACGCGTTCGGGCGGTCCCTGGCAGCCATCCTCAACCGGGAACTCCCCGACGTGCGGGCCAGCGTGGTGATCACCGCCGCCTCGGCGGAGAACGTCCAACTCGTCGGCTCTGGCGGGGCCGAGCTGGGCTTCACCCAGGCTGATGTGCTGCCCACCAGCACGGCGGGAAGCCCTGCTGTCGACGCCGTCGCCCGGGTGTACGACGACCAACTGCACCTGGTCACCACGAGCGGCGGCCCGGTCCGCACCGTCGCCGACCTGCGCGGCCGGCGAGTCTCCGTCGGCGCGGCCGGCTCGGGCACCGAGATCACCGCGACCCGGCTGCTGGAGGTGGCCCGCCTCGGTGGTGACGAGGTGCGCCGGGAACGGCTCGGACTGGACGACTCGGTGGCGGCGCTGCGCTCCGGGCGGATCGACGCGTTCTTCTTCTCCGGCGGGTTGCCGGTACGGGGAATCGAGGAGCTGGCCGAGGCCAGCGCCATTCGGATCGTTGACCTCAGCGAGTGGACCGAGCCGCTGCGCTCACGGTACGGCCAGGTCTACGTCTCCCGCGACATCCCCCGCTCGGTGTACGGGGTGGATGCGGTGACCACCGTGGCCGACCCGAACTACCTGATCGTCCGGGCCGACCTGCCGGAGCCGTTGGTCCGTGAGGTGACCCGGCTGCTGATGGAACGCCGGGCCGAGCTGGCCGCCGCCCATCCGGCGGCGGGACGGATGAGCCCCCGCTCGGCGATCGTCACCGCGCCGCTGTCGCTGCACCCCGGCGCCGCCTCCTGGTACCGCGCCACCAAACCGTGACGGCCGGGCCTCACCGCGCCGGGGAGGGTCGCAGGTCGGGGGCCGGTTCCTCCGCCGCCGGCTCCACCGGAGGGGCCGGCGTCGGGAACCACAGGGCGGCGATCAGCCCCCGCGACTCCCCCGGGCGCATGGTGAGCCGCCCGTCCGAGGCGTCCACCAGCACGGCGGCAATGGTCAGACCGAGCCCCGCGCCGTCCACATTCTGCGCGTCCGGGGCCCGCCAGAACCGCTCGGTCGCCTGGCCGAGCTGACTCTCGGTCATGCCGGGGCCGGAGTCGCGGACCTCCAGCGTCACCCCGCCGTCGCGACGGGCCACCGTCACCGTCACCGCCCCGCCCGCCCCGCTGAACTTCACCGCGTTGTCGATGAGGGCGTCCAGCGCCTGGTCGACGGCGGTCGGCACGGTCTGCGCGTACGCCGGGGCGTCGGTCGTGGCCAGCCGCAACGCGACCGACCGGTGCCGGGCCAGCGGCGCCCACGCGGCCACCCGGGAGGCGGCCACCGCGGCGGCGTCCACCGTGACGCGCTCGTTCTCCTCCCGTTCGGCCCGAGCGAGGGTCAGCAACGCGTCGAGCACCAGCGCGAGCCGGTCGGTCTCCTCCAGGGCCAGCCGGTGCTCGGACCGACCGTCGGGGTCGGTGAGACTGGGCCCCAACTCCTCCACCCGCAGCCGCAGCGCGGTGAGCGGGTTGCGCAGCTGGTGGCTGGCGTGGGCGACGAAGGCACGCTGCCGGTCCATCACGTCGGAGACCACGTCGGCCATGTGGTTGAAGCTGGCCGCGAGGCGGCGCAGCTCCGGCGGTCCCAGCCGGTGCTGTACCCGGGCACCCCGGTCGCCCTCGGCGATCTCGTGGGTGACCGCGTCCAGTTCGGTGACCGGGCGCAGCACCCAACCGGCCAGCCCGAACGCGGTGAGCACGCAGGCCAGCACGGCGAGCAGACCGGCCAGGGCGAGCAGCAGCCACCACGAGACGACCGCTCGGCGGATCGAGCCGGCCGGGGTCACGATCACCACCGCCCCGAGCACCTCACCGCCGTCGTTGATCGGTACGGCCACCACCACGGGGTCGGTCGTCCAGGGCCAGACCGACTCGGGGGCGCTGGTCTGCTGCCCGGACAGGGCGACGTCCAGCACGGTTGCGGTCCCCGGGCTGGCCTGCCAACCCGGCGACGAGACCGGGATGTTCCGGTCCCGGTCGACGATCGCGGCGCTGATCGCGTACAGGTCGTCGTAGCTGGTCAGCTCCGACTCGATCGGGCCGGGCCCGCCGTCACGCAACGCCGGTCCGGCCAGCGAGGCGAACCGGGTCGCGTCGGCGAGGCGGTCGGCGCGGACCCGTTCGGTCTCGCGGCTGGCCATGGTGGCGGCCAGTGGTGTCTCCAACGCGATGAGGACGAGGACCATCAGCAGCAGATAGCTGATCACCAGGCGACGGCGCACGTCAGCTCCTCACGAGTCGCGCAGCCGGTAGCCGACGCCGCGTACGGTCTCCACCAGGCGGGCGTCGCCGAGTTTGCCGCGCAGCGACCCGACATGCACCTCGACGGTGTGCCGGTCGGCCCAGGTGGTGCCCCAGGCGTCGAGCAGGATCCGATCGCGGGGCACGGCCACCCCGGGCTGGCGGGCCAGTGAGAGCAGCACGTCGAACTCCTTGCGGGTCAACGTGACGGCACGGCCCTCGACGGTCACCGTCCGCGCGGCCACGTCGATGCGGACCGGTCCGGCCTCGATGAGGTGCCGCTCGGGCGCGGCGTTCGCGGCGCGGCGCAACACCGCCTCGATCCGGGCCTGCAACTCCACCATCGAGAACGGCTTGACCACGTAGTCGTCAGCGCCCAGGCGCAGACCCAGCACCCGGTCACGTTCCTCACCCCGGGCGGTCACCGCGATGATGCCGAGCTGGCTGCTGCGCCGACGCAGCTCGCGGCACAGGTCCGTGCCGTCCCCGTCGGGCAGGGTCAGGTCGAGCAGTACCAGGTCACAGGGCGCGGCGGAGAGCGCGGCGGCGACGGTGGCGGCGTGCTCGACCTCGTACCCCCGGCGGGTGAGGGCCGAGGACAGCGCGGCGGCCACCCGGCGGTCGTCCTCCACCAGCAGGATCCGCACCCGTGCCCCCGTCCCTCGCAGCGCTGTTCTGCGAATGGTGGCAGAAGTGCGCGCGGACCGGGAGGCCGCCCACCCGCCCTGGGCGGGCTACAGGCCGAAGGTGTCGTCGGCGGTGGCGTCCCGGACGCCGTCGGTGAAGCCGCGGAAACCCGGGTCCTCGTGGCTGGCCGGCACGCTGGTGACGGTGACCCCGCCGGCCTGGGTGACCGCGTCGACCAGGGGCGGGTAGTCGATCTCGGCGTCCTGGAAGGCGTCGTCGTCCGCCTCCGCCAGGTTGATCACGTACTGCACGTCCTCGGACGGGGTGTCCGGGTCCTCGGCCCACTCACCGCCGGCCCGGTAGCACTCGTCGTACAGCGCGCGCTGGCTGTCGGTCCAGTCGTCGTCGTAGCTCTGCATCGCCCATCCCTCCGCGGCCCTTGACCTGAGCATGCCCGGCGGGAGGCGACGGGCGCGGCGGTACCGGCGAAAACCGGGCGGGCGCTTCGACCACCGCCCCGTACGCTGCTGTGGTGATCTACAAACTGCTGTCGAGCGCCGAATGGGACGACGCCCTCGCCGCCGGTGCCTTCACCGGCTCCGCGGTGGACCGGCAGGACGGGTTCATCCATCTCTCCGGTGCCGACCAGGTGGTCGAGACGGCGCGACGGTACTTCACCGGGGCGACCGGGTTGACGATGCTCAGCGTCGAGGAGGAGCGATTGGGCGACGCGCTGCGGTGGGAGCCGTCGCGCGGCGGGCAGCTCTTCCCGCACGTGTACGGCCCGCTGCCGGTCGCGGCGGTGGTGGCGGCGCGGGCGTTGCCGGCGGACGTTCCGGTCGCCGACGCGGTGGCCGCCCTGCTGGGCTGACCCGGTGGCCGCCCTACCGGCCGACACGGACGCGCCCGACCCGACAGTGTCGGGCCGGGCGCGATGCCGTAGCGGCGGGGTTCAGCGGCAGAGCCGCTCGATCTCCTGCTGGAAGCGGTCCATCGGGTTCGCCTCGGCCGGGCCGAGCAGGTAGGTCTTCAGCTCCCGGCGGGCCTCGGTCATCGGGTCGTCACCGGCCCGGGTGACCGACACGATCTTCTCCAGCTCGCCGCAGTCCTTGGAGAGCAGGTACGCGGCCCGCGCCGTCGGGTACTCGCGGCGGAAATCGTCCTCGGACAGGCCGGCCGGGTTGGCCACCACGTACGGCCGCTGGCTCTGCACGAAGTCGGACACCACACTGGACACGTCGCTGATCAGCAGGTCGGTCTGGTTGAAGCAGTCGAACAACGCCGGTGTGCGGCCGGTGACCACCAGGTGCTCGGTGCCGTCCAGGGAGGACGCGTCCGGGTTGCCGCCGGCCGTGCGGATCGCCGAGACGATCCGCTCGTGCACGGCCTTCGCCGCCTTGGACCGCGACCCGGTGAGCGGGTGCGGCTTGTAGATCAGGCGCACCCGGGGATTCGTGGCGAGCAGCCCCTTGACGATCCGCTCACCCATCAGCACCAGTGAGGTGTGGTACGGGTCGTCGTCGAGCCACCCCTCCCAGGTGGGCGCGTAGAGCACTGTGAACGGCCGGTCCACCGACTCGGCGCCGAAGGTGTGCACCCCGGCGAGCTGCGGCCGGCCGATCTCGACGATGTCCGAGTCGAGCACCCCCACGCCGGCCCGCGCGTAGCGCTCCCGGCCGGCCAGGCCGGCGACCCAGACCTCGTCGTACACCTTGCTGTAGGGGTTGACGCTGGCCTGCTTGTCGCTGTCGCCGTGCCCGACGAAGACGTGCTTCGTACCCGGCTCGCGGAGCATGTGGATGTTCGCGCCGACGTTCGCGGCGTAGAGCGCCGCGCGGATGCCGCCGAGGTCGAGGTTCATGAAGTCGACGCCGGCCGGTACGCAGATCACCGGCAGCCGGGTGTCGGCCAGTTCGAGGAACGCTTCCCGGCTGCGCATCAGCACCACCGCGCGCTGCTGAAGCGCCTCGGTCGGGGCGAGCCACATGTTCGCCTGGTAGACGTCCTTGGCGGGGCCGGCGAAGTAGAGCGCCACCTCCGGCTTGTAGTTCTCCATCCAGCGCTGGACCGCCGGCAGCAACGGACCCTGCCCGCTGCCCCGACCCCGCAGCCAGGTCAGCGCGATGATGGCGCCCACCAGACCCGTCGCCACGACCGCCACCGCGCCGGCCACGAAGAACGGCGTGGGATCGTGCTGCACCGCGGCGGCCACGCCGGCCGGCACCAGCAACAGGTTGAGCAGGGGCATCCGGTCACCGGCGACCGCCGCCGCCCAGGCGGGCGGTTGGGGGGCGCTGGACAGTGGACCCAGCTCGATGTTGCGCACCATGGCGGAGAGCGGGTTACGACGCTCGATCATGGTGGAGAGGGCACCCGCGAAGACCGACACGACCCACACCGCGGCCGGCAGCACCAGCAGGAGGGTCAGCTCGCCGCCGCTGAGCCGCACCTCGGCGACGACCAGCAACACGGCGGCGAGGTCGCGGGTCAGCTGCCGGTACGACCAGTGCAGGCCCACCTTCTCCAACAGCAGTTGCGACGGCGGTGACCAACGGGCGACGGCGAACTCGCCGATGATGGCGGCCAACCCGGCGACGGCGAACAGGCCGATCCAACCGAATACGCCACCGACGAGCATGACCAGGTAGGCCAGTACCAGTAGCGCACTCTGGGCGGCCACCCCGAGGCGTGCTGTCAACGTGCCGAACAAACGAGTTCGCTCCCTACGAGATTTCGTTGCGGGCGGTGCCCGTGATGGACCGACGTCACTCCCCCGTCGCGCAGCGGCTCAGTCGCGGCCGGCTGCGTGTGACTGCGACCTTAACGCGAGGGGACAGCTCGGTGTCGCTCGGGTATCCGGCACCATTTCGGGCAAAGTTGCGCACCGGGGCGCGCCCGACCCGCTCACGGGGTCGGGCGCTCGACGCGGGTGAAGCGCTCAGCCGATCCGCCGGAAGCAGGTCATCGCACCGGGCGCCTTGCGCTTGGCGAACTCCTGGTAGCCCAGCTGCGGCACGGTTTCGCGGGCGTACCGGTTGCCGTTGTAGACGCAGATGGTGCCCACGTCGAGGCGGTCCAGTGCCGGCGTCAACTCGGCCGGCGTCGGGCTGGCGGCGCCGTCCGCGAAGCCGGCGAGCAGCAGTCGGTCCTTCGCGAACTGGGAGTTGAGGTCGTACTCGACGAGGTAGAAATCACGAGGCAGGACAACCCGGACCTCGCTGGTGACGATCGGCGTGGTGCGCATGATCGTCTTCGGGGCGAGCAGCAGGCCCTGCGGACGGTCCAGGTCCTTGATCCAGAATGCGATCGCCTGACGCTGCTGCGGAAGCTTCCAGGTGGGGCGGTCGTGCACGTCGACCCAACTCTTCGGCGACCACATCGGCGTGGCGAACAAGGCGAACGAGGCGACCAGCAGCACCGCGATCCCCCCGGACGCCGCCCGGCGCAGCGCCGGAGTCGGTGCCGGCACGCGCACGGTGCAGAGCAGACCGATCAGCGTCGGCAGGGCGAGCAGCCACGGCACGCGCCAGAGCACCACCGAGATGCCGCTCAACGCGCTCAACAGCTCCAGCACGCCGGGTACGAACAACACGCTCAGCGCGAGGGCGGCGCCGGCGGCGAGCAGGGCCGGCGTACGCCGACGGGCGAGCAACGCGCCGCACCACAGCGCCAGACCGCTGATGACCCCGACCACGCCGAACAGCAGGGTTCGCCGGTAGGTGTACGCCGCGTCGAAGAAGGCGTCGTCCGCGCCGGTCGCGCTCATCCCGCCGAGCACCAGGCGGGAGACCACCAGCGAGCCGATCGGGTACGCGAGGGCGGCGACCGCCGCGATCACGGCCGCCTTCCACCGGCCGACCAGCAGCATGGCGAACCCGGCGGCGCCGACCAGCATCGGCAGGATGATCGCCGCAGTGTTGGTGAGCCCGATCGCGGTGATCGAGAGCGCCACGATGAGCAGCAGGCTGCGCCGCGACCGGTTGTCGAACCACTCGGTCAGGTAGAGCCACATCAGCGGGATGACCGCCGAGACGAACATGCCCTTGCCCTCGTGCAGCCGGGGAAGGTGGAACGTGCCCAGTGCGGCGTCCCCACCCGCGACGAGGTAGAGGTACGCGATCGCCACGGTGAAGGCGAGCACCGGACGGCGCGGGGCCCACCGGTGCGTCAACCGCCACAGCGCCAGCACTGCGAGCACCGCCATGATCGGCAGCAGCACGAACCAGAGGGCCGAGCTGGCGTGGATGCCGACGACGTTGGCGAACGCGCCGTCGAACACCTCGATCGACGGGATGGGCGGCTGCGAGCCCATCGACGGCAGCACGTTCTCGGAGAACAGGAAGTCGTTGAGCGGGATCAGGTCACGCTCGGCGATCCACACCGACTTGCCGACGTAGTAGACGTCGTCCGGGGTGTTGCGAGCCATGAAGAACGACGAGATGCCGACCAGGACCGAGACGACCAGCGCGTACGCCGACTGCGCCGGGGTGGGTGCCGGGGCGGCCGGGGTGGGCGTCGGGCCGCTCAGCCAGGCCTGGCGCACCAGCAGCAGCCCGCCGACGGCCGCGAGCAGGCCGGACACGGCCGGGATCCACCAGGAGACGTTGACGCTGGTGTTGGCCAGGCCGGCGGAGACGGCGGCCACGGCGGCGGCGACCAGCACACCGACGAGCAGGCGACGGTCGGCGGCGGGCCGCGCCCCGGCGGGCTCCTCCTGTGCCGCCGGCGCGCTGCCGGCCGGGGTGCTGTCGGCCGGGGCACGGCGGCGGGCGCGCAGCACGGCCACGACCGCGAGCACCACACAGGCCACCAGCCAGATCCGGAAGGTGACCGAGGGACGCAGGTCACCCAGGAAAGCCAGGTGGTAGAGCACGGTGAAGAGCGCGAACGCGATCACCGCGCCGTCGGTGAGCACCGCCGGGGCGACGGCCACCAGCGCGCGTACCCGGGACAGCCCGCCTCGGGCGTCGGCGGGCCGGGATGCCTGCCCGGGCCGCGGCGTCGGATCCGGTTCGGCGGGCGCTACGGCGATGCTGTCGACGTTGGCCACGGGCGTCCTTACTCGTCAGGCGGATGAGGGGCATCGGCACGGTGACGGCCGGGTGTCAAGGGGGCAGCGTAGCGGAATCGGGCAGGGAGACCGGTGCTGCCGGCGACCGGGTGTCGGAGGGCCGGTCAACCCGCCATCGGGGCCGCCCGGGGACGGGGCAGCACGCTGTCGGCGCCGAGCCCGGCCGCCACGGATTCGACGAGGTTGTCGAGGTAGCCGTCGGTGAGTGGGAGACGGGCGATGGCGAGCCGCCAGTAGAGCGGCCCGACGATGAGGTCGATCGCGGCGTCCAACTCGGTGTCGGCGGGCAGCTCGCCACGCTGCACGGCACGGGTGACCAGCTGACCGCCGATCTCCTGCTGCCGGGCGTGCAGCACCTGACGCAGGGTCGCGTCGATGCTGGGGTTGCGGGCGGCCTCCGCCAGGAGATCCGGAATGATCTGCGACGCCAGCGGGTGGCGCAGCGCGTGCGCCACCGCCTGGAACAGCAGCGCGAGGTCACCGCGCAGCGTGCCGGTGTCGAGTGCGGGGAGCTTGCCATGCGCCGCGGCGGCGACGACCTCCAGCACCAGGTCGAGCTTCGAGCTCCACCGTCGGTAGATCGCCGTCTTGCTGACGCCGGCCCGCCGGGCCACCGCCTCGATGGAGAGCCGGCCGTAGCCGACCGCGGCGAGCTCCTGCATCAGCGCCCGCCGGATCGCCGTGGTGATCTCGTCGCGCAGCACCGCCGCGCCGGCCGGCGCCCGCCTCTTCTCGGTGGTCATCGAGGGCTCTTATCGCAGGTCACGCCGGACAGCGTAGCGCAACGACGGTACGGTTGCGTCCCGACGTGTTTCGGACTACTGTCCTCGCAGCGACGAGGCGGCGCCCCGCGCAAATTTCCCACTAGGATTCGATCGTCGCGAGCAACCCCCGTCTGCACGAAAGATCGGAGCGCCATTTCCATGGCCACCACCGCGCTGGTCGACCCCGACACGGGCCTGACCCAGGCGCAGCTGGCCGCTCGGCACGGGCTACGGGTCGCCGGTGAGCGTCCCAGCCTCGTCGAGTACAGCCGCCGACTCTGGGCCTACCGGCACTTCATCGCCGCGTACGCCAACGCCAAGCTCGTCGCCTCGTACAGCAACGCCAAGCTGGGTCAGCTCTGGCAGGTGCTCACCCCGCTGACCAACGCGGCGGTCTACTACCTGATCTTCGGGGTGGTGCTCGCACAGAACAGCATCCCGAACTTCATCGCCTACCTGACCACCGGGTTGTTCATCTTCAACTTCACCCAGAGCGCGGTCCTGGCCGGCACCCAGTCGATCAGCAGCAACCTGGGGCTGATCCGGGCGCTGCACTTCCCCCGGGCCAGCCTGCCGCTGTCCACCACGATCACCCAGTTCCAGCAACTGCTGGCCTCGATGGTGGTCCTGGTCGGCATCGTGCTCGCCACCGGCGAACCGCTCACCTGGGAGTGGTTGCTGCTGGTGCCGGCCCTGCTGCTGCAGGCGGTGTTCAACGCCGGCGTCGTGCTGCTGGTGGCCCGGCTGGGCTCCAAGTCGAGTGACCTGAAGCAGGTCATGCCGTTCATCATGCGGACCTGGATGTACGGCTCCGGCGTCCTCTACAGCGTCACCCTCTTCGACCGGCTGCCCGGCTGGGCGACGACCCTCGTGCAGTACAACCCGCTGCTCGTCTACATCGAGCTGGCGCGCTACGCCCTGCTCGAGGAGGCACCGCTGCTCAACGAGTCGCTGACCCAGCTCTGGCTGGTCGGCGCCGGTTGGGCGCTGGTGGCCGGCATCGGCGGTTTCATCTACTTCTGGCGCGGCGAACAGGAGTACGGCCGTGGTTGAGCACTTCGACGCCCCCATCGAGGCGAGCGCGACGATGACCCGGACCCAGGAGCGCATCCCGACAGTGGTCGTGGACGACGCGCACATCATCTACCGGGTGCACCAGGGTGCCGCCGGTGGCACCACGCCGGTTGCCGCGCTGCGCCGGCTGGTCAAGCGCACCCACGCGCCGAACGTCCGGGAGGTGCACGCGGTCAAGGGCATCTCGTTCACCGCGTACCGGGGCGAGGCGATCGGGCTGATCGGCAGCAACGGCTCCGGCAAGTCCACCATCCTGCGGGCCATCGCGGGTCTGCTGCCGGTGAACCGGGGCGCCATCCACACCCAGGGTCAGCCGTCGCTGCTGGGCGTCAACGCCGCCCTGCTCAACGACCTCTCCGGGGAGCGCAACGTCGTCCTCGGGTGCCTGGCCATGGGCATGCACCCCGACGACGTGGCCAAGCAGGCCGCGGGGATCATCGACTTCTCCGGGATCAACGAGCGGGGGGACTTCGCCAGCCTGCCGATGCGGACGTACTCGTCGGGCATGGCGGCCCGGCTGCGGTTCTCCATCGCCGCCGCCAAGAAGCACGACGTGCTGCTCATCGACGAGGCGCTCGCCACCGGCGACAAGGGCTTCCGCAAGCGCAGCGAGCAGCGGGTGCGGGAGCTGCGGGAGGGCGCGGGGACGGTGTTCCTGGTCAGCCACCAGCTCTCCTCCGTCCGGGACACCTGCGAACGGACGATCTGGCTGGAATCGGGTGTCATCCGGATGGACGGCCCCACCGACGAGGTCATCCGCGCGTACGAGGCGTACGCGAACAGCAAGTAGAGTTCCGGCGAACGTCCGGCATCGACACGGCACCTGAGGACCGCGTCGCCCGCGTTGGGGCGACGCGGTCCGCGCGTTAAGGTTCATTCCGTCGCCGCTCGGGCGGAACCTTCCCTTAACGCATCCCTGAGAGTGAGGATCCGGCAATGACGCAGGACCAGACCCCTGGCCCGGACGCCGAAGCGGGAACCCCGACGCCGTGGCGGCCCTCGCGGACAGTGGCGGTGGTTCTGGCCGGCGGCACCGGGACCCGGCTGGGCCTCGGCATCCCGAAGCAGCTGCTGAAGATCGCCGGCAAGCCGATCATCGAGCACACCCTGACGGTCTTCGAGGCAGCACCGGAGATCGACGAGATCATCGTGCTGATGGCCACCGGCCACGTCGAGGACGCCCAGCAGATCGTCGAGAAGGCCGGCCTGCGCAAGGTCACCAAGGTGATCGAGGGCGGTGACACCCGCAACGCCACCACCCGGATCGCCCTGGACGCGGTCGGCCCGGAAGACTGCAACATCCTCTTCCACGACGCGGTACGCCCGCTGCTCAGCGGCCGGATCGTGCGCGAGTGCGTCAACGCGCTCTGGAGCTACGACGCCGTGGACGTGGCCATCCCCTCCGCGGACACGATCATCCAGGTCGACGAGAACGACTGCATCACCGACATCCCGGTGCGCTCCCGGCTGCGCCGTGGTCAGACCCCGCAGGCGTTCCGCTCCCCCACGATCCGGGCGGCGTACCAGATCGCCGAGGACGACCCGGACTTCGCCGCCACCGACGACTGCGGCGTGGTGCTGCGCTACCTCCCCGGCACCCCGATCAAGGTGATCGACGGTTCGGACGAGAACATCAAGGTCACCCACCCGGTCGACGTGCACCTGGCAGACAAGCTCTTCCAACTCGCCGCCGCGCAGGCCCCCCGGCTGACCGACCACCGCAGCTACAGCGAGGAGCTGACCGGCCGGACCATCGTGGTGTTCGGCGGCAGCTACGGCATCGGCCACGAGTTGACCGAGCTGGCCCGTCGCTACGGCGCCCAGGTCTTCCCGTTCAGCCGTTCCAGCACGGGCACCCACGTGGAGCGGGCCGAGGACGTCGAGGCCGCGCTGACGACCGCCTTCCAGGCCACCGGCCGGATCGACCACGTGGTGGTCACCGCCGGCATCCTGGAGAAGGGCGCCCTCGCCGAGATGGACGAGGAGACCATGGACCGGCTGCTCCAGGTCAACTTCGTCGGCCCGGTGACCATCGCCCGCCAGGCCCTCCCGTACCTCCAGCAGACCAAGGGCCAGTTGCTGCTCTACACCTCCAGCTCCTACACCCGGGGCCGGGCCCGCTACGCGCTCTACTCGGCCACCAAGGCCGCCCTGGTCAACCTCACCCAGGCGCTCGCCGACGAGTGGGCCGACGTGGGCGTCCGCGTCAACTGCATCAACCCGGAGCGCACCGCCACCCCGATGCGGACGCGGGCCTTCGGCGAGGAGCCGGAGCACACCCTGCTCGCCGCTGAAGCCGTCGCCCAGTCGTCGCTGGACGTGCTGATCTCCGACCTGACCGGTCAGGTGATCGACGTACGCCGGGCACCCGGTGACGGGCCCACGCCGAGCGTGCCGGTGCAGTCCGGGCCGGGTCGGGTCGAGGCACCGGCCGGCGCGACGTCCGCCAACTGACGCCGACGGCTGCGGAACCACGAACGGAGCGACATGCGCGGCGACCTGGTCCGAAAGCTGGCCGCCCGGTGCCTGACCACCGGGTTGGCCGTGCTGGCCTTCGTCGTGCTGGCGCTGACCGGCGCCACCGGCTGGGGGCTGGCGTTGGCAGTCGCCGCGCTGGCCGCCTCGGCCGCCGAGCAGCGGATCCGGCCCGGCGCCGACCTGGTGGCGGAGACCGCGTTGATCGCCGCGGCGATCATGGTCGGTTACTCCCGGCGGCTGGACGACGGGCTCGACCTCGCGTTGGTCGCCACCGGGCTGGTCCTGCTGGGTCTGGTGCTGCTGGTGGGGCCGCTGCGCACCGCCGGCGGTCTGGAGATCCGCACGGCCAACCTGCCGGTACGCGCCTGGACGCCGCTGATCGCCGACCGGCTCGGCACGGCCCTGCTCGGGCTGCTCGCCGCCCTGGCGCTCGCCGCCGCGCTCGCCCTGCCGGCCGGTGTGGCCCTGGCCGCCAGCCTGCTGGTCGGGGCGGGCGCCGGTGCGGTCGCGCTGGACCTGGCCCGGCGACGGTTCCGGCCACGCGCCGGTGGCGGGTCGGTGGCCGCCGCGCTGCGCCGGCACCAGCCGGAGTTCCTGCTCTACTTCTCCGCGCCTCCCGGCTCGGAATACCAGGTCACCATGTGGCTGCCGTACCTGGAACGGATCGGCCGACCGTTCCTGGTCGTGCTGCGTGAGCCGGAGTTCCTGGCCCCGATCGCGGCGGCCACCGACGCGCCGGTGGTCTACTGCCCCACCCTGGGGGCGATGGACCAGGCGTTGGTGCCGAGCCTACGGGCGGCGTTCTACGTCAACCACGGTGCGAAGAACAGCCACTGCGTCCGCTTCACCCAGCTCACCCACATCCAGCTGCACCACGGCGACAGCGACAAGGCGCCGAGCGCCAATCCGGTGTCGGGGATCTTCGACCGGATCTTCGTGGCCGGGCAGGCGGCGATCGACCGGTACGCCCGCGCCGGAGTGCAGATCCCGGCCGACAAGTTCGTGGTGGTGGGTCGTCCACAGGTCGAGTCGATCGAGGTACGCCCGGAGCCCGCACGAGGGTTGGCGCACCCGACGGTGCTCTACACGCCGACCTGGACCGGGCACCACGCCGACGCCGACTACTGCTCGCTGCCGGTGGCCGAAAGCCTGCTGCGCCGACTGTTGGAACGCGGCGCGACGGTGATCCTGCGAGCCCACCCGTACACCACGCAAAACCCGGCCTCGGCCCGGCAACTGGGCCGCCTGACCGAACTGCTCGTCGCCGACCGGGCCCGCACCGGCCGTCAGCACGTGGTCGGCGCGGCGGCTCGGGAGCTGAGCCTGACCGAGTGCGTCAACTCCGCCGACGCGCTGGTCTCCGACGTGTCCGGAGTGATCTCGGACTTTCTCTACTCCGGCAAGCCGTACGCGGTCACCGACATGGGCGACGAGGGCGACCGGTTCGTGGAGCGGTTCCCGCTGGCCGGGTCGGGTTACGTGCTGCGTCGGGACATGTCCAACGTGGACGACGTGCTGACCGCCCTGCTGGACACCGACCCGCTGGCCGAGGCCCGCTGGGCCACCCGCCGCCGCTACCTGGGTGACTTCCCGGCCGAGTCGTACGCCGAGGCGTTCCTGGCCGCCGCCCGCCGGGAGCTGGCACCGGCCGAGGCGCTCACCGCGACCGCACCGGCATAGCCGCTCAGCGGTACGGATCCAGCAGCGCCAGCACCGCCGCCGGGTCCTCCACGTGCGCGTTGTGTCCGAGACCGGGCAGCGTGGCGACCGGTACGCCGTACTCCTTGAGCTGTTCGTCGGCGACCATCGGGTCGTTCTCCCCACGCGCCAGCACCACCGGCACGTCGGTCGCCGCCAGCAGCGCGGCCAGGTCGGGCTCGCCGACGGCGAAGGCGGCCGGGTCCATGGCGAGGCGCCACCGGCCGTCGACCTGGCGCAGCCCGGCTTCCACCACCGGGTGGTCCGGCGGGACCAGACCGGTGAGCCCGGCGACGCGCAGGTAGCGGCGAGCCGCCTCGGTGCGGGTGGCGAACCAGCTCACCGGTCGGGCAGCGAGCTCGGCGGCGCGGGTCAGCTCAGCGGGTGACCACTGTGCCTTGATGCCGAGGCCGACGACCGCGTCGACCGGCATCCCGGCGTCGCGGGCGGCCAGCGCCAGGCCGACCACCCCACCCAGCGAGTGCCCCAGCACGACGAGCCGGTCGTCCGGAGCGAGGGCCTGCCCGATCCGTTCCGCGAGACCGGCGAAGGAGTACGAGGGCAGTGGCGACGCCCAGCCGTGGCCGGCGAGGTCCGGTGCCAGCCACCGCCCGGGCCAGTGCTGCTCGAGGTACGGCGCCCACCGCAACCACACGTCTCCGGTCGCCCCCATGCCGTGCAGCAGCAGCAGAACCGGCCTTCTACCACCCGATTTCTCCACCACGGCCGCAGTGTCCCACGGTTCACCGCCAGGTACGAGAGGCGTCACCCGCGCTACGAAGATCCACTGTAGTCTTCGCCCTCGGACCGGGAGCGCCGTCCGTCGATCCCGCCCCGGAGAGGAGCCCACCGTGCTCAGAATTGTCGGACCAGCGCTGGTGGCGGCCCTGACGGCCGCCACGCTCGGCGCGCCGCAGACATCCCACGCGCCCGTCGCGTCGTCGACCGCCGGCTTGGCTGGTGCGTCGGTCGCGGCGGCCGACCGGGTCCTGCGGGTCTACAACAACAACATCGAGAACCTGGTGGTGAACAACTCCGACGGAAGCTGCACCCGCATCTCCGGACCGGACCACCTGAGCTCGATCCTGGTCGACGACGCCGGTCGCACCGGCACCAGCGGCGTGCTGGCGCCCGACATCCTGATCGTGCAGCAGGTGCGCGGCACCGGCCAGGCCGAGGCGTACGCCGACCAACTGTCGGCGAAGTTCGGCTACCCGGCGGGCAGCTACGGGGCGATCGTGGCGTGGGACGACCCGGAGCCGTGGGGAAGCACGCACCGGTGCAGCTCGGCGTCGCTCGGAGACCTCAAGAAGAAGCAGACCAACGCCATCGTCTGGAACAAGCGGACGCTCAACCTCGCCAGTGGCGACATCTCGAAATACTGGAGCGCGGGCTGGCTCAAGCCGGGCACGGCGTACGCCAACGGCGCCGGGTGCACGCTCTACAAGCCGCCGAACAGCGACCCGGACAGCACCGACTACTACAAGTGGAAGCGGACCAGCGCCATCGCGGCCCGGTTCACCATCAAGGCGACCGGCGCGAGTGTGTTCGCCGCGACCATGCACCTGCCGCAGGAGAACCGGCAGAACGCCTGCGCCGGCGACGGCGACCGGGGTATCGCCGACAGTGGCATCCACCTCGGTGCGGACGCGACCGCGCTGCTGAACGCGTCCACCATCCGCGTGGTGGGGATCGACGCGAACCGCACCGGCATCGCCCCCGGCACGCTTGGCGGCTACGGCATGACCGGGTACGGTTCGGCGGCCACCAGCGGCTCCAGCAAGATCGACTATTTGTTCGTCAAAGGCAGCGTGCAGTCGTCCGCAGTCGACCACACGGTCGTCGGGACGAAGTCGAACCACAAGGCGCTGTACGGCTTCATCACCTACTGACCGCACAGCCGACGACGCCGCGGGCGCCGGCCCCTTGTGGGAGACGGCGCCCGCGGCGGTCAGGGTGCCCGGGTCAGGCGGAGTAGCCCCGGCTGGTGATCCAGTTGGCCAGGTCGATCGTGGTGATCCAGTACGACGGGTCGGCCGGGTTCGCCGAGTCGGCGATCCGAACGGTGCGACCGTTGTCCTTGTAGCCCACCACGGCGATGTAGTGCCCGCCGCCGTAGGAGTGCCACCCGCCGTCGGTGTCGACGGCGTCCCCGACGACGTTGGCGACCACGCCCCGGCCGTCGGTGACGGCCTTCACCACGTCGGCCTGGAGGCGGTCCATCTGGGCCGGGCTGGGCGCGCCGGGGAACATCCGGGTCCGGTACGGGGAGCCCTTCACCTCGGCGTTGAGCACCCGGGTGGTGTCCTCGGCCGAGTTGGTGCCCATCTCGGTGGTGCCCAGTTCGGCACCGAGCTCCTCCTGGGTGCGGTCGATGCCCGCGGCGCTGAGCGCGTTCCGGGTGGCCGCCGGGCCGCAGTTGTAGTAGGTGTTCTGCGCCTCGTAGTCGTAGTCGAGGACCTTCGTCGCGGGCGGCTTCGGCGGCGTGGGCTTACGGGTGAGGTCGGGGTTGCTCTTGGCCTTGGCGGCGGGCGACGCGGCGCTGGTGGCCGGGGCGGCCGTGGTCGGCGCGGCGCTGGCCGAGGGGGACGCGTCCCGGGCCTCACTGCGGGAGGCGGCGACGTCGCTGCGCATCTCGGCGACGGTGGTCGCGGTGCGCTGGCCGGCCGGGGCGTCGTCGGCAGTGGTGAGCAGGGCGCCGGTGGTGGTGGCGATCGCGAGGGCTGCGGCGGAGGCGGCGACGATCTGGTACGGGCGCTCGGTGGCGAGGCGACGGAGCTGACGCTGCAGGGTGTGCTTCACGGGGTCCTCCACGGATCGGGGGGTGAGCGGCACACCGGGGCCGGACCGGTATCCGGGCAGGCGCCAGCGCGCGGACCGTGGTCCGCGGGTGTGAACCGCTCAGGGGAACGCCCGGATCGGCCGGGCGGGAAAGGCGATGACCCGGGGGTCAGCTCACCGTCACGCGACGAATGAGCGGGTGCACCGCCGCGCCGTGGAGGCGAGGGAACAACCGAGGGGTGGAAAGGTGCTGCACGAGGATGGGACTCCTTCCGACACCGCCTACCGGGTTAGCTGACGGATTCGGGCGGGAAGACGCCCTACCGCGGGCCGTGGCTCGCGGATTCACCCCGGACTTACTGGTGGGTCCCCGGTTCGTTGATCACGATTAAGCGGGTCGATGCGGCGTCGCGTCTTGCGATCGGTTACCGCACCGGACGGGACGACACTACTGGCGTCTCAACGCCCTGCCAAGCCAGGTTCACCTGCGTAAACCCCAATTGGCACCACAATTTCTGCGCGTAATGCCGATGATGTGACTCGATGGGACAACCAGTTACGGCGACGCCTACGGGCGACAACCGGACA
Organism: Micromonospora sp. NPDC050795; assembly: GCF_044456785.1. Lineage (NCBI taxonomy): Bacteria > Bacillati > Actinomycetota > Actinomycetes > Micromonosporales > Micromonosporaceae > Micromonospora > Micromonospora sp. NPDC050795. Next base: position 61,652 of record NZ_JBITGE010000030.1, on the reverse strand, counting down.
GGCCGCAAAGAACGCGGCCAGAATCGCGCGAACAATCCCATCGATCGCGTCGGACGTCCGATTTCTTGATTGGGTGACCGGCCTCACATAACGGATTGGGCTCAACCCACCCGGGCCGGGCGCCACAGTGCCACGACGGCGGGACGCAACGCCCCGGCGACCGTGCGGCGCGCGGGGACCAGGGTCGGGCGGAGCCGGGACGCCGCCGCGTACGCCTCCTCGGCGAGGGCACGGGCCGACTCGGCGGCCAACTCCGCGTCGCGCCAGGCGACCCGCTCACGGTCGGCGGCCACCCGGTAGTCGGTCGATCGCGCATCCCGGATCACCCGGCTGATCAACACCTCCTGCTCGACCGGGTGTCGCCGGGGATCCCAGCCGCGCCGGTGTCCGAACACGTCGCCGAGCTGCGCCATGGTCAGGCCACCCCGCCAGTACGCCGCCATCGCCGCCCGGTGCAGATAGCGTTCCCGGGCGGCGTACTCGGCGGGGGTGTGCGGGGTCTGCGGGGTGGGCAGTGCCCCCGCGCCGGCGAAGCGACGCGCGGCGGCGTCCGCCTCGTCGTACGCGATCCAGGCCTGCTCCAGCTGTTCCTGAGCGGTCAGCCAGGCGGCACGCCGCCGCTGGGCGGTGGTGGCCGCGCGGGCCGCGGCAACGGCCACTTCCTCGGCGTAGCGGCGCCTGTCGACAGCCTCGGCGGCGGCCACCTCCTGCGCGGTGGGCCCGGCCGGGAGCGGGTCGCCGGTGAGCCGGGCCCGTTCGGGGCGGGCGGCCAGCACGGTGAGCAGGCCCAGGGTCAGCAGGAGCAGCGTCGACCAGATGGCGGCGGCCCGCGGCACCTCGGTCACGAACTGGTAGAAGACGACGGTCTCCATGGTCGGCACCTCGGGGAGAGAGAGCAGTGCGATGGAAAGCCGCGCCGACCAGCGGGCCACGGCGGGCCACGGGTCGGCGGGTCAGGGAGCGGGGTGGGTCGACAGGGCGCGGCGGCGGGACGGTCGTCCCGGTGGCTCAGCGCCCGGGTGGGGCCCGGGAAGCCCGACCGCTCGCACTGTCGACGAGGGGCAGCCGGTCAGATTCGGCCGCGCTGGCCGGCAGCACGCCGGCCGTCATGGTGCCCTGATCGCCGGGGAGCGCCACCGGCGCGTCGACCGACCAGGTCGGGGCCGCCTCCTCGGTGGCCTTCGCCGGGGCCGGACGGGCCGCGCCGGGTGACCCCGACCCGACGGCGTCGGCACCACCGTCGCCCGGCGCACGGCCGGCGTTGGTGACGGTTGACCCCGTTGGCCCGACGTGTCGGCAGGAGGCCGCCAGCGAGCCGGCGACAGTGGTCGGCACCACGCTCGACGTGGGCCCCGGGCCGGGCGTCGACGTGGCGGCCGTGGCCGGGCCTGCGCCGAGCGCCAGGGCCGCGACGACGGCGAGGCTGGTCAGCACCCGAGTCGCCCAGCGCGCCACCCACCACAGCGGACAGGTGAACGCAACCGGAAGCACGTCCCCACGCTACGCCTCGCGCCGACCCGGGCGCATCGACCACGGGCGTGTCGGATCACGCCGCGCCGACCCCCTTTGACCAGGGTGGACGCCGTCAGCGCAGGTCGACGTACGGTGATCGACCGCCGGCCTGACCGACCTCGTCGGCAGGTCCGTCGACCTTGCCTGGGGCGATGCTCGCGGGGTCTCGTGCGTCGTCGCCGGCCGCGCGTTGTCGGGGGACGGGCGCTGGACGGGCCGCGCGCCGCGGCGCGAGCCGGCGCATCATCGGGGTTTCGACGAAGCGGTGCAGCAACCCGGCGAGGATCAGGTTCGCCGCCAGGAAACCGAGCACCACGGCCGGGCCGCGCCAGCCTCCGAAGCCGATCCCCCAGGTTCCGCTCCACCGCAGCACGCTCGTCATCACCAGCACGTGCACCAGGTAGAAGGCGAACGAGACCTCACCGAGCCAGACCAGGGGCCGGGACCGCCACGGCGAGCGCCGACCCCGCACGTCCGCGTCCGCGGCAGCGGTGATCACCAACAGGTACGCGACCGCGAGCAGCGTGGTCCACAGCTCGGCGCGGATCCACTGCGCGGCCACCACCCAGGTGACCAGGAAGATCCCGCTGGCCACTGTCAGTTTGGGACCGCGCCAGAGCCCCCGGCGCATCAACTCGGCCGCCACCGCGCCCAACCAGAACTCCAGCGACCGCACCGGCGGGAAGACCTGGGTGAACCACCAACGGCTTACCTCCGGCACCAACTCCTGTGCCGGCCAGAGCGCGAGGATCAGCAGCGGCAGCGCGACGATCAGCGCCCAGAGCAGCTTCGGCCGGGCCCGGCGCAGCAGTGGCAGCGCCAGCGGCAGGCAGAGGTAGAAGAAGAACTCGCAGGACAGCGACCAGCTGACGGTGTTGATGCTGTAGAACCAGCCCGGCCGGGGGTCCCACGCCTGCAACAGCAGCAGGTTCTCCAACGCCGCCGCCGGCAGGACCGGGTCGGCGAACCACCAGGCGACCACCAGCGTCGCCACGAACAGCACCAGGTGGTTCGGGTAGATCTTGGCGATCCGTCGCCGCCAGAAGGTCCGCCGCGAGTCGCCCTCGCGGGCCGACCAGACCAGCACGAAACCGCTGAGGATGAAGAAGAACTGCACCCCGGAGAGACCGAGGGTGAACAGCGCGTCGATGACGGCCTTGTAGTCCGGCTCGGCGATGATCCGCATGGTGCCGGCGTGGAAGCCGAAGACCAGCAGAGCGGCGATCCACCGCAGCCCGGTCAGCGAGGGCAGCCGGGGCGGGGCCGGTGCGGGCTGGGCGGCCGACGTCGCGGCGACGCTCGTCATGCCGGGATCCCGGCGCTCGGCAGGGTCACCAGCACTGTCGTAGCCTCCTCGGCGCGGCGTCGGACGGCGCGACGGCGACGCCCACGACGACCCGGCAGGGCCGCACCGAGGCACCCTACCGGGTCACTCCCGGGTGAACCGGACGCATCCCACCCGCCCCACGAGCCCCCGCTCCCCGGGCCGGGAACCGCCCACCGGCTCGGCGTTAACCTCCCGCTGGGCGGGAGTTCAGAGAGTCCACCATCGGCGGCAACGTCAGGTTCCGGGCCCGGCCACCCGGGTCGTCGAAGGTGGCGGACGTGGTCAATGAGCCGACGCACGCACCGCTGCTGAGCATCGTCGTGCCCGTGTACGGCGTCGAGGCGTACCTGTACCAGTGCCTCGAGTCGATCCGGGCCGACATCCCGGCGAGCGAGTCGGACGCGGTCGAGCTGATCGCCGTCGACGACGCCTCCCCGGACGGCTGCGGCGACATGCTCCGCTCGTACGCGGTCAGCCGTGACGGCGTGCGCGTCGTGCACCTGAGCAGCAATGTGGGTCTGGGGCTGGCCCGCAACGCCGGGCTCGACGTGGCCAACGGCCGGTACGTCTGGTTCGTCGACAGCGACGACTGGTTGCCACCGGGCACGATCGCCGCGGTGCTGGACCGGCTGCGCCAGCACCAGCCCGACGTGCTGATGCTCGACCACCTGCGGGTGCACGAGGACGGCCGGCGGGAGGTCGACGCGAGCAGCCCGCTGCTGCGCGGGATCACCGGCGTGACCCGGTTGGCCGACCGGCCGCACCTGCTGCGGGTGCAGCACACCGCCTGGAACAAGGTGGTCCGCCGGGACTTCATGGACGAGCTGGAACTGCGGTTCTTCCCCGGCTGGTACGAGGACATCCCGTTCAGCCACCCCCTGCTGATCGGGGCCGAGAAGATCTCCGTGCTGGACCGGGTCTGCTACCTGTACCGCCAGGGCCGCCAGGGCGCGATCACCTCCACCCGCAGCGGGCGGCACTTCGACGCCTTCGCCCAGTACGAGCGGCTGATGGACTGGGTCGCCCGGAAGCACCCGGACGAGCGGTTGCAGGCCGAACTGTTCGAGCTGATGATCAGCCACTACCTGGTGGTGGTGGGCAACGATGGCCGGCTGCACCCACACCTGCGGCGCGACTTCTTCCACCGGGCCGCCGCGCACTACCGTCGCTACCTGCCGACCGGCGGCTACCCGCTGCCCCCGGGCGCGACCGGGCTCAAGCACCGCCTCGTCGGGCGGGGTGACTGGCTGGCGTACTCGGCGCTGCGCCAGGCCCACCGGGTCGCTGGTCGCCTGCGTCGATCCGGCCCGCTGGGCAGCGCCGAGGGCGGTTCGGTCGCCGCCGACGAGGACCCGGGGCGAGGTACGAGCGCAGGGTCGACGCGCGACGGTGGGCTCGCGCCGGAGCGGCGTGACGCGCTGGCCGGCGGCCGGCTGCCGTGATCGCCCCCACCGCTGAGCACGCCGGGAGTCGGGATTGCTCCCGGCGCCCTGATTTTCCAGGTCTTCCGCCCGCCGGGTGGACGACGACAGCACCACCGCACCCCGGTGCGGGCGTACCTGAGCAGAGGTCGGAATGACAGCGACAATCAAGATCGGACCGCACGCGGTCGGTGCCGGGGAGCGACCGTTCGTGGTCGCCGAGATGTCCGGCAACCACAACGGCGATCTGAACCGGGCGCTGGCCATCGTCGACGCGGTGGCAGCGAGCGGGGCGCACGCCCTCAAGCTCCAGACGTACCGGCCGGACACCATCACCATCGACGTCGACACCCCGGCCTTCCGAATCTCCAGCGGGCACGAGCTGTGGGGCGGGGAGAACCTGTACCGCCTCTACGAACGCGCGCACACCCCGTACGAGTGGCACGCCCCGATCTTCGAACGGGCCCGCGAGCGTGGCCTGACCGTCTTCTCGTCGCCGTTCGACGCGACCGCCGTGGAGCTGTTGGAGTCGCTGGACGCGCCCGCGTACAAGATCGCCTCGTCGGAGCTTGTCGACCTGCCGCTGATCCGGCTGGTGGCCAGCACCGGCAAACCGATGGTGATCTCCACCGGAATGGCGACGGTCGCCGAGATCGACGCCGCCGTGCGCACCGCGCGGGCCGGCGGCGCGGCGGGCATCGTCCTGCTGGCCTGCACCGCGTCCTACCCGGCCCCGCCGGCCGACAGCAACCTGCGCCGGTTGCCGGTGCTGGCCGGCGCGTTCGACGTGCCGGTCGGACTCTCCGACCACACCCCCGGCATCGGGGTGGCGGTCGCCTCGGTGGCGCTCGGTGCCTGTTTCATCGAGAAGCACGTGACGCTGGACCGGGCCGACGGCGGTGTGGACTCGGATTTCTCCCTGAACCCGGCGGAGCTCACGGCCCTGGTCGCCGAGTCCGGCCGCGCGTTCGAGGCGCTGGGCGGCACCGCGATCGGACCGACCCCCGCGGAGCGGGAGGGGCTCCGGTTCCGCCGGTCGCTCTTCGTGGTCGAGGACGTCCGGGCCGGCGATCCGGTGACGGCGCACAACGTCCGCTCGATCCGGCCGGCCGGTGGGCTGGCCCCCGTGGAGATCGACCGGGTCCTGGGCCGCACCTTCACCACCGACGTCCCCCGCGGCACCCCCCTGAGCTGGGACCAGATCTAACCCCAGGCCCTAACCCGCCCCGCCCTGTCCCGCCCGGCCCTGTCCCGCCCGGCCCCGTCGATCTTGCAGTTACTGTCCCGACGTAAGGCGTGAATGCCGCGATTCGGCGTCAGAAAGTGCAAGATCGCCGGGTGGGAGGGTCGGGGCGAAGCCGACGGTGATCACCAGGTCGGCCAGCCGCAGGGTCCGCCAGACTGCCGGTCCGTCGGCCGGCGTGCCCAACCCGTGCCGATGCCACCAGGACGCCACGGGCATGTCGGCCAACTTGCAGTAGCACTCGGCGCGGGTCCACCGGGCCCAGAAGTCGTTCGTGCCGAACCGGCGGGCCAGCGCAGGGGGCACCGGGGCGTCGGCGCGTTCCGCGTCGATCGCCACCCGCCAGCCGGGCACCGACGGGCCGTACCAGCCGACGCAGCGCCCGTCGTCGAGGTGACTGCGGGTCACCGCATCGGCAAGGGCGGCCGGTGACCCGCAGCGCAGGTGCCGCTCGGCGGCGGCCAGTAACGCCGGCACCGGACGGGTCACGGCGGAGGCGCTCACCCTTGGCGACACGGCCGCCTGGGCACCGACAACCGGCCGCGCCGGATCGGCCACGCCGCCCACCCCCGGCGACACGGCCGTCAGGGCACCGACAACCGGCGGCGCTGGTTCCGCTGGGAGGAGACCCGGCCGCTGGTCAGATGGCGGCGGCACCGTCCACCACGATGACCTGGCCGTTGATGTTGGTGTGTTCCCGGAGCAGCATCCGCACGACCGGGGTGACCTCCACCGGCTCGGTCAGGTGACCGGTCGGGGTGCGGCGCACGATCTGGTCGAGCTGGGTCGGACCGAGCACGGCGGACATCTCCGAGGCGAAGAAGCCGGGCGCGACCGAGTTGACCAGCATCCGGCCGCCCAGTTCGCGGGCGAGCGAGCGGGTGGCGGCGTCCATGCCGCCCTTGGTGGCCGAGTACGCGACGAGACCCGGGAACCCACGCTGCCCGCAGATCGAGGTGATGTTGACGATCCGCCCGCGCAACCCCTTGGCGAGCATCCGGCGGATCACCAGTCGGGTCAGCTGCAGTGGGGCCGTCAGGTTGGTCTCGATGATCCGGGCGATGTCGTCGGCGGCGGTGTGCGCGTGCAGGGAGTCCTGCCCCATGGCGGCGTTGTTGACGATGCCGTCGATCGGGCCGAGGTGCTGCTCCACCTCGCGGACGAAGCTCTGCGCGGCGCGCAGGTCGGTGACGTCCACCGAGCCCACGTGCACCCGGTCGGGGTGCTCGGCGGCGAGCTTCTCCAACTCCGGGGTGATGGTGCGGGCGAACGCGGCGACGCGTACGCCGGCGTCGAGCAGGTCGGTGACGATGGCCAGGCCCAGGCCACGGGAACCGCCGGAGACGAGGACCACGGAGCTGGGCGGGACGAGCTGGTTGTCGGCTGGCTCAGACATCGCTCTTCAGGGTCTCCTTGACGGGAATGTCGGTCAGGACGCGAATGCGGCGCGGCACCGCGTGCTCGGGGAGCCGGTCGGCGCACCAGCGGACCAGCGCGGCCTCGTCGGTGTCCACAGAGGATGAATCGAGGACCACCTCAGCGACCACCATCCGCCCGAGCACCGGGGCGCGGCGGCCGGTCACCCGGGCCCAGGCCACCGCCGGATGAGCGGCGAGCACACCGCGGACCACACCGGCGGAGACCTTGCTACCACCGACGTTGATCTCGTCGGAGTCGAGTCGGCCGGTGATCAGCACGCGGCCGTCGAGCACCTGCACCCGGTCCCCGGTGCGGATCGGGCCGGCGAGACCGGCCCCGTGGTACGGGGAGGTGACCACCAGTTCGTCGTCGTGGACGGAGAGCGTCGGTCGGCCCGGGGTTTCCCGGCCCAGCCAGTCGACCGGGAACCCGGCCCGTCCGTCGTGCACCACAATGGACGCCCCCACCTCGGAGGACGCGTAGATCCAGGAGATCCGGGCCGTCGGGAAGACCTCCCGCAGCTGGTCCAGGATCGCCTGGTCCACCGGTTCCCCGCCGAGGGTGATCTGGCGCAGCGGCACCCGGGCGAGGGCCTCGGCGTCGCGGTAGAGGGTGCGCCGCCAGAAGGTCGGGGTGCCGGAGGCCGCGTCCACCCCGTGGGTGGCCGCGACGGTGGGCCAGTCGTCCAGCTCGTCGGGCTCGACCACCACCAGGTGCTGGCCGGGCTGGGTCAGCGACAGGGTGACGACCTGCCACCAGGCGTACGTGCCGGGGGCGTACGGGCAGAGCCAGGTCCGGTCGGGCTGGTCGGCCCGCACTGTGGTCAGCGTGTCGAGGGTGTGCCCGACCCGCTTCGGACGCCCGGTGGAGCCCGAGGTCAGCAGCCAGAGTCGGCCCGGCTCGGCGGCTCGCGGCCGGGCCGGTGCGCTCGGGTGCACGCCGTCGTCGTCGAGGACGCCGACGGTGAACCCGGCCTCCAGCAGCTCGGCGCGCATCACCGCGTCAACCCGACTCGCGGTGCTGAGCAGCAACTCGGTGCCGTGCACGGCATGCTGCCGCGCCGCGGTGAGCGCGTGCACGGCCGAGCGGGCGAGCACCGCCGCCGGGTCGGGCAGTGTGGGCGTCGGCAGCGAACGCCAGGCCAGCGTGACGCCACCGACGACGAGCCGGTTGTCGACACCGGCTGGCTCCGGGCTGGCGGGGGTCGGGGGGCGCGACGTCGCGACGGTCACTGGTGTTGAAGCTCGACGAGGAAGTCGAGGACGTCCCCGACGGTGGCGATGCGACGGAGCCCGGGGGCGTCGAAGTTGAGCTCCTCCCCCGTCTCGTCCTCCACCCGCAGGGCCAGCTCGGAGAAGTCGAGCGACCGGAAGCCGATCTCCCGCAACTGCGCCGCGTCGTCCGCGGGCAGCTCCTTGTCCTGATTCTTCAGCACCTGAGCCATGAGGTCGCGGATCTGCGCGCGACTCAATTCGTTCATGCGCCGAAGTCTACAACCCAACGAATGCGTATCCGATTTCCCGGTAGGCCCGGGTAAGGTGCCGGGACCCGACGTGAACGGCTAGGAAAGCGAGACGCACGTGCTGCGCGAAGCGACGGCGGACGACGTTCATCTGATGTTGTCCTGGCGTAATCAGGAAACCAATCGACAGGTCAGCAAGACCAGTCACGAGATCACCGCCGTTGAGCACGCCCGCTGGTGGTCGGCGGTCCGCGACGACCCGTCCCGGCGGGTGCTGGTGTACGTCCGCGACGACCACCCCTGCGGTGTGGTCACCTTCTTCGACCTGCGGTTGGACGGCCCTCGGACCGGCGCGTGGGGCTTCTATCTCGACGCCGACGGTCTGGACGCCAGGGGCGAGACGCTGCCGGCCTGGCTGGGCGTGATGCGGGAGGCCGTCGAGTACGCCTTCGACGGGCTGCACCTGGATCGACTCGACGGCGAGGTGCTCAGCCACAATACCGTCGTACGACAGATGAACCGACGTTTCCGATTCGTCGAGGGCACGCCGCGACAGGAACTGTCCGACGGCCGGGAAATCACCGTCGTGCCGATTTCCCTCGCTCGGGCGGACCGTCGCCAGCGCTGATTGGCGGACCATTTTCCGAAATGGACCGGAACCATTAACCGACAGTGCTCCCGGTGGACATCCGCCGTTCACGAATAGCGGTGTCCACCGGGGTGCGATCGGTCAGACGCGCCGCCAGGCGGCCCAGTGCTGGGCCGGGTTACCGCCGAGTCGAACGAAGCCGTAGGCCGCCCCGTCCCAGTCGTCGGCCTGTCCGGGTGCCCAGCGGGCGAACACGACCTGGGCCGCCGCCGGCGGCTGCCCGACACCGAACCACCGGACGTCGGTCCAGGTCACCTGGTGGCTGAGGTTGAACCGCAGGACGTAGTGCACGCCGGTCGAGGCCCACACGCGCTCGCCGGGGCGTACGCCGACGTCCGCCACCCGGGGCGTCGGGGCGGTGCTCTCGACGGCCGGTCGGACGATCCGTTGGTCGATCACCTGCATCGTGACGAGGTTGACCACCACGAGGGCGCCGAGGATCGGCAGACGCAGGCGGGGCACCCGGGCCGCGGCGACGAGCACCACACAGCCGGCGATGCCGACCAGCGACCCGACCACCGGTCGCAACTGATGCCAGCCCCCGGTCAACGCCACCAGGTCCGGCGCGCTGAAACCGCCGTAGCGCAGCTGGTGGCCCTGGCTGGCCACGTACGCGAGTCGGGCCGCGATCAGCGCGCCGCCACCGACCAGCAACGCCACCGCGACCGCCGCCCGGCGCAGCACCACCCGCCAGCCGGCGGTGAACAGCACCCCCACGCCGACCAGCAGCCAGAACGGCGCGAGCATCTGCACGTACCGGCCGTAGATCGCGTCCAGCGGCTTGCCGGTGATGCCGGACAGGATCACCGACGCGCCGCCGGCCACCCCGACGGTCACCACCAGTGCCACGCCCATCGTCCAGCGGGCCGCGTCACCGTGCCGCGGACGCCACAGCTCGCGGACCGCCCCGGCCCAGGCCACCCCGGCCAGTCCGAACGTGATCACCACGAGGTACCAGAGCTGGGTGGTGACCGCGGCGCTCACCCGGACCACGCCCTGGGCGGAGGCGATCGCGTCGAGCGTGCTGCCGCCGGGAGTGCTGCCGAGCAGGTAGACCTTGCCGCCGAGGTGGCGGATGGCGGCCTCGTTGACGAGTGCCATGGCGAGCACCGGCAGCAGCGCCGCGAGCACGACGGGCGGGTTGATCCGGCGGCGGACGAACAGCAGCAGGACCAGCCCGGCGTGCACGGCCACGATCACCAGGCCGCGGGAGTGCAGCAGGTGGAACCCGCCGACGAGCAGGCCCACCGTGGCGGCGGCGAGCGGGCCGGTCCGGGTGATCCAGCGGTGCACGGCGAGCAGCCAGGCGACCACGAGCGGCGCCATCACCGCGTCGATCATGGCGACGCCCGCGTAGAAGGCGGTGGCCGGCAGGGTCGCCGCCGCGACCGCGCCGAGCAGCGCGTACGAGCGGCGCAGCTGAAACAGACGACGACCGAACAGGTACGCCAGCGGCAGCAGCGTCGAGTTCACCATCGCATTGATCAGCTGGACGATCCGGTAGCTGTCGGTGAAGTCACGGTCCCCGAGGAACGCCGGCGAGATCAGCATCGGGTAGCCGACCCGGCGCAGCAGGTCGTTCTCGCTGCTGAAGCCCCCCGGACCGCCGGCCAACGCGCGGGCGGTGTTCAGATAGCTGTCCTCGTCGGTGTGCGCGATGGGCAGCGCTATGTGCCGGGACCACCACATGCGCCAGGCCACGCTGAGCACCCAGCCGACGACCAGCAGCAGCGGCACCAGCCACCGTCGGGCGGGCGGGTCGCTCGGCGTCCCGGCCGCCACCACCGGCCGTTCGATCACGTCACTACCGGGTGCCATGAACGCCTCCAGAATTGCCGGCCGTACCGGGCCCGCGCGGATCCGACGGGCCCCGGCCGGCGTCGGTGACACCCGGGGTGGCCCGCTCGCACCGAGCCGGTGTGGATGTCGGGTGAACGCCGGACCCGGCTGCGCGCCGGGCTGCCGGGTCGTTCGCGCGGTCACTGTAACGGCCCGGTCGGGCCAGGTCAGCCCACATCCGGGACGGTCGGAAGTGTTCGCCTGCGCGGTGTTCGGCATTCACAGGAGCAGAGGTTGCGGTTCACCCGCGAGCGCCGGGGAGTTAACCCGCCATGGCTAGCGTGTCACCCCGGTCGGCCGGCCCAGGGCCGCTCGTTCATCCACGAACACGGGAGCACCACATTGAGTGAGTTGAATGGATCGTCCATTCTGATCACCGGGGGAACTGGTTCCTTCGGCAGGACGTTCCTCCGGCACATCCTCAACGAGGCCGACCCCGCCCGCGTGGTGGTGTTCTCCCGCGACGAGCTCAAGCAGTACGAGCTGCGCCAGCAGCTCGGTGACGACCCGCGGCTGCGCTGGTTCATCGGCGACATCCGGGACCGGCACCGCCTCACCAGAGCCATGCACGGCGTCGACCACGTGGTGCACGCCGCCGCACTGAAGCAGGTGGACACCGCGGAGTACAACCCCTCGGAGTACATCGCCACCAACATCACCGGCTCGCAGCACGTCGTCGACGCGGCGATCGAGGCCGGCGTCAAGAAGGTCATCGCGCTCTCCACCGACAAGGCGTCCAGCCCGATCAACCTGTACGGCGCGACGAAGCTGGTCGGCGACAAGCTGTTCGTCTCGGCCAACCACTACGCCGCCCAGCACCCCACCCGGTTCTCGGTGGTGCGCTACGGCAACGTGGTGGGCAGCCGCGGCTCCGTGGTCCCGCTGTTCCGCCGGCTGGCCGCCGAGGGCAAGAGCCTGCCGATCACCGACAAGCGGATGACCCGCTTCTGGATCACCCTGGACCAGGCCGTGCAGTTCGTCATGGACTCGTTCGACCAGATGCAGGGCGGCGAGCTGTTCGTACCCCGCATCCCGAGCATGCGCATCCTCGACCTGGTCGAGGCCGTGGCCCCGGACGCCACCACCCACGAGATCGGGATCCGGCCGGGCGAGAAGCTGCACGAGGAGATGATCGCGCCCGACGACAGCCGGCGGACGCTGCGCGCCGACGGTCGGTTCATCGTCCAACCGACCATCGCCACGTGGGGCTACCAGGCGCCGATCGACTGCGACCCGGTGCCGGACGGCTTCGCCTACCAGTCGGACACCAACGACGAGTGGCTCACCGTCGAGCAGTTGCGCGACATGCTCGGCATCAACGGATGACGGGGATGCTCCCGTACGGCCGGCAGTCGATCAGCGAGGACGACGTCGCAGCCGTCGCCGACGTGCTGCGCGGCGACTGGCTCACCACCGGTCCGCAGGTCGACGCCTTCGAGGCCGACCTCGCCCAATGGACCGGCGGAGTCGGTGTCGCCGCCGTCTCCAACGGCACCGCGGCGCTGCACGTGGCGTACGCGGCGGCCGGGGTGGGGCCCGGCGACGAGGTGGTCGTGCCGCCGATGACGTTCGTGGCGACCGCCAGCAGCGCGGTCGCCCTCGGCGCGAAGATCGTGTTCGCCGACGTCGAGGACGAGACGTTCTGCCTCGACCCGGCGGCGGCCGCCGCCGCGGTCACCTCGCGCACGAAGGTCGTCGCCGCCGTCGACTACGCGGGCCACCCCGCCGACTACGACGCGCTACGCACGTCGATCGAGGGCAGCGACGCGCTGCTGCTCGCCGACGCGGCGCACTCCATCGGCGGGACGTACCACGGTCGGCCGGTCGGTTCGCTCGCCGACCTCACCACGTTCTCGTTCTTTCCCACGAAGAACCTGACCACCGCCGAGGGTGGCGCCGTCGCGGCGCTGGACCGGGAGATCCTGAAGCGCGCCCGCCGGTTCCGTGGCGTCGGCGTGGTCCGCGACCGCGACGACCTGCGGTTCCCGGACGAGGGCGGCTGGCACCAGGAGGTGCACGAGTTCGGGCTGAACTACCGGCTGCCGGACGTGCTCTGCGCCCTGGGCCGCAGCCAACTACGTCGGCTCGGCGAGTTCACGGCCCGCCGCAGCGCCCTGGTCGCCCGCTACGACGAGGCACTGGCCGACCTGGACGGCGTACTGCTGCCCAACCGCAGGTCGTGGGCCGACCCGGCCTGGCACCTCTACCCGATCCGGGTGCTCGACGGACGTCGCCGCGAGGTGTACGACCGGATGCGCGCCGCCGGCATCGGCGTCCAGGTCAACTACATCCCGGTGCACTGGCACCCGGCCTTCGCCGACCTGGGTTACCGGCGCGGATCCTGCCCGGTGGCCGAGTCGTTCTACTCCCAGCAGCTGTCGCTGCCGCTGTACCCGGGGCTCAGCGACGCCGACCAGGACCGCGTCATCGACGCGCTGACCGCCGCGGTGCGCGGCGGCCTCGTGCGTCCCGCCGCCTGATGGGAACCTGATGCACCACGCCAACCACTTCTACGGCCACGCGCACGTTCTGGCCCGCTACGCCGGCCTCGGCGACCGGCACCCACCCCGGATCAACGGGTACGTGCAGCACGGCTGGAACATCGGTGACGGCCTGGCCCCCGGCCACCCGTACGCCGAACGCACCCCCAGCCTGCTCTGGTCGGAGCAGACCCGCCGCCGGGCCTGGTCGGTGGGGCGACGCAACGTGGTGGTCATCGGCGCGCCGTTCAGCTACCTGTTGGCCATGCGACCCGAGGAACCACCGGCCGAGGAGCGGGAGGGCACGATCTGGTACCCGTTCCACGGCTGGGAGGGTCAACACGTCAAGGGCGATCACCGCAAACTGATCGCCCTCATCCAGGACACCGAGCCCGGCCCGGTCACGGTCTGCCTGTACTGGCACGAGTACCGGATGCGCAACGTACGCCGGCTCTACGAGCGCGCCGGGTTCCGGGTGATCTGCCACGGCTACCGGGGACACTGGTGGAAGGACACCGATCCGGAGTTCCTCGACCGGCAGCTCACCGAACTGCGCCGCCACCGCCGGGTAGCATCCAACCGGCTGACCAGCGCGATCTTCTACGGCATCGCGGCCGGATGCGAGCCGGCGGTCTATGGCGACCCGATGATCCTGTCCAACGAGGACCCCACCTTCGGCGGCACCGCTCGGATCCGACGGCAGTGGCCGCAGCTGCACGGCACCACTCTCGACCTGCCCACCGCCGTCGAGATCGCCCGCGCCGAGCTGGGCACCGACCACCGCTGCACCCCCGCCGAGCTTCGCGAGCTGCTCGGTTGGGCGAACCTCCAGGAGGAAGAGGAAGACAGTGACGACTGAGACCGCACCCGCCGACCGGATCACCCTGCCGGGCGGCGAGATGCTGGCCTGGTCGGACCTGCCGCAGGAACGGTTGGCCAACGGCGGGCCGCTCGCCGCGCTGGCCGCACTGCTGGTGCCGCCCGGCGCCCGGGTCCTGGTGGCCGGTCCACACGACCCGGCACTGCTCGACCAGCTCACCCACGCCGAGGTCACCTGCCTGCTGCGCAGCCACCCGGACGCGGTGGCGCTGGCGGACCGGGCCGCCCGCGTGGTGGTGGGCGGCCCGGCCGGGCTACCCGACGACGAGACGTACGACGTGGTGATCGCGGCTGCCGGGCTGGACCCGGTGGAGTCGGTGGAGGGCACCCGGCTCGGCTGGGACGCCGTGCTGGCACGACTCGTCGCCGCGATCCGGCCGGGCGGCGCGTTGCTGCTGCGCCTGGACAACCCGCTGGGCCTGCACCGGCTCGTCGACACCAGCCCCTGGTACGCCCGCCGCGACGACTCCGCCTGGACCATCGGCGGCGTGCTGGACCGCGCCCACCCGGCCAACCGGGACCAGCTGCGCGAGCGGCTCGGCGCGGCGGGGCTGCGACCGGCCGCGTGCTGGGCCGCGTACCCCGATGTCAGCACCCCGACGGCGCTGCTGGACGCCGACCACCTCGACCGGGACGCGGGCTCCGGCCTGTTCGACGCCGTGCTGCACGGCGCCTGCGCCGGGGGTTTCACCAGCGCCACGGTGCTCCAGGACCCGGCCCGGCTGGCGGTGGACGCGCTGCACGCCGGTCGCGCCGCCGACCTCGCACCGGGCTGGCTGACCCTCGCCCACCGGCCCGCCGACGGCACCGACCCGACAGCGCCGACCGCCGGGGCGGACCTGCCGGTGGCTCTCGTGCAGACCGGTCGCCCCGGCATCGGCGTGCTGGAGGTGCTGCACGGCCCGTCCGGTTGGCGCTGGGGGCTCATCCCGGCCACCGACGCGACGACCCCGGCCGCCGCGCCGTTCGCCAGCCGCCAGGCCGCCTACCGCGACGCCGACGCGGTATCCGGACCGGTGCCGTCCGGCCGGCTGCTGCGTACCCTGCTGCTCGACGCCTCGCTGCGCCGCGACCTGACCACCCTGCGCGCGCTCCTGCACGGGTACGCGGGCTGGCTCGCCGGCCAGGCCGATGCCGACGGCCGGATCGCCGGAGCGGCGGCGTTGGCCGGCACCGACAACATGGTGGTCGACGGCGAGCGGTACGCGGTGCTCGACCCCAGCTGGCGGGCCACCGCCGCGTTGCCCGCCGACGTGGTGCTCGCCCGCGGGCTGTGGCGCTTCGCCGCGGGCCTGCTCACCGGCGGGTACGCCCACCCATGGTCGTCCACTCTCGACGTCGCGGGCCTGACCGTGGTGCTCGGCGGACTCGCCGGCCACGACCTCGACCGCGCGACAGTCAGCGAGGCGATCGAGGCCGAGGCGGCCATCGCCGCCGCGCTGCACGGGCTCGACGCCGACGGCACTGTCGGCCTCGCCACCGAACTGCACGCCGTCACGCCGACCGACCCGCCGGTCGGCGGGCACAGCTACCAGCAGCTCCGCGAGGCGTGGCTGCGCCAGCGCGAGGAACTCACCCGGTTGGCAGCGCTGACCGCGTGGACCGAGGAACTGCTCACCTCGCGGGAACGGGCGCTGCGCCGGGCCGAGACGACGATCAGCCTGCTCAGCGGGTCGCTCAGCTACCGGGTGGGCCGGCTCGCCATCACCCCGGCCCGGCTGGCCAAACGGGGTGCCCGCGCCGCCAAACGCCGGGCCACCGCGGTGCTCGCACCCAAGCAGGAGGAGCAGCAGTGACCCGCGTACCGGTGCCCGAGGCCCCCACGGACGACGCGGGGCTGCGGATCGTCGGCATCGTGCAGGCTCGGATGGGTTCGTCCCGGCTGCCCGGCAAGGTGCTCCGCCCACTCGCCGGACGCTCAGTGCTGGGCCGGGTCGTACGCGCCGCCCGGGACAGCGGCGTCCTGGCCGACCTGGTCGTCGCCACCAGCACCGACGCGGTCGACGACGCGGTGGCCGCCGAGTGCGAGCGGCTCGACGTGCCGTGCCACCGCGGGCCGGTCGACGACGTGCTCGACCGGTTCGTGGGCGCCCTCGCGGCGCACCCGGGAGACGCCGTCATGCGGTTCACCGCCGACTGCCCCCTGCTCGACCCGGAGATCATCACCCTGGTCGCATCGGTGTACCGGGCGGTCCCCGGGCTGGACTACGCCAGCACGTCCATCGCCCGGACCCTGCCCCGAGGGCTCGACGTCGAGATCATCCGAGCGGAGACGCTACGCACCCTGGGCCGGCTCGCCACCGACCACCACCGCGTTCACGTCACCTCGTACGCGTACACCCATCCGGAGCTGTTCCGGGTGCTCGGGGTGACGCTCACCCCGGACCGCTCCGCGCTGCGGCTCACCCTCGACACCGAGCAGGACTGGACGCTGGTCAGCGCGATCATCGACCACTTCGGTGACGTCAGCGTGCCGCTGGCCAAGCTCGCCGACTGGCTCGACGGCCAGCCCCGGCTGCGCGCGCTCAACGCCGACGTCCGACAGAAGCACCTGGAGGAATCCTGAGCACCCTGAGGGTCGGGTTGCGCTGCGACGCCGGTCCACGGCGCGGCGTCGGCCACCTCGTCCGCTGCCTGGCGCTCGCCGAGGAGTTCCTCGCCCGGGGCGCCGAGGTCACAGTGTTCGGCACCGTCGAACGGCTCGACTGGGCAACCGCGGAGCTGGCCGCGCGGGGCATCCCGCTACTTCCCGGCCCGGAGTCGGCGGCCGACCTGGTCGAGGCGGCCCGCCGTCACCACCTGGACGTGCTGGTCCTCGACTCCTACGAACTGGACCCGGCCGGAGCCGGCGCCGTGCGCGCCGCCGGCGTCCACACCCTCGCCATCATCGACGGCGACAGCCGGGGACAGGTCGCGGACCTCTACCTCGACCAGAACTTCGGAGCGGAGCTGCCCGAGCTGGGGGCCACCGCGGCACTGCCCGGCCGGCTGCTCGCCGGCAGCGGGTACGCCCTGCTGCGCGACACCGTGATCAGCGCCCGGCCGCCGGTGGCCCCGCCCGCCAGGGCGGTCAGCCGCCCCCGGGTGCTGGCCTTCTTCGGCGGCACCGACGCGGTCGGCGCGGCCCCGGTCCTGACCCGGGTGCTGGCGGCCACCGGTCACCCGATGGACCTCACGGTCATCGTCGGTCGACCCGAGATCGAGGCGGAGGTCGACGATGTCGCCCCCGGCCGGGGGCAGACCATCCGGGCGGTCCCGCCCACCACCTCGCTGCCGGCGCTGATCACCGAAGCCGACCTGGTGGTGAGCGCCGCCGGCACGTCCACCTGGGAACTCTGCTGCCTCGGCGCACCCGGCGCACTGGTCTGCGTGGTCGACAACCAACGTGAGTCGTACACCCGGGTGGTTCGTCACGGCCTGGCCGCCGGGCTGGGCGAGCTGCCGGAACTGACCGCGAGCGGCGTCGCCGGACGAGCCGCCCGCGCGACGGCGGCGCGGACCCTGCACGGGCTGCTCAGCTCGCCGCAGCGGCGCGCGACACTCGCCGCGCGCGCCTGGTCCACCGTCGACGGCCAGGGCCGGGCGCGGGTGGTGGACGCGGTGTTCGACGCCGTACGCGCCGCCACGGTCCCGAACTGACCGCGTAGTCCCCCTCGAACGCGACCTGATCCGGGATCGGGCACGATCTTGGCCGGGGTTGACGCCGGACGCCACTAGCACGGGTGTACGAAAGTGCTGCTAGGGTGGCCGTATGACGCAGGCCGCCTACCAGCCGTCGATGCTCGACCTGGCCGACGCCGGGCCGACCCTGGGGCCACTGCCCGGCCAGATCCGCCGGCACCAGCTCAGCCGGGGTGCCTGGGTCGACCACCTCCCCGGCTGGGTGCGCGGCTCCGACACCGTCCTCGACACCCTGCTCACCGAGGTGCCCTGGCGTGCCGAACGGCGCACCATGTTTGACGCCGAGGTCGACGTGCCCCGACTGCTCTGCTGGTACGACGGTGCGAGGCAGCTCCCCCACCGCGTCCTCACCTCCGCACGGGCCGCACTCACCGAGCACTACGCGCCCGAGCTGGGCGAGCCCTTCGTCACCGCCGGCATGTGCCTCTACCGGTCCGGGCGCGACAGCGTGGCCTGGCACGGCGACACCATCGGTCGCTCGGCGCACACCGACACCATCGTCGCGATCGTCTCCTTCGGATCACCCCGGCCGCTGCTCCTACGCCCACGCGGCGGCGGCGGCGGCGAGAGCCTGCGCTTCCCGGTGGGCCACGGCGACCTGATCGTCATGGGCGGCTCCTGCCAACGCACCTGGGAACACGCCATCCTCAAGACCACCCGTCCGGTGGGCCCCCGGGTGAGCGTCCAGTTCCGCCCCCACAACGTCGCCTAGCCCAAACCCACCCGACCCCTGCCCTGCCCTGCCCCGCCCCGCCCCGCCCGCCGATCTTGCACTTTCGGACGCCTTTATGCACCTCTTGCGGTGCTTTGCCGGTGCAGGAAATGCAAGATCGGCGCGAGCGGGGCCGGGCAGGGCGCGCGGGGCCGGGCAGGGCGCGCGGGGCCGGGCAGGGCGCGCGGGGCCGAGCAGGGGGCGGGTGAGGGCGCGGGGGGGGCTGGCTAGAGGAGGCCGGCTAGTTTGTAGAGGACCAGGGAGCCGGCTACCGCGACGTTCAGGCTGTGGCCGTGGCCGACCATGGGAATCTCCACCGCCGCGTCCAGCTGGTCGAGCGCCTCGGGCGGGATGCCGGTCGCCTCGTGGCCCAACAGCACCACGGTGCGGCTCCTGGCGGCGGGCAGATCACCGAGCCGGACGGCCTCGTCGGCCAACTCCACCCCGAGGACCCGGGCACCGGCGGCCCGTTCGGCGGCCAGCCAGCGCAGCGGACTGCCGACCCGGTGAACGCAGCTCGGCCGGCGCAGCGTGTTGCCCCGGGCGACGGCCTCGTCCACCCAACGGAACGGGGGTACGGCGAGGCAGGCACCGACCGCGTCGCACGTACGCAACAGGGTGCCCAGGTTCGCGCCGTGCAGCGGCCAGAGTGGCGCGGCGATCAGGTGACCCCAACAGCGGTGTGGCCGGGGGCGGCGGGCGGCACGTAGCTCACGCCTCGGCCGGACCCGGATGGCGGCGCTCACGCCGCGCCGGCGACTCCGCCGGACAAAGAAGAGATCATGTTGAGGGGTGCTTCGCGGTGCACCCGGACCCTCACCGACAACAGAGGGCACCACCATACCGCGCCGGCGGACGCCCCACTCCGCATGATCGTGCTTGATCCAGGATCGAGTGGCATCACCGCGTCGGTGAAACCACTACTTCCTGGATCGAGCACGATCTTCGGCGGCTCGACCGTCAAGATCCCCACAACTTAAGGAAAAGTGCGGCACCCCGGAAGCGGCAACTTTCCCCACGTTGTGCGGATCTTTGGGCCGAGCACGCCCCGAGGCGGCACGACAACGCGGATGAGGGGTCAGTCGCGTTCGATCAGGTGGCCCACCACCGTTGGGCCGAGCATCACCGCGAAGCCACTGCCGTCGCGGCGGGGGTCCGCAGCGGGCAGCTCCACCGGGTCGCCGGTGGCGGTCGCGCCGACCGGTCGCGGGCCAACCCAGGCGACCGCCACGTCCGTCTCACCCTTGAGGAAGCGGTGCGCGCGCACGCCGCCGGTCGCCCGGCCCTTTGCCGGGTACGCCTTGAACGGCGTCACCTTGACCGTCGCGCCGGTGGAGGTGACCACCATCGGCTCGCCGTGCCCCGGGTCGTCGGTGCGCACCGCGCCGAAGAACGCGACCCGCGCCCCGACCGGCAGGTTGATGCCGGCCATACCGCCGCCCTTGAGGCCCTGCGGCCGCACCAGCCCGGCGGGGAAGCGCAACAGCGAAGCCTCCGAGGTGACGAAGGTCAGCGTCTCGGTGCCGTCGGTCAGCCAGGTCGCCCCGACCACCTCGTCACCGTCGCGCAGACCGATCACCTCGAACTCGTCCGAGCGCACCGGCCACTCCGGAGAACAGATCTTCACCGCGCCCTGTCGGGTGCCCAACGCCAGCCCCGGTGAGCCCTCCGCCTGCCCGCCGAGCGGGGCCAGGCCGACGACGGTCTCCCCCGCCGCCAACGGCACCAGCTCGGCCGCGGACATACCACCACGCAGTGACACGGTGCCCGCCTGCTCGGGCAGCACCGGCAGCGGCAGGACGTCGACCTTGAACGCCCGACCGGCGCTGGTCAACAGCAGCACCCGACCACGGGCGGTGGAGTGCACGGTGGCGCGTACCGTGTCGTGCTTGACCCGACCGTTGCGTCGGCGCCCCTCGGAGCTCTCCTCCGACTCGGCCGCGGTCCGGGCGACGAGCCCGGTCGCGGAGAGGATCACCTGGCACGGGTCGTCGGCGACCTCCAGCGGGCCGGCCGGCGCGGACGCGGCCAACACCTCCTTCAGGTCACCGTCGACAAGGGTCGTACGACGTTCGGTGGCGAACTGCTTGACCACTGCCGCCAGCTCGTCGGAGACGACCTTCCGGAGCACCCGCTCGTCGTCGAGGATCTTGCTCAACTCGGCGATCTCGGCGCGCAGCCGCTCCTGCTCGGCCTCCAGCTCGATCCGGTCGAACTTGGTCAACCGGCGCAACGGAGTGTCCAGGATGTACGTGGCCTGGATGTCGGAGAGACCGAACCGGCTCATCAGCCCGTCCTTCGCGGCCTGCGCGTCGTCGCTGCCCCGGATCAGCCGGACCACCTCGTCGATGTCCAGCAACGCGATCAGCAGACCGTCGACCAGGTGCAGCCGCTCCTGACGCTTGCGCCGACGGTACGAGGTGCGCCGGGTGACCACCTCGTACCGGTGGGCCAGGAAGACCTCCAGCAGCGCCTTGAGGCCCAGCGTGCGCGGCTGCCCGTCGACCAGGACCAGGTTGTTGACGCCGAACGACTGCTCCAGCGGGGTCAACCGGTAGAGGTCGGCGAGCAGCGCCTGTGGGTTGACCCCCACCTTGCACTCGACGACGAGCCGGGTGCCGCTCTCCCGGTCGGTGAGGTCCTTGACGTCCGCGATGCCGGTCAGCCGCTTGGTCTTGGTGACCTCGTTGGTGATCGCGGCGATGACCTTCTCCGCGCCGACGCCGTAGGGCAGCTCGACAACGGTGATCGCCTGACGGCCCCGGCTGCCCTCGATCGGGCCGATCTCCACCTTGCCGCGCATCCGCACCACGCCGCGGCCGGTCTCGTACGCCCGGCGCACCTCGTCCAGGCCGAGCAGCACCCCGCCGGTGGGCAGGTCGGGGCCGGGGACGAACTCCATGAGTTTGTCCAGAGTGGCGTCCGGGTGGTTGATCAGCCAGCGCGCCGCGGAGACGACCTCTGCCAGGTTGTGCGGGATCATGTTGGTGGCCATCCCGACCGCGATCCCGGACGCGCCGTTGACCAGCAGGTTGGGGAAGGCAGCCGGCAGCACTGTCGGCTGGGTCAGCGACCCGTCGTAGTTGGGCTCGACGTCGACGGTGTCCTCGCCCAGCTCACCGACGAGCAGCATGGCCTCGCGGGACATTCGCGCCTCGGTGTTGTGGTTGACGAAACCGCCAGCGAGGAAGGAGTGGTCCTCGGATCTGACCCGAACCGAGTAGACCTCGGCCGGCTCGCAAGGTGTCACTTCGGTGACGCGCTCGAACCGGTAGCCAGAGTCCATGATCGGCAGAATGGTCGCCAGAAGTTCCGGCTCTTTGATGCGATCGATGATCCGGAGGCGCTCGGTTTCCCATCGCTCGACGCGATCGAAGTTGTGCGTCGTCAACCACTTGCGGCCGCTACCACGGCGGTCGAAGTCCAAGGTGTCACGCACGTAGGTGGCAACGAAGGGAACATGGTCCTTGCTCAGCCGATGCGGACGCAACGGCGCATGTCGCAGAACCTTGTTCAGCTTTGCCTGCTTGGTGCGGAGGAACCCTACCCGATTCGCGAATGCCTTGATGTTTCGCAGACCGGAAATCACCAGGCGATGCTCGATCGAGCCGCTGGGGCGCGCGTAACGGCGCCAGGAGGCGACGACGCCGAATTCGGTGAGCAGCTCTTGAACCTCTCTGGTAAGCCGCTCGCTGTAACTCGCGTACTGGATGGTGAAGCTGTCCTTCGCGACCCGCACCCCGCCGTCCCCTTCAAAAAGGGACATCAGGAAGGCCCGCTTAACCCCCCAGCCACCGTTCCAGACGAATTGCGGAACGAACTTGCCACGGGCCTGGTGCCCGATAAATTCAGCCAACGGGCTTGCTCGAAAAGCATCCATACCGCCGGCATGAATCTGAACATCGATTTCTTGAATACGCTTTCGGTCGCGACGGGTCTGCCGTTCGCTGACGTAACGCCGACCACCAACCACTTGATCGTATGCATGCAGAACCTCACCGAAGAAGTGCTCGTCGGTGTTGTTGAACCCGGCCCTGGACTCACTCGCGAAGCCCTCGGACGCCCACGCGCCGCCGAGGACGCCCAAAGAGTATTCGCGAGAGGTGGGTATGACCTGGGACCAAGCGTTGCGTGCTACACAGACGATCGAGCCGACTGTAAGCTCGTCGAGCCGTCGCCATTGAAAAATGGGAACGCCCATGGGCGCCTCAAGACAGAGCAGCAGGTGATTCTCACTTCCCCGAATCGAGAAACCGGCCTCCGTGCCGATCCGGACCGTCGGGTGAACGCCGGAGTTGAACACCTTGTCGACCTGGACAGCTTTACCGTCTTTGTCGAGCACCTCGAAGTCGACATCGGCTTCGCTGTCCTCAGAGAGGCTTACCAGATCAGCAATGCGAGGGCTGGTGCCGTCAGCAAGTCGAATGCGGGTGTCTCCGGTAACGCAGTATCTTGACGCGGCCGGGCCGTCGTCGGGGCTGCCGAAGTTTCCATGCCCGTCGATGAGCGGCACGTTGAGGGAAAAGTCCTGCGCGAGACGGACCATAGCGTCGTAAATGGCCGTATCACCGTGTGGATGATACTTACCCATTGTGTCGCCGACGATCCGGGCGGACTTCACATGCCCACGGTCGGGGCGGTAGCCCTGCTCGTACATGGACCAGAGGATGCGCCGGTGCACGGGCTTGAGGCCGTCGCGGGCGTCGGGCAGGGCGCGGGAGTGGATGACCGAGAACGCGTACTCCAGGTAGGAGTCGGAGACCTCGGTGACCAGCGGGTTGTCGAAGACCCGCGCGCCGGCCTGGTCGAACGAGGAGAGGTCGACCTTGTTTTCCTTACGGCGTGCCATGACTCAGCTCTCCACTGGAACTGGAACTGGAACTGGAACTGGAACTGGAACGGGCGCTCATGCGTCGATCGCATCCCGGTCGACGCGGTCGGCGGAGTCGATCAGCCAGTTGCGGCGCGGCTCGACCTTCTCGCCCATCAGCAGTTCGAGGATGCGCTCGGCGGCGTCGACGTCGTCGAGGGTGATCCGGCGGACGGCCCGGGTGGCGGGGTTCATCGTGGTGTCCCACAACTCGTCGGCGTCCATCTCACCCAGACCCTTGAACCGTGGGATGGGCGTGACGATCTGCTTGCCGGCCTTCTCCAGCTTGCGGACCGTCGTCTCCATCTCGGCCTGGGTGTAGGTGTAGACGGTCTGCGGGCTGCGCCCCTTGGTGGTGATCTTGTGTAGGGGCGGCATCGCGGCGTAGAGCCGACCGGCCTCGATCAGCGGCCGCATGTACCGGGCGAAGAGGGTGATCAGCAGCGTACGGATGTGGGCGCCGTCCACGTCGGCGTCGGCCATGATCAGCACGCGGCCGTAGCGCAGCGCCGAGAGGTCGAAGGTGCGTCCCGAGCCGGCGCCGAGGACCTGCACGATGGCCGCGCACTCGGCATTGTCCAAAACCTGCTGGAGGTTGGCCTTCTGCACATTGAGGATCTTGCCGCGGATCGGCAGCAGCGCCTGGTATTCCGAGGAACGGGCCATCCGGCTCGTACCCAGGGCACTGTCGCCCTCGACGATGAACAGCTCGCTGCGGTCGATGCCGGTGGCCCGGCAGTCGACCAGCTTCGGCGGCATCGACGCGCCCTCCAGGGCGGTCTTGCGCCGGGCGGCGTCCTTCTGTTGCTTCTGGGTGAGCCGCACCCGGGCGGCGTCGACGATCTTCTGCAGGACGGTGCGCGCCTCGGCCTTGGTGCGCCGGTCCTCCAGCCAGGCCTTGATGTGCGCGTCGACCAGGGACTGGAGAACCTTGGTGATGCCGGTGGTGGAGAGCTCGTCCTTGGTCTGCGAGGTGAACTGCGGCTCGGGAATCCGCACGTGCACCACCGCCGTCATCCCCTCCAGGACGTCGTCCAGGGTGGGTGGCTCCTCCTTGGCCTTGAGCAGACCGCGGGTGTTGCGGATCGCGTCGGCGAGCGCGCGGACCAGGGCCCGCTCGAAGCCCTTGCGGTGGGTGCCGCCGTGCGCGTTGCGGATGGTGTTGGTGAAGCATTCGACGGTGCGCTCGTAACCGGTGCCCCACCGGAAGGCCACCTCGACCTCGGCGCGCCGCTGCACGTTGGACTGCATCACACCGTTGGCGTCGGCGGCGTTCTCCCGGTAGGTGCCCTCGCCGTTGACCAGCAGGGTGCCGGACACCGGCCGGTCGCCGGCCGGGGCGAGGAACTCCACCATGTCGCTGAGCCCGTTGGGGTAGTGGAACCGCTCCTCGGCGGGAGCCTCGCCGGTCAGGTCGCGCAGCAGGTAGGTCACGCCGGGGACCAGGAACGCGGTGTTGCGCAGCTTCATCCGGACGGCGTCGACGTCGAGCGCCGCGCCGGTCTCGAAGTAGCGGGCGTCGTGCCACCAGCGGATCGAGGTGCCGGTGCGCTGGCCGCGCTTCATGGCGCCGGTCACCTGGAGCCCGGGGCCGGCGGTGAAGAGGGCGTCCGGCCCGTCGCCGTCGAAGATGCCCGGTACGCCGTGCCGGAACGACATTGTGTGGATCTTGCCGGCCCGGCGGACTGTCACGTCGAAGCGGCGGGACAGCGCGTTGACCGCCGACGCGCCGACGCCGTGCAGACCGCCGGAGGTCTTGTAGCCGGAGCCGCCGAACTTGCCGCCGGCGTGCAGCCGGGTCAGCACCAGCTCGACGCCGGAGATGCCGGACTTGGCGTGCACGTCGGTGGGGATGCCCCGGCCGTCGTCGTCGACCTGCACCGAGCCGTCGGCGTGCAGGATCACCTCGACGTGGCTGGCGTGACCGGCGACACCCTCGTCGGTGGAGTTGTCGAGGATCTCGTTGACGAGGTGACCCACGCCACGGCTGTCGGTGGAACCGATGTACATGCCGGGCCGCTTGCGGACAGCGTCCAGCCCCTCAAGGTGGGTGAGGTCATCGGCCCCGTACAGGGTGTCTGGCTCTGCGGTCAACTGGTCGTACTCCCCGGTCTCGGCGGTGTGCTGCCGGTCACCGGCGACATCAGCCGGCGTGGCGCGCCGCAGCGAGCCTAGCCCGAGGCTAGGACAACTCCCGGAGGCCCCGCACGACCCGCCGCGCGCGACCCTCCGGACGTGAGCCAACGAACAGCGTTCGGGTGATCATGAAACCACGCAGAGACGCCGCCACCGGCGGCGCGGGGCCAACTCCGGTGCGGTAGCCCGCCATGCCTACGCGCCCGTGTCTTTCGTCGAACGAATCTGTTACGGGCCATTGACGCCTGTCGCGCCGGGGTGATCTGATCGCGCTCTCAGAGAATCTTTCATCTTTCGATGGTTGGGGGCCCCATGCCCAGGTTCCGGCGTACCGCGCTCGCCGCGGGACTAACGATCGCCATGGCCGCGTTGTCGACCGCCGTCGCGCTGCCCGCACCCGCGGCTGCCGCGCTGCCCACCGCGGCGGTGGCACTCGGGGACAGCTTCATCAGTGGCGAGGGCGCCGGGGCGTACACCCCGGTCGTCGACGTCAACGGAGTCAGCCAGGGCTTCCCCGGTTGGACGGCGGCGAACAACAACGCGTTCTTCTGCCACCGTTCGGCGAACGCCTCGCTCAACCAGGCCAACCTGCCGGGCATCCAGAACCGGTTCAACCTGGCCTGCTCCGGTGGCCAGCCACACGACATCGCCAACGCCTCCCAGGCGCGGACCAACGGTCGTACCGTGGCCTCGCAGCTGAGCCAATTGCGCGCCGTCGCGCAGACCCAGGACATCGACCTGGCGCTGATCGGCCTCGGCTCCAACAACAGCTCGTTCACCTTCGGCAGCGTCGCGGAGAAGTGCGCCAACCGGTTCATCGCCGACGCCTGGACCGGCTGGTGGGAGTTCTGGGCGTACCTGAACGGGCCGGTGGAGCAGAAGCCGTGCAGCGACGCCGACCTGGCCACCGCCGCGCAGCTCAGCGCCGCGACCGCGGAGACCACCGCGGCCGTACGCCAGATCCTGACCACCCTCGACCAGGTGGACGCGGACGGGCAGCACCGGGTGGTGTTCCAGGACTACACGAACCCGCTGCCGCTGGACCTCAACCAGCAGTTCCACGAGGAGGACAGCCGGGACGACACCCGGGACAAGTTCCGTGACCTGGGTGCCGAGCGGTACGCGGCCGGTTGCCCGATCCACCGGGCCAGCCTGGCGCCGGGGCACCGCTTCTCCCAGGGTCTGGGCGGCATCGTGCAGTCCACCCGGGACACTCTGGCCGCCGAGTTCCCCGCCGACGACCTGGTGTACCTGAACGTGCAGCAGGCCTTCAACGGTGCCCGGCTCTGCGAGCAGACCAGCAGCCCGAGTGGCGCGTTGGCCACCCCGATCCGGCTCCAGGACGGCGCGACCGGCACCTTCGTCACCAGCCTCGCCGGCAAGGACAAGATCGCCATCCAGCGCATCGCCAACACCTGCGTCAGCTACTTCCAGACCTGCCAGGAGTCGTGGCACCCGAACGCCACCGGGCACCAGGTGCTCGGCCAGTGCCTGAGCGGCGCGGCCTCCACCAGCGCCCGAGCGGTGGCCTGCGTCCGGGCCAGCAACGGGGCGATCTCGGTCTCCTGACCACAGCGTCCTTCGGAGGGCTCCGCCGATCGGCGGGGCCCTCCGTCGCGTCCGGCGAGCGCGCGGCACCTCTGCCCGTCGCTGTCGTGGGCCGCACGGCCGGCTACTACCCGCCGGTAACGTCAGGTCGTAGGCTGGGTCGGTGAACGGGGACCCGGAATACGCGCAGGAGTTCGTCGACGTCGACGGTGGCCAGCTGGGTGTGCAGGTCTATCCGGAGCCGCCCGGGGTGACCGGCGCGCCGGTGGTGGTGATCTGGCCGGCGATGGGGGTACGGGCCCGGTACTACCGGCCCTTCGCCGCCGAGCTGCGCGCGGCCGGGCTCGCCGTGGTCGTGGCCGACCTGCGCGGCACCGGGGCGAGCACGCCCACACCGAGTCGGGCGGACCGGCACGGTTACGCCGAGCTGGCCACCGACGTGGGCGCCGTCCTGGCCGCTCTCAAGCCGCGACTGGACGGGCGCACCCGACTGCTCCTCGGGCACTCACTCGGCGGGCAGGCCAGCCTGCTGCATATCGCCCTGCACGGGACCGACGAGGTGGACGGCCTGGCGCTCGTCGCGGTCGGCATCCCGTACTGGCGGACCTACCCGGGCCGGCGCGGCCTCGGCGTGCTGCCCCTCACCCAGGGGATCGCCGCGACGGCGGCGGTGCTCGGGGTCTGGCCAGGCTGGGGCTTCGGCGGTCGGCAGGCGCGCGGCGTGGTCCGCGACTGGGCGTACACGGCGCGGACCGGCCGTTTCCTCCGGCTCGACGGTACGGACACCGAGGCGGCGGTCCGCGCGGTGCGGACCCCGGTGCTGGCCGTCAGTGTGGACGACGACCAGTACACCCCGCACGAGACAATGGACCACCTCTGCGCGAAGCTCGCCGACGCGCCGGTGGCCCGGGAGCGCTACACAGTGGCGCAGGCCGGGGCGACGTTGGACCACTTCACCTGGGTCCGCGCGAGCGCCCCGCTGGCGCGGCGGATCGCCGGTTTCGTCGGCGACCTGCCGCCCCGCTGAGCCGTACCGGCCGGTCGACTCACTCGTCCTGGTCCAGCGGCACCAGCTTCCCGTCCCGTTCCACCTGGATCTCGGCGTGCTCCTTGCGGGGTGGGACCTCCGCGGTGTTCCGGTGTGGGTCGTTGTCGGGGTGCATGAGCACCGCGTCTGTTTTGGGGGTCTTCTCCCGGCTCTCGTCCGGCTGCGACATCGCGTTCCCCTCTCGTCGGCGTCGCTCGGGATCTACCCGCCGCCGGGCGAACGACTCCTGCCCGGCGAAGGTCGACCCGCCGACGCCGCTGATGTCCGGTAGCGGCCCGCCACGGCGGTGATCGGCCCGCCCGGGGCGGGGTTAGCCGCTCGACCGGCGGGTAAGCCGCACCGCCCGACACGGCGGAAGGGGATCACATGTCCGAACGGCATACCGCACTGCGCTCGATGCACGATCTGGGCCTGGCGGCCTGGTTTGGCGGCTCCCTCATGGGTGCCTTCGGCGTCAACGGCGCAGCGGCGAAAATCAGCGACTCGACCCAGCGGCTCCCGGTCGCCTCGGCCGGATGGTCCAAGTGGACACCGGTCAACGCGGCCGCGATCGGCGCCCACCTGGCCGGCGCCGTCGGCGAGCTGGTGACCGAGAGCCCACGGGTGGCGGCCCAGTCCGGCGTGGGCCGGGCCAGCGCCATCAAGACCGCGTTGACCATCGGCGCGTTGGCGGTCACCGGTTACAGCCGGTTGGTCGGCATGCGGCTGGAGAAGGCGGGCGGTCCGTCGGTGAGCGGTGCCACCGAGCCGAACCACCAGACACCGGCCAGTGTGGCCTCGTCGCAGCGGCAGATGAAGCTGCTCCAGTGGGCCATTCCGGCGCTGACCGGGACCCTGGTCGTCGTCACCGCGTACATGGGTGAGCAGCAGAAGCCCGGCCAGGTGTTCCGGGGGATGCTCGGCCGGGGCGGCGGGGCGAAGAGCATGATCAAGATGGCGGGAATGAGCAACGGCAAGCGGCCGATGGCGATGGCCGGACGCTGATCGGCAGGCCGGTCGGCGTCCCGCCGCCACCTCGACGGCGGGGCGCTGACCGGCCTGCGCGCGCACCGGAGCGATGACGGGTCGCGCGCGCGACAGGCGTGCCGGCGACATGTCGTACGCCACGCTCGGGCGGGCGGTCCCGGCCCGAGGACGGCACATCGTCCGCCGTGGCGGCGGACCGACGAGCGGGGTGGCCATGACGGCGCACGAGGGACGCAGCGGGAACAACGACCGGCTGGAGCCGGAGGCGACCAGGCCGTGGGGCACCGGCGACGGCTTCGACGCCGACGCGCCCTGGGGCACTGGCGACGACTCACCGATGGACGAGGGCAGCGAGGAGACCGCGGTGCCCGAGGGACGGCGCGGAGAGCGACGCGCGGGTGCCCCGGTGGGCCGGTCGGACCCGGCGGGACGACACGGCTTCGGCTCGGTCGAGCCGACCCGTACGACGATGGCCGGACCCGGTGCCCCACCCGATCCCGCCCCCAGCGGCAGGAGCTTCCCCGACGACGCGGACATCGGCGAGTCGACCCAGGACGCCCTGCGCAGCCGGGGACGGCGGTCCTGAGCGGACCGGCGTCCGGCCGGGTGGCCGGTGCGGAGATCAGCCGGTCGCCGGGACGGCCTGCTCGACGAGCATCGTCTCGGCGAGCAGTTGCGCCAGCCGGGTGGCGTCGCGCTGGGCCTGCCCGGCGCAGCAGTTGTTGAACAGCACGTGCAGCTCGTCGGAGAGGTCGGCGAACTCGGCCAGCAGCCCGGCCCAGTGTCGGAGCTCGTCCTCGGCGTACGCGTACCGGAACTTCTCCTGCTTGTCGCCCTCGCACCAGGCGTCGCTGTGACCGTGGAACCGGACGATCGCCGGCTCCGCCGTCATGGTCAGGATCGGCGGCACCGACGACGGGTGCCCCTGTGGCATGTCGACGCAGACCAGGGACAGGTCGTGGGCGCGTAGCAGGTCCAGAGTGTCCGCCGCCGCGTCGTCGTCCAACCAGGAGCCGTGTCGCAGCTCCACACCGACCCGCCACGGGCGGCAGCGCTGCGCCAGCTCGACGATCCGGCGTTCGGCAGCGGGGCTGCGCACCAGCCACGGCGGGAACTGCAACATCACCACACCGAGCTTGCCGGCCGCCGCGATCGGGTCGAGGGCCGCGCGGAACCGGGCCCACAGCTCGTCGTACGCCGGCTCCGGCAGGTCCCGGCGGCGGATCCGGCTCGGGCCGCCGGCCGGTCGCAGGTCCCGCGGCAGCACGGCGACCGGTGTCGGGTGACCGGTGAAGAGGCTGAACGCCTTGACGTCGAAGGTGAAGTCGTCCGGTGTGGCGTCCACCCAGCCCTGGGTCGTCTCCGGCACCGGGATGGCGTAGTAGGACGTGTCCACCTCGACCATCGGGAACTGGCTGGCGTAGAAGCCCAGTCGACGGGCCGGCGTGCTGGCCGAGCGTGGGTACCACCCGGAACGCAGCAGGGACTGGTCCGCCCAGGACGACGTGCCCACCTTAATCACACCCATGTCATTCAGTGGACCGCCACCGGCGCGGATCGGCAACCGCTGGCGGGTCTTCGGTCGAGGAGGTGTCGTGCCCGGGAAGTGTCGGTGCCTCGCCCTACGGTGGCACCGGGTGGACATCAACGAAGGGTGGCGGCATGACCAGCACTGAGCGGCTCACCGGTGAGCGCGCCGATCTCCTGCAGACACTCCGCAGGCACCGCGGTTTCCTCCTGCAGACGGTCGACGGGCTCACCGACGAGCAGGCGGCCAGCCACCCCACCGTCAGCGGGCTCTGCCTCGGCGGCCTCATCAAGCACGTGTCCGGCGTCGAGCACCGGTGGATGCTCTTCGCCGCCGGTGGCGCGGAGGCGATGAACCGCGAGGAGATCGACTGGGTCGGTCAGTTCCAGATGTTGCCGGGCGAGACCCTCGCCGGGCTGGTCGAGCGCTTCCAGGAGGTGGCCGCCCGGACCGACGAGTTGACCGCCACCCTCGACCTGGACGCGGCGCACCCGCTGCCGCAGGCGCCCTGGTTCGAGCCGGGAGCGAGCTGGACGGTCCGGCGGGTGCTGCTGCACCTGATCGCCGAGACGTCCCAGCACGCCGGGCACGCCGACATCCTGCGGGAGTCGATCGACGGTGCCAAGACCATGGGCTGACCCGACACGCGCGGGCGGGTCGCGCGGTGGTCGCCGGCAAGCCTCAGTGGAGTCGGGTGCGTGCCCGACTCTCGGTGGTGCGGTCCCTGGCGTAGGCGTCGGAGTGGCCCCAGCGGCCCGGGATGTCCAGCAGCTCCAGCCGACCGAACCCCTCGGGCACCGCCGGGTTCACCAACAGGTTGTCGCCGGTGGGTCGCAACCCCAGGGTGGTGCTCAACAGCATCAGCAGCGCCCCGGACGACCACGACTGCGGGCGGGCGGCCCCCGGCAACTGCACCGGATACTTCGTCAGGCTGCGCTCGTGCCCGGCGATCGCCTCCGGCACCGCGCCGCCGAGAGTCTGCGCCAGGTCGAAGATGCCGCCCGCGATCGTGGCCGCGTGCGTGTCGCAGCCGTAACGGCGCAGACCGGCGGCGACCAGGGCGTTGTCCGCCGGCCACACCGCCCCCAGGTGGGCGCCCACCGGGTTGTACGGGCGCTGCCCAATGGCGAAGGTACGCACCCCCCAACCACTGAACAGGCGCGGTCCGACCAGGTGCTGGGCGACCGTCTCCGCGCGGTCGTCCGGGACGATCCCGCTCCAGAGCAGATGCCCCATGTTGGAGGCCAACGCGTCGACCGGCTCACCGTACGGGTCGAGCGCCAACGCGTAGTAGTCCCGGTGGGGCAGCCACCAATCCCGGTTGAAGCGGTCCTTCAGCGCCGCGGCTTCCCGCTCCAGCCGGTCGGCGTACGCGGGGTCGTCCCAGAACTCCCGGGCCAGCCGGGCGCCCCGCCTCTTCGCGTCGTACGCGTAGCCCTGCAACTCGCAGGTGGCGCGGGGAAATGCGGGTTGCCTGTCGTCGGCGCTGGTGATTCCGTCCGGGGAGTCCTTCCAGCACTGGTTGACGGCGCCGTGGCGCTCGTTGCGACGCTGGTAGCGCACATACCCGTCCCCGGTCAGGTCGCCGTACTCGTCGATCCAGTCCAGCGCCATCCGGGCCGGGTGGCGCAACTCGTGTACCAGGTCCCCGTCACCGGACCACCGCTCGTACTCGTCGAGCAGGACGACGAAGAGCGGGCTGGTGTCCGCCGAACCGTAGTACAGCGCGTTCGCCCGGTCGCCGAACGCGCCGGACTCGCCGTAGCGCAGGTGGGCCAGGATCTTGCCCGGCTCCTCGTCCAGGTCGTCGTCGAGCTGGGCTCCCTGCAGGAACGCCAGCATCCGCAGCGTCGCGGGGGTCAACTCGGGAGTGAACGCCACCGTCTGCAGGCACGTCATGATGGTCTGGCGTCCGCACAGCCACATCGTCCACGGCAGACCGGCGATCGGCACGCGATCGGGGGACGACCACGGTTTGTAGCGCAGTGCCGCCAGGTCCGCCAGGGCACCGCAGTACATCTCCTCCAGGCCGTCGCGTTCGGCGCTCAGCGTCGGAACGGCGTCCATCCAGTCGGCCAGGTCCTCCCGCATCCCCACCCGCACAGCCCGCTGGTGCGCCTCTAGGGAGGCGCGTACGTCCTGGCCGCCCTCGCCGCCCATGTTCATGGCGATGTGCAGGTCGGTCTCCCACTTGCCTTCCGGGGCGATCCGGATCCGGAACGTCATTCCCCCCTCGTCCACCTCGGTCGGAGCGGTGCTCTGCACCGTGGTCTGGCGGACGAACCGCTGCCGCTGGTAGCGCAGGACGAGCTGGCGGTTGGCCGAGTCCGGGGTGACCTGCACTGCCCGCTGCCGAAGGTGCCCGATCTCGGCGATGTCGGTGAAGTCGCTGCCCATGTCCAGTCGTACCGTGAACTCGGCGGGCGCCGCCGAGTGGTTGAGCACCGTGATCTTCTCGTGCATGCAGTCGTGCACCGAGCGGTGCCGAATGATCGACACGTCGGCGTCGACGTAGTGGCTCGCCGCACCGGGGACCAGGACGAACCGGGTCTCGAAGTACGTCAGGTCGTCGCGGGACAGCGCGTTGATCCGTTCACCGTCGATCGTGAGCACCCAGTGGGACAGGAAGCGGGTGTCGTACGCGAAGACACCGACAGGGGCCTGCGGGTCGGGTTCGATGTCGCCCTGGGCGTCGCTGATCGCGAACACGTTTCCGGCGATCACGTGCAGCAGTTCCTGCTTCACGACCGAACCTCCCGAGCGCCCGTCGCGGTCCGGCCGGCCAGGGCGGCCCGACCCAACTCCCGAGGGTGGCGGGCCCCGGCCGGCCCCGCGAAGATTCGCCGCAGCACCAGCAGCAGGCGCATGTCGCCCTGCATGGTCAGTTCGTTGCGCAGCATGGCCGCGCCGGGATGCAGCTCACCGTTGACCATCTGGTCGACCACCCAACGATCCACGCGGACCACCAGGTCGGCGTCGTCGGCCGAGCGGGTCACCCGGACGTGTTGGTCGGCGATGGTCAGGTACCAGTGTTCGGTGCTGCCGTCGTCGCGGACGTCCAGCCGCAGCGTTCCCGCTGTGGTCTCCGGCAGGTCGGGCCGCCGACCGGTGTCCAGCTGTCGCAGGTACTGCTCCGCCGTCGCGCCCATCGGGTCCCCTCCCCACGGTTCCCCGCAGGATCACCCGCGTCGGGGTGATGCCGGCTCACCCGCAACGGGTGAGGGACGCGTCAGCCGGCTTCGATCAGGCCGCGCGCGTAGGCGGCCTGGCCCACGTGTTGAAGGTCGTCGTCGACGATGCTGACCAACCGGACGCCGAGGGTGACCGGCGGGTCCCACCCCTCGTCGACCACGCGGTCCAGGTCCGCCGGCCCCAGGCCGGCCAGCAGGCTTCCGGTACGCGCCGCGACCGCCTGGTAGTAGTCGATCAGCGCCTGCGCGCTCTCCGGCCGCACGGCGGCGACCTGAGCGGGCGAGTGCCCGTAGCCGGTGTTGTCGGGGTCGGCGGCGAGCCCGAACCGACCCGCCCAGTCGCCGCTGACCCAGAGCTGCTCGGCGTCGAGCAGGTCGGCGACGTGGTGGTCCTGCACCCGGGTGAGGTGCCAGACCAGCCAGCCGACCGAGTTGGCCCCGGTCCGGGCTGGTGGCGCAGTTGCTCGGGGCTGAGGCCGTCGACCGCCGCGCGGACGAGGTCGGGCAGCCTGTCGTACGCCTCGGTCAGCAGGTCACTCACGTCCATGGGTACGCCTTCCCGGTCGGTTTCCGAACAGGTACCGCCGGACCAGGGCGCGCAAACCTCGGCCGCTACGGTGATCGAATGGTCGCCGCGGTGGAGTTGTACCTGGACCCGGACGCCACTCGCCGGATCCGGGTGCTCTGGGACGCGCTGGAGGCCGAAGGGGTGCAGAGCATGCGCTCGCTGCTGGAGCAGCGCCACCGTCCGCACGTCTCGCTCATGGTGGCGCCCCGTTTCGACAGGGAGCAGGTCGCCGAGGCGCTACAGGGGACGGTGGTGGCCGCCCCGCTGCGGCTCGACTTCCAGCATGCCGGCCAGTTCGTCGGTCGGGTGCTCTGGCTCGGGCCGGCGCCCACCCCGGAGTTGCTGGCGCACCACCGGCTGGTGCACGACCGGCTCGCCGCCGCCGGCATCGCCCTCGCCGAGCACTACCGGCCGGGGCGGTGGGTGCCGCACTGCACGCTCTCCATGCGGGTGCCGAACACGCTGATGGCCGCCGCGGTGCGCCGCTGTCTGGAGGTGTTGCCGCTGAACGCGACAGTGGTCGGCGCGGCGCTCACCGACCACGCGCGAGGAATCGCCCACC
Organism: Micromonospora sp. NPDC050795; assembly: GCF_044456785.1. NCBI lineage: Bacteria > Bacillati > Actinomycetota > Actinomycetes > Micromonosporales > Micromonosporaceae > Micromonospora > Micromonospora sp. NPDC050795. Next base: position 26,611 of record NZ_JBITGE010000030.1, on the reverse strand, counting down.
CGCTGCAGTGACCGCACCTCGACCGTCGGGGCGTAATGTCCGGTTTGGCGGGCGACAGTCGGAGACCCGAAAACAAGCGGTGCGGATGCGGCCGGGCGTGGGAAGGTTCGAGTGGCTGACGTACCGGTGGTGGGCTGCTTCCAGGCGGTCCGCCCGGCCGGTGTGGCGCGGGCTCACCCCGCGCCACCCACGGCGGCTTCGACGAGGAGAGGCAGGGCCCATGCAGGCTCAGCGCAGGCCACCGCGCACGGAGCGGAGCCAGACCCGGGAAGACCGGACCGGCGGGGGAATGACCGGGTCGGCCACGCCACTGACGATCTGGGCGGCCGCCGTACTGCTCGGCCGGATCAGTGCCGGCGACGACGACGTCGAGGACGAACGGCACATCCTGCGCGGCATCGAGTGAATCCCGGCCGCGCGGGTCAGAGCCAGCCGCGCCGCTTGAAGATCACATAGAGGGTGCCGCAGACCAGCAGCATCAACAGCAGCGCGAAGAGGTAACCGAAGCGCCAGTTCAGCTCCGGCATGTGGACGAAGTTCATGCCGTACACGGTGCCGATGAGCGTGGGAGCGAAGAGGATCGCCGCCCAGGAGGAGACCTTCTTCAGCTCCTCGTTCTGGCTGTAGCTGGCCGCGGTGAGGCTGCGCATCTCCTCGTTCTGCTGCTGCGAGACGAGGGTGGCGTTGACGGTGAGGATGTTCTGCAACAGGTGCCGGAAACCGTCCACCCGCTCCACCACCTGGGTCAGGTGGTCGGTCACGTCGCGCAGGTAGCGGCGCAGTTCCTCGTCCGCGCTGGCGCTGCCGGCGCCGTCGGCGAGCGCGTCGAGCACGCTGAGCAGCGGGCGGGCCGCCCGCTGGAACTGGATGACCTCGCGGCTGAGCCCGTAGATGCGGCGGCTGGCGTTCGGGTCGCCACCGAACACCTGGGTCTCGATCTCGTCGATGTCGTTCTCCAGTCCGGCCACCACCGGCGCGTACCCGTCGACGACCTGGTCGAGGATCGCGTACAGGACCGCCTCCGGTCCGCGGGCGAGCATCTGCGCCTCGGTCTCCAGCCGCCGCCGCACCGCGGCCAGGTCGGGCGCCTCACCGTGTCGGACGGTGACCACGAAGCCCGGGCCGATGAACAGGTGCAGCTCGGAGAACTCGACCTCCTCCCGGAGGTCGTCGTAGCGGGCGGCGCGCAGCACCACGAACAGGGTGTGCCCGTAGCGCTCCAGCTTGGGCCGCTGGTGGGCGTTGATCGCGTCCTCGACCGCCAGGTCGTGCAGCCGAAACTCCCGGGCCAGCGAGGTGATCTGCTCGATGTCGGGCCGGTACAGCCCGATCCAGGCCATCGCGCCGTCCTGCTCCTGGAGGCAGCGGTACGTCTCGGCGAGGCCGGACGGCGAGGCGAACCGGTGCCCCCGGATGTAGACCGCACTGTCCACCAGGCCGCCGTGGGACGCGGGGGCGGGTGACTCCGTGGGCGGCGGCACACCGACCCTCGTCTCGTACTCGTCGAGTTGGCGGCCGAAGCCCCCACCCGGGCGGAAGCGACGGCCGCCGACCATGCCCTGTCCCCTCCCCCGGTGCCGTCCCGCGACCAGCCCGGGGCGCTGTTTCCCCTCTGTCCCGGGCCCTGAAACCCGCAGTGGCGTCGGCTGGGTTCCGCGCACCGGCGGACGGGGCCGGCCCGCCGGGCGGATACTCACGGTGACCGTGAGCGGGATGACGGGGGACGCGCCGGTGAAGGTCGACAGACGCACCGGCCGGTTGCGAGGGTGGCTGCTCGATGCCGGCTCGGACCAGGCCGTGCAGCACCCGGGGCCGCACGGGCGCCCGCCGGAGCACCGGCACCACCCGTGGTGGAAGGTGATGTGCCTGACCGGGTCGACTACTTCTCCACGCTGGGTTACCAGCCGGGCATCGCGGCGCTGGCCGCCGGGGCGCTCTCACCGGTGGCGACCCTGGTGCTGGTGCTGGTGACACTGCTGGGGGCGCTGCCGGTCTACCGGCGGGTGGCGGTGGAGAGCCCGCACGGTGAGGGCTCCATCGCGATGCTGGTACGCCTGCTCAGCTACTGGCCGGGCAAGTTGCTGGTGCTGGTGCTGCTCGGTTTCGTGGCCACCGACTTCATCATCACCATCACCCTCTCGGCCGCCGACGCGACGGCGCACATCGACGAGAACCCGTTCTGGCCGAGCGGGCTCAAGGGTCACGAGGTACTGGTCACACTGCTGCTGGTGTCGCTGTTGGGCGCGGTGTTCCTCAAGGGATTCACGGAGGCCATCGGGATCGCCGTCGTCCTGGTCGCGGTCTACCTGACGCTGAACGCGGTGGTGGTGGCCGACGCGCTGTGGCGGGTGGCGACGCATCCGAGCGCGGTCGGCGACTGGACCACGATGCTGACCACCGGGCACGGCGATCCGTGGCTGGTGGTCGGGCTGTCGCTGTTGGTCTTTCCGAAGCTGGCGTTGGGTTTGTCCGGCTTCGAGACCGGGGTGGCGGTCATGCCGAGCGTACGGGGTGATCCGCAGGACTCGGAGGCACGACCGCTGGGCCGGATCCGCGGCGCGCGCCGGCTGCTCACCACCGCAGCGGTGATCATGAGCGTCTTCCTGATCACCAGCAGCGTGACGACCACGGTGCTCATCCCGCCGGAGGCCTTCAAGCCGGGCGGTCCGGCGAACGGGCGCGCGTTGGCCTACCTGGCGCACGCCAACCTCGGCGAGGTGTTCGGCACCATCTACGACCTGTCCACGATCGGAATCCTCTGGTTCGCCGGGGCATCGGCGATGGCTGGTCTGCTCAACCTCGTGCCGCGTTACCTGCCCCGTTACGGCATGGCGCCGACCTGGGCGCGAGCCGTCCGGCCGCTGGTGCTGGTCTTCACCGCCGTGGCGTTTCTGATCACGATCGTCTTCAAGGCCAGCGTGGACGCGCAGGGCGGCGCGTACGCCACCGGGGTCCTGGTTCTGATCACCTCGGCCGCGACGGCGGTGACGCTCGCGGCGCGCCGGCAGCGTCAGCGCGGCCGCACCATCGCGTTCGGCGTCATCGCGGTGATCTTCGTCTACACCACGTCGGCGAACGTGGTGGAACGCCCGGACGGTGTCAAGATCGCGGGCTGCTTCATCGGCGGGATCATCCTGGTGTCGGTGCTGTCCCGGCTGATGCGGGCCTACGAGCTGCGCGTCGACCACGTCGAGTTGGACCACACCGCGGCCCGGATGATCGACGAACGCGCCGGACGACGGATCCGCCTCATCGCGCACGAACCCGACCGGCGCGACGAGGCGGAGTACCGCGCCAAGCTGGCGCAGACCATGGCGGACAACGAATTTCCCGACGACAGTGACGTCATCTTCGTCGAGGTCACTGTCACCGACCCGTCCGACTTCGAGACCGAGCTGATGGTCTGCGGCGGGGTGGTCGACGGCCGCTTCCCGGTGCTCAGCCTGGCCAGCTCGTCGGTGCCCACCGCGCTCGCCGCCCTGTTGCTGGAGATCCGCGACCGCAGCCGTCGACGCCCCCACATCTACTTCGAGTGGTCCGAGGGTGGCCCGACCCGCAACTTCCTGCGCTACCTGGCGTTCGGACAGGGCGCCATCGCCTCGGTGACCCGGGAGATCCTGCGCCGCCAGGAGCCCGACCCGCACCGTCGACCGCACGTGCACGCCGGCTGACCTGCGAGCCGGCAGCCCGTCGCGCACAGTGAGCGTGGTCATACCGGCTGGACGATCCACCCGTTCCTGCTGCTAGCCTCGGCGCAGGTCATGAGCGCCAGCGCGAAGCCCCGGCTCGCTGGCCGGCAACCCTCCTCCGCGGTGGGGTGCCCCGGGTGAAGACCAGGCACCGGCAGGACGTCGGCGCAAGCGTGGCCTGGCACCCAGGTCAGCACAGACCCGGGAGAACCATGCGCATCCTCAGCACCGCCCCACCGACCGACGTCGCGGACTCCCGCACCGGTCGACCCTCGCCCGCACTGATCCGGCGACGGCACGTGGACATGATGCGAATGTGCAGCGCCGCCTGTCGTCGCGGCACCGCGCTCTAGCACCCCCTTCCCGAGCTCCTTTCCCACCGGTACGCCCATCGGGCACGCCGTCGGTGGCGCACGTCCGTGCGCGCCGAGACACCACCCTTCGGAGACACCAGTGCGATTCCTTCCTGCCCTGACCCGCGCCGCCGCCCTGGGCGCTGTCACGATCCTTGCCGCCACCGCCCTCACCGCCTGCGGAGACGACAGCTCCTCCGACGCCGACGCCAACCCGTACGGCCTGGCCCAGTCGGGCGTGCTGCGAGCCGGAACGCTGACCGACGCCCCGCCGAACGTGTACCTCGAGGACGGCAAGTTCACCGGCTTCGACAACGACCTGCTGACCGCCGTGGCCGGCAAGCTCTCCCTCAAGGTCGAGTTCGTCGGCACCGACTTCTCCGCGCTGCTCAGCCAGGTCAACAACCGCAAGTTCGACGTGGGCAGCTCCTCGATCACCATCACCGAGGCCCGCAAGAAGACCGTCGACTTCGGCAACGGCTACGACTTCGGCTACTTCGGCCTGGACGTCCCGGCCGGCTCGCCGATCACCGGCTTCGACCAGCTCGCTGGCAAGCGGGTCGTGGTGGTGCAGGGCACCGTCCAGGACGACTACGCCACCGGCAAGCAGCTCAACCCGGTGCGGGTGCCGGACTACAACGGCGCGATCAACCAGCTCAAGGCGGGCACCGCCGACGCCTGGATCGCCCCGGCGGAGATCGGTGAGAAGTCGGCCGCCGACAGCAAGGGCAAGATCACCGTGGCGGCCAAGCAGCTCAGCCCGGCACCGACCGCGTACGCGGTGGCCAAGGGGAACGACAAGCTGCGCGAGGCGCTGAACAAGGCCCTCGACGAGGTCATCGCCGACGGCACCTGGACCCGGTTGCAGGCCCAGTACTACCCGGGCCGGCCGATCCCGGCGGACTTCGCCCCGGGCAGCGGCGCGGTCAAGGTCGCGCCGTCGGCGTCCGCGTCGGCCGCGTCCTGAGCCGGTGACGAGCGAGCGGGGCGGTAGGAGGAGCAACCGATGGATCCGTTGAGCACCCTGTGGGAGACCTTCTTCGACTGGGACGCGATGCGCGAGGCGCTGCCCGAGATGCTGACCGTCGGGTTGCCCAACACGCTGATCCTGGCGGTCTCCGCCGCCCTGCTCGGCTCGGTGCTGGGCCTGTTGCTGGCCGTCGCCGGGATCTCCCGCAGCCGCTGGCTGCGCTGGCCGGCGCGGGTCTACACCGACGTGTTCCGGGGGCTTCCGGCTGCGGCGACGATCCTGCTGATCGGGGTCGGGCTGGCCCCGCTGGGCATGCAGGTGTGGGGGCCGGATCCCTACCCGTTGGGCATTCTGGCGCTGTCGCTCATCGCCGCGGCGTACATCGGTGAGATCTTCCGCTCGGGCATCCAGTCGGTGGAGGCCGCCCAGTTGGAGGGCGCCCGGGCGCTCGGCTTCTCCTGGGCCGACGCGATGCGGCTGGTGATCATTCCGCAGGGCATCCGGCGGGTGCTGCCGGCCTGGGTGAACCAGCTCATCGCGCTGATCAAGGACTCCAGCCTGGTCTACTTCCTCGGCCTGGTGGCCAGCCAGCGGGAGCTGTTCCGGATCGGGCAGGACTACGCGGCCACCACCGGCAACGAGTCGGCGCTGCTGCTGGCGGGGCTCTTCTACCTGGCGTTGACAGTTCCGCTGACGCACGTCGTCAACTGGATCGACAGGCGGCTGCGCAACGGTCGGCCGGCCACCGCGCCTGACGACGAGGACGACGAGCCCCTGTTGCCCACCGCCACCCAGGGAGACCGGCGATGACCACCACCGAAACGACCACCTCGGTCAGCCTCGACGTGCGCGACGTCCACCTCGCCTTCGGGCCGAACCGGGTACTGCGCGGCGTCGACCTGTCGGTGCCTCGGGGCGCGACGGCCTGCGTCATCGGCCCGTCCGGGTCGGGCAAGTCCACCCTGCTGCGCACCATCAACCGGCTGATCGAACCGGACCGGGGCGACGTGCTGCTGGACGGGCGCAGCGTGCTGGGCGACGACCCGGACGCGCTGCGGCAGCGGGTGGGCATGGTGTTCCAGCAGTTCAACCTCTTCCCGCACATGAGCGTGCTGCGCAACGTCACGCTGGCGCTGCGCCGGCTGCGCAAGCTCGACACGGACGAGGCGGAGGCCGTGGCCCGGGCCCAGTTGGAGCTGGTGGGGCTGGCCGGCAAGGCGGATTCCCGGCCGGCGCAACTCTCCGGTGGTCAACAGCAGCGGGTGGCGATCGCCCGCGCGTTGGCGCTGCGCCCCGAGGTGATGCTCTTCGACGAGGCGACGTCGGCGCTCGACCCGGAGCTGGTCAAGGGCGTCCTCGGGGTGATGGCCGACCTGTCCGCCGCCGGCATGACCATGGTGGTGGTGACCCACGAGATGGGCTTCGCCCGGCAGGTCGCCGACACCGTCGCCTTCATGGACCGGGGCGTGGTGCTGGAGGCCGGCCCACCCGAGGCGATCTTCGAAGGGGCCGAGCATCCCCGGCTTCGCCGGTTCCTCGACCAGGTGCTCTGAGCACTCGGTCACTCGTTGGATCCGCGGCCCAGCAGCCGGATCTCCTCGTTGTCCAGCGCGGACTGGAGTTCCTGGAGCACCAGGTCGTCGATCTCCCGGTTGTCGCGCAGTCGGGTGACCTCCCGCCTCTTGTGGGCGAGGACGCCGAGGCGCAGTCGGTGTTCCAACCGGCGATCCTCGGCGGTGTTCCCGCCGCTCTCGTTGAGGTCCTCCAGATGCCTCCGGTACTCGGCCTCCAGCCGGCGCACCGAGTCGTCCTGGGCACCGACCTCCGCGGCGACCTGCGGTAAGGCGGCCAGGCCCACCTCGGTGGCCCGCCGCCGGGCGTTGCGGGCCTCGTCGACGCGTTCCGGGTCGCCGGTGACCCCGGCCCAGCGCACCACCAACGGCAGGGTGGTGCCCTGGAGCAGCATGATCAGCACGATCACCAGCGCGGTGACGAAGATGATCAGGTCGCGTTCGACCACCGGCCGACCGTCGACCATCGCCGTCGGGACGGCCAGGGCGGCGGCGAGCGACACCGCGCCCCGGAAACCGGACCAGCCCGCGACGGTTCCGACCCGCCAGCTCGACGGCCCCTGGCTCGGGTCCATGATGCGGCGACGCCGCAGCCTCGCGATCTGTGCGGTGAGGTAGACGAAGAGCAGCCGGGTGCCGATCACGACGAGGGTGACCACCAGCACGATCACCAGAGCCCGCTGGGGCGAGGTGCTGGTGATCCCCCGGACCGCGCGGGGAATCTGCGTGCCGAGCAGGACGAACAACCCGCCGTTGATCAGGAAGGTGGACAGGTCCCAGAACGCGTACGCCAGGACCCGGGACCGGGCGCGGATCACCCGTGGGCCGGCATAGGCCAGCACCAGGCCGGCGACCACCACCGCCAGCACACCGCTGGCGTGCACCGAGTCGGCGAGAAGAAAGGCACCGAACGGGGTCAGCACGCTGAGCGCGCCCTCCCGCAACGGATCGTCGAGCCGTTTGCGGATCAGCACCACTGCGCCCCCCACCAGCAGGCCGGCGACCACACCGCCGACGCTGGCACCGACGAACTCCTCCCCGATGCCCAGCACACCGGGTTCGGCGCTGTGGCTGAGCAGCCCCACGGCCACAGCGAAGACCACCAGCGCCGTGCCGTCGTTGATCAGGCTCTCCGCGTGCAGGGTGGTGAGCAGCTTCCGGGGCAGCCGCTTGGCCAGGCCGGTGACCGCGGCGGCGTCGGTCGGCGCGAGGACCGCGCCGAGCACCCAGGCGGCGGCGGGGTTCACCCCGAACGCCTGCGCGGCGAACGACACGGTGACCATGGTGAGCACCACCAGCACCACGGCGAGCAGCCCGATCACCGGCAGGTTGGCCCGGATCTCCCGAAGGCTGATGGTGAGGCTCTCCCGGTACAGGATCGCCGGCAGGAAGATCAGCAGGACCAGGTCGGGTTCCAGGGTGACCTCGGACAGCGGCGGCGTGAGCCCGAGCAGCACACCCAACGCGATGAGCAGGACCGGCGGAGCGACCCGATACCGGCCGCCGAGGGTGGTGCCGACGAGGACGGTGACGCCGAGTGCCACGATCAGGATGAGCGCCTCCACGCGTACCCCCTCGGATCATGGCCGACGGTGGACGCGCCGGTGGTTCCATCTGACCGCACCCCACGGCTGGTTCCGGCCGAAACCGGCAAGTCGCCGGGTAGCCAGAGCGCGTTGGCCAGGCACACCCGCCTCGGCGCTCAGGATGGGTCGTCGGCGCGGACGCGTGCCAGGAGCACCCGGGCGGTACGGCGATGCTCGGCGGCTTCCTCGTCGCGGCCCAGCGCGGCGGCCAGATCGGCGAGGTGCGCGGCCACCGGGCCGACGGTGACCACCCCGCTGCCGGCAGCCAGTTCGGTGGCCGCCGGGCGGAGCGCGCGGGCCACGCGTTCCATGGTGGGACGGTCGCCGACGGCCAGCGCCGCCCGCGCGGTGAGGCACAGCCGCACCTCCCGAAGCAGGTCGTGCGGCCCGTCCGGCAGGGCCCGCAACGCCGCTGTGGCAGCACCGGGGTCGTCGGCGGCAGCGAGCAGCAGGGGCCGCACCCAGGGCTCATGCGGGCCCCAGTCCAGCCGCTCCCAGTCCTCGTCGTCCGGCCCGGGAATCGGCCGCGGTACAGCGGCCATCCGGGGGTCACCTGCCGGCGGGGCGTCACTGGCCGTGTCGGCCAGGCGCAGGCCGAGCAGGGCGAGCGGCAGCAACCCATGGGCCAGGCCCGGCATACCGTCGGCGGGCAACTGTTCGGCGGCAGCACGGTACGCGGTTGCCGCGGCGTCCCGATCGCCCCCCAACGCCAGCCGCAGCGCGGCGTACCACCGGGTGAAGACACCGACCAACGGCAGCTCGTACGCCTCGGCGAGGCGGTCGGCGGCGCGGGCGTGCGCGTCGGCGGCGGGCCGGTCGGCCAGCGCACAGTTGGCCTGGACCAGGACGAGGTGGCCGAGCACCTCGAAGGTCACCAGGTGGTGCCGGGCGGCCAGCTCGACCAGTTCCACGCCGATCCGGGCCCGCGCGTCGGCCAGACCGACGCGGTGGAAGGCGTGCATGAAGCGGGCGTTGAGCGCGAACGCCACCAGAGCGGGATCGCCGATGTCGCGGGCGATCGTCTCGGCCTCGGCGGCGGCGCGGCGGCCACGGTCGGTGGTGGTGCCGCGCAGCTCCAACGCGAGAGTGCTCAGCAGCCGGCTGCGCTGCGCCGAGCCGTTCGGGCCGAGCGCGATCAGGGCGTGTTCGGCTGCCCGGACGATGTGCCCGGAGAGCAGGTCGTCGTCGTTGCGCGTCCAACTGGCGGGCACGTCGAAGCCAGCTAGGGCCTCCTGGATCAGCAGGGGGTCGCCGGTGGACTCGGCGACGGTGATCGCCTCGGCTCGCCGTAGCCGCGCCTCGGCCAGCCGGCCCGTCACGGCCAGCGCCCGCCCCAGGCCGAGCAGCGCGGTCACCCGCCCACGCGGCTCCATCCCGCCGGCACTGTCGTACGCGTCGATCGCCTGGCCCCACAGGCGGGCCGCCTCGTGAGGGTTGCCGCCCCGCTCGGCCCGCTCGGCCGCCACCTGGGCGTACGTCGACGCCTCGGCGGCGTGGACCGGCCCGCCGGCGCGCAGCAGGTGGTACGCGAGGGCGGCCGGTTCAACGGGTTCCCGCTGTCGCAGCACCTCGGCGACGGCGGCGTGCCAGGCGGCGCGGCGCGGCGCTGACAGGTCGGCGTAGAGCGTGTCGCGGACCAGGATGTGGGTGAAGCGCAGCCGCCCGTCGGACTCCCGCTCGCTGAGGAACCCGGCCGCCAGGGCGCGGTCCACGGCGTCCAGCGCTGTCGTCGGGTCACCGGCCAACGCGCCCAGCACGTCCGGGTCGAGGTCCCGACCGAGCACGGCCGCCTGCCGCAGCACGGTACGGGTCGAGGCGGGTAGCTGCGCCAACCGGTGCCGGATCACGTCGCGTACCCCGGGCGGCACGGCTGCCAACCCCGCCTGCCCCGTGCTCGCGTACAGCTGGGCCAGTTCGCGGACGAAGAACGGGTTACCGCCGCTGCGCCGGTGGATCGACCGGGCGGTGGCCTGGTCGAGTTCCGCCCCGACGATGGCGCCGGCCAGCTCGCCGGTCGCCGACGCGGGCAGGCCGGCAAGATACTCCCGGACCGGCTCCAGCCCCGCGGCGCGGGCCAGCGTGGCGGTCAGCTCCGTGCTGAACTCGGTGGCCCGGTAGGTGCCGAGGATCAGCACCGGCCCGCTGGCCGGCTGCGGGCCGGTGAGCAGTGCGGTCAGCAGGTCCAGGGTGTCGCCGTCGGCGCGGTGCAGGTCGTCGAGGACCAGCAGGACCGGCTCCCGGTCGGCGACCGCCGCGATCAGCGAGGCCACCGCGCGGTGTCGACGGAATCGTACGGTGGCGGGGTCGGCCGGTGCGTCGGCCGAGCCGTCATCCGGGTCGGCAGCGACGGCGGCGGGCGGGACGGCGGCGGGCACGACGGCGGTCCCGGCGAGCGTGTCGGTGATCTGGGTCCAGGGCCACGCCGGTGGGGCGCCCTCGTACTCCGGGCTGCGTCCCCACGCCGTGGCCCAGCCCTCGGCGGCGAGTTGCCGGGTCAGGGCCTCGGCCAGCGCGGTCTTGCCGGCACCCGGGTCGCCGCTGAGCAGGGCGAGCGTGGGCTGGCGGCGGCGGGACGCGGCCTCGGCGGCGTGCCGCAGCCGCTCCAGCTCCGTGTCGCGGCCGACGAACGGACGCTGCTCCGTCTCGACGGGTCGCGCGGGTTCCCCGGGACCGGGGGTGGCGACCCGGTCGAGGGGCGGGGCGAGGTGCGGCGCCTGGGCGAGGATGTCGGTTTCCAGCCGTCGCAGCTCGGGCCCCGGGTCCACCCCCAGCTCGGTCACCAGGACGTGGCGGGCCTCCCGCAGCGCGGCCAGTGCGTCGCCCTGCCGGCCGGCGCGGTACCGGGCCGTCGCGAGCAGCCGCCACGCGTCCTCCCGCAGCGGATGGTTGGCCAGGTGTGCCGGCAGGTCAGCGGCGGCCTCGTCCGGCCGGCCCACCGCCAGGAGCGCCTCAGCCCGCCGCTCGACGGCGAGCATCCTCAGCTCGTCCAGCCGGTTGATCTCCGCGACCGCCCAGGACTCGTTGGCGCAGTCGGCATACGCGGGCCCTCGCCAGAGCCCGAGCGCCGAATCCAGCGCGGCCAGGGCCGGCGCGGGACGCCCGGCCGCCAGCATCCGGGCCGCCTCACCCACGGCCGCCTCGAACTGTCCGGCGTCCACCGCGTCCGGGGCGGCCTTCAGCGCGTACCCGGGCGGCTCGGTGACCAGGATCCGGGGCGGCTGCCGGGGTGGCCGATCAGGCTCCAGGGCCCGGCGCAGGTCGGCGACGAAGGTCCGGATCGCGCCCACCGCGCCGTCCGGTGCTACCTCCCACAGGTCGTCGACGAGACGATCCACCGGCACCACCCGACCGTGGGCGATCAACAGCCGGCCCAGCACCAGGCGCTGCCGGTGTCCCCGCAGGGCGACCGGGCCGCGCTCGGTCGCGGCGATCACCGGCCCGAGTACGCCGAAGGTCACCGCGACGGGCGCCGTCAGCTGCCTGGTCACGGCACCAATCTAGGCCGTTGGCTCGGCCGGCACTGATCCGACGCTGACCGGCTGCTGATCACCGCCGGGCAGGCTCGGTGAGGTACGACGGCGACGGGCCACCGCCCCGCCGGGACTGCTCACCAGGAAGGTTCCCCGTGGACCCGAAGATCAACGGATTCGACTACCGACGCGTCACCGTCGCCGACGGGGTGACGCTCAACGCCGCCGTGGGCGGCTCCGGGCCGGCGATCGTGCTGCTGCACGGCTTTCCGCAGACTCACCTCATGTGGCGGCACGTCGCCGCCGATCTGGCCGCCGACCACACGGTCATCTGCCCGGACCTGCGCGGCTACGGCGACAGCGACAAGCCCCTCGACACCGATGGCACCGGGTACGCCAAGCGCACCATGGCCGCCGACATCGTGGCGCTGGCCGGCGCGCTCGGTCACGAGCGGTTCGCCCTGGCCGGGCACGACCGGGGCGCCCTGGTCGCGTTCCGGGCCGGCCTCGACCATCCGGCGGCGATCAGCCACCTGGCCCTGCTCGACGTGCTACCCACGCTGGACATGTGGGACGTGTTGCATGGCGCCAGCGCCGCTGTGGCGTTTCACCTCTATCTGATGGCGCAGCCACCCGGCCTGCCCGAAGAGCTGATCGCCGGCAGCCCCGACGCCTTCTTCGGTCATTTCCTGGACGTCTGGACCCGCGATCCGGAGGCCCTGCCGGCTGAGGTGCGTGCCGCGTACCTGCGCGCGTCCCGCGCCGCCGTCCCCTCGATCGTCGCCGACTACCGGGCGTCGGCCGGGATCGACGTGGCCCACGACGCCGTTGACCGGGCGGCCGGCAACCAGCTGCGGATGCCGGTGGCGGTGCTCCAGCAGGACTGGGGCGCGGCGCTGGGCTACGACGCGGCGGCGGTGTGGCGGGCCTGGGCGTCGGATCTGGACCACCAGACGGTCAGCTGCGGGCACTTCATGGCGGAGGAGGCCCCGGCCGAGGTGCTCCGGGCGTTGCGCGCCCTGCTCGCTCGTTGATCGACCGGCGACCCGGCCACCACTGTCACCCTGGAGAAGATATCCGACACTCGCTGTCACCGGGCGACAGTGCGGCCGGGTCGCCGCGCTTCGCACTTCCCACCGCCCAAAAACCAGCGGGTCATGCCCCTTGACCTGCGGGAATGCGACGTTACACAGGTGGACGCCAACCGGCGATCGGTGATACACAGGCAGATACCGGCAGCCAACGACGTCGAGTCGCTCCATCTTCTCGCCCAACGACCGTCCACAGGCAACGCACACCGGGCTCCGCCGCACGGTTCGCGGCTCCACGGCCGCGACCCACCGAACGGCACCGGCCCACCGGGCGCTGCCGGACGCCGGTCCTCGACCAAGGAGTTGCCGTGGGAAACCTTCGTATCCGATCCCGCCACCAGCCGTACGAGATCGCCGTCCTGACCGCGGCGCCGCTCTGCGGAATCTTCATGATGACCCTCAATGTCCGGCCGACGTCCGTTCAGACGTCGATGCCGGAGCCCATCCAGGTCGCCTGGGAGCTGGGTCTGGTCGCGGTGGGCGTGGGTGGACTACTGGGCATCCTGTGGCCAGGCCGGCTCTCCACAGGGCTCGGCCTCGAACTCGCGTCGGTGCTGGTGCTCGGCACGATCACCGGCATGTACGCGGTGGCCCTGGTGGTCATGTCGGGCCGAAATTCCATCGTGGCCACGTCGTTCGTGATTGCGGTGACGGTCGGGTCGCTCTGGCGGGCCGTACAGATCGCCATCGACCTACGTCGACTGGCCCGAGCATGCGAATTTGTGACCTACGAACAGTTGCAGGCAGGTGTCACGTGATTACCGCACCCGCGCCGGCTGCCCGCACTGGGTGCAAGTGGCGCTCAGCGTGCTCGGCATCCTCGGCGGGGGCACCGGCCTGGCCGCGATCGCCACCGTCGTGGTGCAGCGCGGCAAGTTCAGGGCCGATGCCGCCGACACGCTCACCGAGGCCGCCCTCACGCTGGTTCAGCCGTTGCAGACCCGGATCACCCAGCTGGAGGGCGAGGCGTTGAGCGCCCGGTCCGAGCTGGGCACGCTCCGCGAGCAGGTCAACCAGTTGCAGTTCGTCGTCCGGGTGCTCACCCGGACGTTGGACCGCTGGCGGGCCGCGATCCGGGCCCCCGACGCCACCCTGCGCAAGGTCCGCGCGACGGTGGCGGAGTCCGACCGGATTCCTGAGATGGATCGTTGACCGGTGTCGCTGCCCCTGCGGCCGGTAACCCTCAACCGGCGTCGCGAAGGCGTTCGGTGAGTTCACGCACCGCCGCCCGGAACTCGGGGTCGGTCTCGCCCGGATGATGCCCCCGCAGCGGCGGAGCAGACCGCTCTCCCGGCGTCGGCAGCAGGTGCGCCGGGTCCCGCAACCGCCTGTCGACCTGGCCCGCCGGATCGGCCGGGTCCGGAGCTGGATCACCGGGTCGGTGTGCGGCGAACACCCAGCCGCCGACCGGGTCGGTCTCCCGCCAGAGGTTGAGCCACCGCCACTCGACCCGCTCCCCCACCTCCCGCAGCACCTGCTCGTTGAGATAGGCCGGAAAGAGCCGGGCGTACAGGCGGTCCAGCGGTGAACCGTAGGTGAGCAGCGCTACCCGCCGGCGTACGCGCGGAGGCAGCCGCAGCACCGCCAACGCCAGCAGCGCGGACCCGTGGCTGTGCCCGCAGAGCAGCACCCCGGCGTGCCGCTCGGCCAGTCGGCTGATCCGGTCGGCAAGCTCCGGCACGGCCCGGTCGGCGTAGCTCGGCGGGGCGAACGGGTGCGCGGCCCGGGGCCAGAAGGTGCCCAGGTCCCACAGAATGCCGACGTGCCGGCGGAACCACGCGGTCCGATAGGCGAACACACCCCCGGCCAACAGTGTGAGAAGCAGTCCGGCGAGGAGGTAGGTGCTTCCGGTGAGCCCCATCTCGACGGCTCGTGGCGGCAGCCCGAACACCTGTCGCGCCAACTGCTCCGGCTCACGCCCGGTACGCCCCAGCAGGCTCGTGATCAGTCCGATCAGCGCGAGCACCGCGTACGTGGTCGCGATCAGACCCAGCCACTCGGTGAACCTCGCCCGGGCGATGGTCGTCATCGTCAGCCGCAGCCGCCCCGCCGCCTCCGGCGGAACCACCGGGAAGTCGCGACGGGTGATCGCCGTTGCCGCAACGCGTCGTCTTCGCCGCGACAGGAGGGTCAGGGCGCCGCACACCAGCACCGCCGCGACCACGTGCAGGAAGAAGGCCAGGAGCGTCCAGCGGTACGGCAACGGCGGCCCACCGTCGCCGGAGTAACCGCCGAGCAACTGCCCAATCTGGTAGACGAGGCCGGCGGAGAGCCCGCCGGCCAGGCCGACCGCGAAGGCGGCGACGACCGCCGCGCCCAGGCCACGTCGCAGCGTGGACCGTCCGCCCGGATGGCCGCGATGCCACAGCACCAGCCCGCTGAGCGCCACCAGCAGGGTCATCTGACCGAGCAGGGCCGCGGCCGCGATCCCGCCGTAGCCGGGCATCCCGGTCGACGACGGCCAGCCATGGTCGTCACGCGCGACAACGACGAGGGTCGCCACACTCATGCTGACAGCCAGGACGCCTGCGGTGCGGGCGGTCATTTCCGCCGTTCGCGCGGTCGCGGCCCGGTCGATCAGCCCGGGGGCGGCGAGCAGGCCGACGCACGCCAGCAGCACCACCACGCTGAGGGTCAGCAGCAGCGTCGTCCCGACCGTCGCGCCAGCGGCGTGACGGGCCACCAGCAGCATGAGATCGAGTACGGCGAGCGCGGCGGCGACGTGGATCGCTCGCAGCCGCTGCACCAGCGGTTCCACGGCCCACACCCCGTTGCCGACCGAAGGGGACCGACGCGTGCCGATGAGCATGAGGAACGCGATGGCGGCGATCGGCAGGAGCGCCAGCACGGCCAACCGCTGCCCGACGTGCCGGCCGTCGAGCCCGGCCATCGTGTCGAAGGGCCCACGGCAGCGGACCGCACCGAGACACCGCCAGGCGAAAAGGTCGAGCGCGACCCCGGCGATGGCCACCACGTACAGCAACGTGAGGTTGAGCGCGAGGAGCCGGCACAGCATGGTGACCCCGACGGCACGGCGGCGGCCGGTGGGTCGCATCCACACGGCCACGTTGCTGAACATGAACGGCAGCAGGAAGACCATGGAGAGGGTCCGGGCCACGGTGCCCGCGGGCAGGTCCCCCCAGCGGTACGCCTCCAGCGTCACCCCGTCCGGGTCGGTGCCCTCCGGCCGATCGGGGCGGTGGAAGCCGCCGCTGTCGTCGCCGGCGACCTGCCGGACTCCCGGGCGGTCGAGGATGACGGTGGGGTCGCCGCCGGACACGCCGTGCACCCGCACCTCCACCACGTCGGGTCTGCGCGGTTGGTCGTGGTCCGGCTCTCGCTCAGGCATCGGGCCGCTCCCCGTGCCGCCGTTGGTCTGACCCGTCCCGTCCGCTGATCTGTCGCGCGTATCCCCGCAGGCCGGGCATCCCGTCGACCAGGACGATGAGCAGCAGCACTCCGGCGACGGCGGCGCTGTTGACGAGTTGCGGCAGCTTCACTGTCGCCAGCCCGGCTACGACGATCGCCGGCACCCCGATGAGACGCGCCCAGGGCCGGCTGCCGTCGACCACTGCCGCGAGGTGGATCCGCGCGGTCAGGAACAGCGCCGGGCCGATGACGCCCAGGGCCAACTGCCCCGTGTCGTTCCCTCCGGGATCGTCGATCGTCATCTCCATGGCCACTGAGGTGGACAGCACACCGGCGATCATGACGAGGTGCAGGTAGCCCGCCTTGAGTGTCACCTTGCTGCCGGGCGGGCCGTCCGCCTCGATCCTCGTGGCCAGCCGTGCGCCGGCGGGCACCAGGTAGAGCCGGGCGAGGGCCACCGCGGTGGCGAACGCCAGGGCGAAGGCCAGCGTGCTGTCCTGATCCATGCCGGACTGGCTGTAGGTGACGCCGGAGATCAGGATCAGCTCGCCCAGGGCGATGATGAAGATCTGTTGGTACCGCTCGGACAGGTGTCTGCCGTTCACCTGGAGTTCCGGCCAGGTGCTGCGTCCGAGCCGTGGGAACGGCCAGCGCAGCCGGGCCAGGAGATACTCCAGCACGAGAGCCAGTGCCCAGAGCACCTCGCGGGCCGGGGCCACGACCGCCCCGACCACCCAGAGCACGCCGGAGATCCCGAACCAGATCGCCACCCGCAGGCTGCGAACCTGTAGCGGGTGCCCCCGCAGGGCGGGGATCAGGATCGCTCCCCGACCCAGGTGGATGGCCACGTAGGCGACAGCGAACACCAGGGCGTGCCCGTCGAACGCCTTGGGTACGGCCGCGGCCATCAGCAGGCCGCCGAACATCACCCAGAGCAGCAGGGCGACGATCAGCGGGGCGCGGGGGTCGAACCAGTCCGCCGACCAGGCCGTCACGAACCACACCCACCAGAGCGCGGCCAGCATCAGCGACACCTGGAAGCCGCCGGTGAGGCTGGGATCGTCGAGCAGCGCGCGGGACAGCCGGGTCAACGCGAAGATGAACGCCAGGTCGAAGAAGAGCTCCAGGAACGACGCCTTGCCCGGGTTCTCCCGCCGGAGCAGCAGCCGTCCCGGAAGCCCGCCTGCCATCGCCATCCTTCCCCGGCCCGCAGCTGCCACCGCCGTCCCAGTCGTACCACCCCGACTGCCGGGCCCGGAGTGGTTCCGCCGAGCCTGGCCGGCCGGCGGCGACGCCGCGCTACGACATCAGGTCCGACGCCACGTCCCAGAGCCGCGCGGCGTTGCCGGGGTCGACCGCGTACGCGGCCACGCCGCTGTAGTCGGCGGGCCGCTCGGTGACGACCGGGGCCTCGGCGCAGTCCTCGAAGTAGCGACCGCCGACACCGTCCAGCAGGGGGGACGCCGCGAGCAGGACGGAGGTCGCCGCGCCCTGCTGCGGAGTCTTGTGCATCTCCCTGGGCGACTTCAGCCCACCGGTGTGCTTCTGCAACCCGGTGGCGATGGCGCCCGGGTTCAGCGCGTTGGCGTAAACGCCCTCGCCGGACCAGCGGCGGGTGGCTTCCACGGCGAGCAGGGCCTCGGCGCTCTTGGACTGCCCGTAGGCCAGCAGCGGGTCGTACGGCCGGAACGCGAAGTGCAGGTCGTCGAAGATCACCGGGGAGAAGAGGTTGCCGCTGGAGCTGACCGACACGACTCGGGCGCCGCCGGCCGCGGCGAGGGCGTCGTGCAGGCCGACGGTCAACGCGAAGTGCCCCATGAAGTTGGTGGCGAACTGCATCTCCCAGCCCTCGGCGGTGCGCTCCAGCTCGGGCAGCGCCATGATCCCCGCGTTGTTGACCAGGATGTGCAGCGGCTGGTCCCAGCCGGCGACGAACTGGCGTACCGAATCCTGGTCGGCCAGGTCCAGCGCGCGGACGGTGACCCGCTCCGCGCCGATGCTGGCCGCGATGTCGCCGGCGGCCTGATCACCCGCCGCGACCCGGCGGACCGCGAGCACGACCTCGGCGCCGGCAGCGGCGAGCGAACGGGCCGTCTCGATGCCGATGCCGGCGGCACCCCCGGTGACGATGGCCCGCTTGCCGCTGAGGTCCACCCCGGCGATGACCTCGTCGGCGGTGGAGGCGAAACCGAAGGGGGTCGTGATGCGCTCTGTCATTGCTGTCCCGTCTCTCGATCACGCTTACTCCGACACTGTCACCCGGGCGGCAGGCGTTAGCCGGTTCCCTGTTTTTCCTGGTAGTGGCAGGACCAGGATGGGCGGTCGGTGGCGGCTCCTACGATGGGCGGGTGAGCGCGGCCGGCCCGCTGGGCGAATACCTGCGTGCCCGGCGCGAGCTGATCGGGCCGGGTGACGTCGGCTTGCCCGCGCACGGCCGTCGGCGGGTCCCCGGCCTGCGGCGCGAGGAGGCCGCCCTGCTCGCCGGCATCAGCGCCGACTACTACCTGCGGTTGGAGCAGGGGCGTGACCGGCACCCGTCGGCGCAGGTGGTCGAGGCGCTGGCCCGCGCGTTGAGGCTGGACGCGGACGCGGCGGCACACCTGCACGCCCTGGCCCGGCCGGTGCCGGCCCGCCGGGCGGCGCGACCCTCGGAGCGGGTGCCGGTGGGCATCCGGCAGTTGGTCGGTTCGTGGGCCGAGACGCCGGCCTTCGTGCACGGTCGACCCCTGGACGTGCTCTTCGCCAACCCCGCCGCGACCGCGCTGGCGCCGATCTTCACCGCCGGGGTGAATCTCCTGCGCGCGGTCTTCCTGGACCCGAGCATGCCGGCGCTCTACCCGGCTCTGACGGCTGTCGCGGCCAACGCGGTGGCCGGCCTGCGCGCACAGGTCGGCCCCGAGGTGGACGACCCCCACCTCGTCGAGCTGGTGCGGGAGCTGACGGCCGGCAGCGAACGGTTTCGGCGGTTGTGGGCCCGGCACGACGTCACGGCCCGCGCCGGCGGCGGGGTGCGGGTGTTCCAGCACCCGGAGGTGGGCGAGTTGGCGCTGCGCTACGAGAAGCTCACGATCAGCGGCACCACCCAGTCGCTGGTGGTCTATCACGCCGAGCCGGGCAGCCCGTCGGCACGCTCGCTGGCCCGGCTGGCTCGACGGGCAGCACCGCGCTAGCGGCTACCGGTTGGCCGCCCGCTCGGCGACCACCACCGAGATCCCGTCGAGGACGCGTTGCAGACCGAACTCGAACGCGTACTCCGGGCCGTACGCGGCACCGTGCTGCTGGCCGGCCGCGGTGCCGACCCTGGACGCGGTCGGGTAGGCGTCGGGCTTCAGGAATGTCTCCAGCCAGGGCGCGTGCGACTGCCACCACTGGCCATCTGTCATGCCGGTCTCGCGCTCCAGGTCGACCACCTCGGAGGCGGCCCGGGCGGCGCTCTTCACGTGGCCCAGCACGAGGGTGAGCACGGCGTCGACCTCGACGTCGGTGAGCCCGATGTCGACGAGGGCGCTCAGCTCGTAGTCGTACTTGGCCATCAGGTGCGGACCGAGCACCGGTCGGGTCGTCTCGGCCCGCAGCATCCAGGGATGCCGCTGGTAGAGCGCCAGATTGTCGCGGGCGATCCGCTCCAACCGCGTCCGCCAGCCACCCTCGACGGCGGGGCGTGGCATCTCGCCGTACGCGGTGTCGATCATGACGGCGACGAGTTCGGCCTTGCCCGGCACGTAGGTGTAGACCGACATCGTGCCGACCCCCAGCGCCTCACCGACCCGGCGCATGGTCAGCGCGTCGAGCCCCTCGGCGTCGGCGATGTCGATCGCGACCCGGACGATCCGGTCGACGCTGAGCGCCGGACCGGCGCTGCGGCTGGTCGGCTCCCGGGTGCGCCAGAGAAGGGCCAGGCTGCGGGCCGGGTCCGCGGTCGCCTTGCGCTCAGTCGCCATGGTGCGGCCATCCTAACAACGAGACCGTACGTCGTACGCGGCCGCGGCGGCCCTGCTCCGGGGGTGCCGCGCGGTGTCAGAGCGCCTCGCGGTCGTCCGACAGCGTCGGGCCGGCCGCGGCGGGCACCAGGTGTCGGACCTCCGGTTCCCCGTCGGTCAGCTCCCGGGCCCGTTGCTCGGCCGCGCGATCCTCACCTGTCAACCGGCCGCCGTGCTGGCGCAGGTGCTCGTCCCAGGACGGCACCAGGTACACCTCGACGAACCGGTCCACCGTCTCGGCCGGGCGGAACAGCCCCCAACGCATCGCGCCGGTCCGCTGCCGCGCGCCCCGCACCAGGTCCATCGCCGCCAGGAACCGTTGGGTCCGCTCCGGCCGGACCGTGTACTGCACCGTCACCAGCACCGGCCCCACCCCCGGGTCCGGCTCCCGCGCCAGGTGTAGTTGCGGCCAGTAGGCAGCCGGTTCCCGGTTGACCGAGCGCAGGTCCGGCAACGGCCAGATCCGACTCGTCAGGGTGCCCAGAAGCATCAGGGCCGCCGCCGCCAGGTACGCGGGGAGCAGCCCGGCCATCTCGGCCACCAGACCCCACAGCAGCGCACCGGCGGCCTGCCCACCGGCGAAGCACACCTGGTAGACGGCCAGGCCCCGGGCCCGTACCCAACTGGGCAGGAAGAGCTGCATCTCGGCGTTGACGTTGGCCAGCACCGTCACCCAGGCCATCCCGGCGGGCAGCAGGGCGAGCAGCACCAGCGGCACCGCCCGGACGGTGCCGACGACGGTCAGCGCCACGGTGAACAGCGCCCCGGCGATCAGCAGGAGCTGGTTGGCCGTCAGCCGGGTGCGGATCACGGCCAGCAGAACGCCACCCGCGATGGCGCCCACGCCGAGGGCGGCCAACAGCACTCCGTACCCGCCGGAGCCCAGCCCCAGCCGCCGACTCGCCACCAACGGCAGCAACGCCCACAACGCGCTGGCCGGGACCACGAAGACCAACGCACGGCGCAACAGCCGGCGGACGATCGGCGAGTGGCGTACGTAGCGGCTGCCGGCGCGCAACGCGGCGGTGAACCGCTCCGGCACCTCGACCGCGCGGGCGTTACCGGGTCGCCAGCGCCACAGCGCGTACGCGAAGATCGCGAAGGCGACCGCGTTGATGCCGAAGACCGGGGCGACGCCGGTACGGGCGATCAGCACGCCGGCCACCGCGGGTCCGACCGCCCTCGCCACGTTCACGCTTATCGACCCGAGCGCGGACGCCGACCGGAGTTGTTCCTGCGGCACCAGCTCCGGGATCACCGCCGCCCAGGCCGGCAGGGTCAGCGCCTGCCCGACACCGAACGCGAAGGTGAGGGTGAGCAGCAGCGCGGGCGGCATCCGGTCGGTCAGGGTGAGCAGCGTCAACACGACCGCCACCGCCACCAGGAACAGCTGCACGGCGATCAGCAGGTGCCGGCGGTCGAAGCTGTCGGCCAGCACCCCGGCGGGCAACGCCAGCAGCAGCACCGGCAACAGACCGGCGGTCTGCACCAACGCGACGAGGGTGGAGGCGTTGGAGTGGTTGATCAGCAGCCACTGCGCGCCGACGGTCTGCATCCAGGTGCCGATGTTGGCGGCGAGCAGGGCCAGCCACAGGTTGCGGTAGACCGCCGTCCGCAGCGGCGCCCAGGCCGAGACCGGACGGTCGGCGGGTCCGACTGCGGCCGTCACCACCGCCCGTCCGCGCGCAGCACGCGCTCACCGGAAACGTAGAGGTCGTCGGGTTCGAGCAGCAGCAACCGGACGACCTCGGTGGCGACCTGTTCGGGCATGGCGTACACCTCGTCCAGGAACTCGGCACCCACCCGTTCCTGTAGCCGGGTCGGCATCGGCCCGGGATGCAGCTGCATCACCTTGACCCGGTTGCTGTGCTGACCCTCGGCCAGCGAGTCGACAAGGCTGCTGCCATAGCTCTTGGTGGCCCGGTAGACGGGGATGCCGGGCCGGGGTGCCGCCAGCGCCATCGCGCCGATGTAGACGACGTTGCCGTGGCCCTGCCGGTGCAGGTGCTGCACCGCCTCCCGCAGCAGGTAGGTGATGCCCAGAACGTTGATCTCCACGGCCTTGCGGATGTGCTCGACCGACAGGTCCCCCAGGTCGCCGCCCGCCCACATCGAGGCGCAGGCCGCCACCCCGTCGATCGTGCCGTAGCGCTCGACCACCTCGGCGAACCCGTCACGGACCTGCTCGTAGGAGGAGATGTCGCAGACGGCGCCGTCGCAACCCAGCTCGTCGGCCGCGGCGGCGACCTCGGCCGGCACGTTGCCGAACACCACCACGTGATGCTCGTCGACGAGCAGTCGGGCCACCGCGAGGCCGAGACCACTGGTCCCGCCGACCACCACGAAAGTCTTGGCACCCATGTCACTCCAGCCGCCGCCCAGCACAGGTCACGCGAGCCACGTGACGGCCCGTTCTTCCCGTTTCCGGACCCCGCACACCCGTTCGCCGGTAGTGCTGGGCATACCTCGAAGAGTGGATCTGGACGGCTGGGGCACCCGGTCGCCCCCGATTAGCGTCTGCTGCATGACCACGGAACACCCTTCGCACCTGGCCGAGGCGCTGCGCCGCCGCCGCTGGCTGATCTCCGCGTGGCCCTGGCGCGCGCTGGCCTACCTGGTCACCACGGTGCCGATCGCCGGCGTGCTCGGCGTCGGGCTGCTCGTCATCGGCGCGCCGCTACTGGCCGCCGCCAACGGGCTCCGCCTGCACGGCCGACCACCGAGCATCGCGCTGATGCTGTTCCTGGCGACCGGCAGCCTCACCCTGTTGGCGTTGGCCCCGCTCGTGAGCTTCCCGGTGGCCGTCGTCGAGCGGTGGCGGGTCGGGCTCGTCGACGGTCGCCCGCTGCCCTCGTCGCCCTGGCCGGGCCTGGTCGCCCGCTACCGCAACGCCGCGACCTGGCGGGAGGTGGCCTACCTGTTCTGGCTGGGCGGGTTCACTCCGGTCGCCTACTGGGTGTTCCTGGTGCTGGTGCTGCTCGACCTCGGAATGATCTCCAGCCCCTGGCTGGCCGGAGACGCCAACCAGCCGGTGGTGATCTGGCAGCCGATCGACAGCACCGGCGAAGCCATCCCGTACGCCATCGTGGGGGTGCTGCTGATCCCGGTTCTCTGGTACGCCGTCGGTCTGCTCGCCGCCGCCCAGGCAGCCGTGGCCCGGTGGTTGCTGGCCCACCCGGTGGACGCGGCGGCGCTGCGCGAGGTCACCCGCTCCCGCACCCGACTGGTCGGCGCGTACGAGGCCGAACGCCGTCGGATCGAGCGCGACCTGCACGACGGTGCCCAGCCGCGGCTGACCAGCCTCACCCTCCAGCTCGGGCTGGCCCGGCTGGACGTACCCGAGGACTCTCCCGCGTCCCGCCCCCTCGCCGTGGCGCACGACCAGGCC
This sequence comes from Micromonospora sp. NPDC050795, assembly GCF_044456785.1. Lineage (NCBI taxonomy): Bacteria > Bacillati > Actinomycetota > Actinomycetes > Micromonosporales > Micromonosporaceae > Micromonospora > Micromonospora sp. NPDC050795. The sequence continues at coordinate 3,144 of NZ_JBITGE010000030.1, read as the reverse complement.
CGGGGCCTGATGGTGATGCTGCGGCAGTTGGTGCACGGCATCCGGCCGCAGAGCCTCACCGACCTCGGCCTGGCCGGCGCCGTCCGCGAGCTGGCCGACGCCGCCACCATCCCGGTCGCCGTGCACGCCGACCTGCACGACGAGCTGCCGGAGATCGTGGACACCACCGCCTACTTCGTGGTCTCCGAGGCGCTGGGCAACGTGGCCCGGCACGCCCGGGCGACCCGCGCCGACGTACGCCTCAGCCGGGTCGGCGGTGACCTCGTCGTCGAGGTGACCGACGACGGTCACGGCGGCGCCGACCCGGCCCGGGGTACCGGCCTGACCGGGCTCGCCGACCGGGTCGCCGCGGTGGACGGCCGGCTGCTGCTGTCCAGCCCGCCCGGCGGTCCTACAGTGGTCCGGGTGGAGCTGCCATGTCGTCGGTGACCCGGGTGGTGCTCGCCGAGGACGAGGTGCTGCTGCGGGAGGGTCTGGTCGCGCTGCTGACCCGCTTCGACTTCACCGTGTGCGCGGCCGTCGGCTCCGCACCGGACCTGCTGGCGGCGGCCCGCGACCACCAACCGGACCTGGTGCTGACCGATATCCGGATGCCGCCGGGCCGCCGCGACGACGGGCTGCGCGCGGCCGTCACGCTGCGCACCGAGCGACCTGACCTCCCGGTCGTGGTGCTCAGCCAGTACGTACAGACCGGGTACGCGGCGGCGCTGCTGGACAGCGGCGACGGCCAACGCGTCGGCTACCTGCTCAAGGACCGGGTCGCCGAGGTCACCGAGTTCGTCGACACGCTGCGCCGGGTCGCCGACGGCGGCACCGCCATCGACCCGGACGTGGTCCGGCAACTGCTGCACCGCCCCCGCGACCCGCTCGCCGCGCTGTCCGCCCGGGAACGCGAGGTGTTGGCGCTGCTCGCCGAGGGGCGGTCCAACGCCTCGATCGCCGGCCGGTTGCACGTCAGCGAGGCGGCGGTCGGCAAGCACGTCGGCAACATCCTGCTGAAGCTCGACCTGCCCCCCAGCGACGACACCAACCGGCGCGTGCTCGCGGTCCTCACCTACCTGCGCGCCGACCCGGTGACCTGACCGGCACCGGGCCGAGATCGGGCCCGACCGCCCCCGGCGTAGATTCTTCTCAGCGGTACCGGGCCAGATCAGGGCGCGGACCAGGGAGACGGGGGCACGGCATGGCGAAGGCGCTGCGGGTTGGTCTGCTGGGGTACGGGCTGGCGGGCCGGGTGTTCCACGCGCCGCTGATCGCCGCGACCCCCGGGCTGCGGCTCGACGCCATCGTGACCCGTGATCCGCAGCGACGCGAGCAGGCGCGGCAGCACTTCCCGGACGCCCGCCTGGTCGACGACGCCGACGAGCTGTGGCGTACCCCGGACGCCCTGGACCTGGTCGTGGTGGCGACGCCGAACCGGCAGCACGTGCCGATGGCGCGCGCGGCGCTCGCCGCCGGCCTGCCGGTCGTCGTCGACAAGCCCCTCTCCCCGACCGCCGCGGAGGGCCGCGCGCTGATCGACGAGGCGACCGAGCGTGGGGTGCCGCTGACGGTCTTCCAGAACCGGCGCTGGGACGGCGACTTCCTGACCGTCCGCCGCCTGGTCGAGCAGGGCGAGTTGGGGCAGGTGCTGCGCTTCGAGTCCCGGTTCGAGCGGTTCCGTCCGACGATCAAGCCGGGCTGGCGGGAGCTGGCCGGTCCGGAGGAGGCCGGCGGCGCCCTCTTCGACCTCGGCGCCCACCTCGTCGACCAGGCGGTGCAGCTGTTCGGCCAGGTCGAGAGGGTGTACGCGGAGGTGGACCGTCGCCGGGCGGGCGCGGCCGTCGACGACGACGCCTTCGTGGCGTTGACCCACGCCAGCGGGGTCCACTCGCACCTGTGGATGGGTGCGGTGACCGCTCAGCTCGGGCCGCGCCTGCGGGTGCTGGGCGACCGGGCCGGCTACACCAGCTACGGGCTGGACGTGCAGGAGGCGGCGCTGCACGACGGTGGCCGCCCGGACCAGCCGGGCTGGGGTGAGTTCCCGCCGGACCGCTACGGCCTGCTCGGCGTCGACGGTGACCTGCGGCCCGTGCCGACCGAACCCGGCGCGTACCAGAGCTTCTACGCCCAGGTGGCGGCTGCGCTGCGCGACGGCACGCCGATGCCGGTGGACCCACGGGACTCCGTCCACACTGTCGAGTTGATCGAGCTGGCCCACCGGTCGGCGGCCGAGGGCGTGGTCCTGCCGGTCCCGAAGGACTGACCGGTTCGCTCGTCCCGCCACCCGGGCTCCTGACGCGTAAAACCAGTGGAGCGGCGCCGCCGCGCGCCGTTACCGTGCTGCGCAACCAGGTCGTCTAGGCAAGGACGTGCCGTTGTACACCCTGTGAGACCTCCCGAGAGCTGATCTGTCGCGCGTCGCGCCTGTGCGCCGCGCTCCTTTTTGCTGCGGACTTCTCACTGAAACCGGTGTACCTCTGTGCTCATTCACTGGGCCGTCGTGCCCACCTGCCTGCCGATCGTCAACCGCCGTTGCCACGCGTGCCCGTCCCAACGCCTTCGGGCGAGCGGCAAGTTCCGTGTCAACGCCAACCACAAGCTCCTCGACGTCTGGCTTCTCGTGCTCTGCACCGAGTGCGGGGAGACGGCGAAACTCACCGTCCTGGAACGGATGACCGTGCGCACCATCCCACCCGAACGGCTGGACCGGCTCCACACCAACGATGGTGGCCTGATCGCCGAACTGCTCCAGGATCCGGCCGTCCAGCACCGGAACCGATTCGCCCTGGACTGGACCGACGCCTGGCGTCTCGACACCGGCGGATCGGAGCACCTGGACCTCGACGTGATCGACGTCGCGGTCCGCAACGCGGCACGGGTCCCGGTCCGACCGACCCGGCTGGTCGCTGAGGGTTGCCGTCTGTCGCGCGGCGAGGTCGACCGACTGATCATGGAGGGCAAGGTCGTGTCGGCATTCCGGTTGAGCGGCAAGCCCTCCGGCGACTTCACCTTCACGCTGAAGCGCTGAGCCGATCCTCGGGGCCTGTCCGGCAGGACGCCGGGCAGGCCCTAGACGAGTAAGTCCGAAGTTGGTTCAGTGGTCGTAGGCGATCAGGGATCTCGTCACGGGCTGGCCGGTGGTCCGGTTGTGCCAGATCGCGG